>CAYSAC010000015.1:7586-28785 GCA_964428815.1 uncultured Acidimicrobiaceae bacterium | reverse complement strand
GCTGAGCGGTCCTCCGTCGACCGGGGCAGGGGCGATCATCGCCAGGTGCACGCCGGCCGCGTCGAGCTCTGCGAGTTGCGACTCCACCCACTCGCCGTCGCGCAACGTGAGGTGTGCCACCGGGTGCAGCCGGCCGCGGGATTCGCTGACGATCGCCGCGCACCACCGATTCCACGCCGCCATGTTCGCCGTCAGTGCGGGGAGTGACGACGAAAGTCGTCGCTCCCACAGCAGGCCGAAGTTCGGGAAGCAGACGGCTTGATCGAGCCCTACATCGTCGAGCCATCGAACGCGCGCGCTCGGGCTCCAATACGAGTCGGGCAACACCTCGTCGTACACGTACGACGACGGCTCACCGGCGCGCAGGTGCCGACGATGGTCACCGTTGCTCTTGACGTTGCCGGGCAGGTGCACGTCGGCCAGCTCGAGGCGCTGCCCGCGCCAGGTGACCCATGTGTAGCCGCGCTCGTCATCGACGAGCTCGAGCGCTTCATCGCGCTGCGCGGGATCGATGTGGTCGGCCCACATCCCGCGAGGCTCGTAGAGGTGTTGATCGCTGTCGATGACCCCAACCATGGGCCGCAGTCTTCCCCCACCAGCGGGTCGAACGCCAGCAGATCGCGCGCACGGGCTGTGTGGTGACGGTGAGCCGGCCTGTAGGCGGGGAAGCCGGAAGCGCTAGACGAAACAGCCTCTGACCTGCACCTTCTCGTAGGCGCGAGGTGCGCTGGTCCTCAGCAAGTCCTCAGCTCGTCGGTGAACATCGGTCACGAACGGTCAACGCGTTTGCGCGGGATCAGCACATCTCCGCTCGCTGATCCGGCGTGGCGCAAGCTCCTTCGACGCGTTCTGCAGGCGGATCTCGCCGGGACTACGCTCGTGACGCACCTGTTAGATCCTGAGGAGGCAACGATGGACATTCAGGACATGGTGCTCGTCAGCGTCGACGACCACGTGGTCGAGCCTCCCCATGTGTTCGAGGGTCGTCTGCCGAAGAAGTACCAGGACCTGGCGCCGAAGTTCGTCACCCGCGACGACGGCACGAACGCGTGGGTCTATGAGGGCGTCGAGATCGCGAACGTCGCCCTGAACGCCGTCGCGGGACGGCCGAAGGAGGAGTACGGCATGGAGCCGACCTCCTTCGCCGAGCTCCGAGCGGGCTGCTACGACGTTGACGAGCGGGTCAAGGACATGGACGCCAACGGCGTCCTCGGCTCGCTCTGCTTCCCGTCGTTCCCCCAGTTCTGCGGCCAGCTCTTCGCGCGAACCGAGGACAAGGACGTCGCCCTGGCGATGGTCCGCGCGTACAACGACTGGCACATCGACGACTGGTGCGGCCGTCGCCCCGGCCGCTTCATCCCGTGTTCGCTGCCCGCCATCTGGGATCCCGAGGTCCTCGCCGCCGAGGTCCGCCGCACGGCGGCGAAGGGCGCGCACGCGGTGACGTTCTCGGAGAACCCGTCGAAGCTCGGCTGGCCGAGCATCCACTCGGACCACTGGGACCCGTTCTGGCAGGCGTGCAGCGACGAGCAGGTCGTCGTGTGCATGCACATCGGGTCGTCCTCGTCCATGGTGATCACGTCGCAGGACGCGCCGATCGACTGCCTCATCACCCTGACGCCGATCAACATCGTGCAGGCCGCCGCCGACCTCATCTGGTCGCCGCTGTTCCGCAAGTTCCCCGATGTGAAGGTGGCGCTGTCGGAGGGCGGCATCGGCTGGATCCCGTACTTCCTCGAGCGGATCGACTACCAGTACCGTCAGCACCACCTGTGGACCGGTCAGGACTTCGGCGACAGGCTGCCGAGTGGGGTGTTCGCGGAGCGGGTGCTGACGTGTTTCATCGACGATCGCTTCGGTGTCGCCAACCGCAAGTATCTGAACATGGACAACGTGATGTGGGAGTGCGACTACCCGCACTCGGACTCGACGTGGCCCTTCGCCCCCGAGCAGCTCTGGGAGCACTTCGACGGCATCGACATCAGCGACAACGACGTCGACCGCATGACGCATGGCAACGCGATGCGTCACTTCTCCTTCGACCCGTTCTCGGTCCTCGGTGGGCGCGAGAGCTGCACGGTCGGTGCGCTGCGGGCCAAGGCCGTCGGCCATGACGTGTCGATCCGGTCGACGAACGCTGCGAAGGTCGGCGCCCACGCCACTCGCGCCGTCGACCTCGTCATCCCCGGCGGCTGACGTTCGGTGACCTACGCCTGATTCGACCCTTGTAGAGCTGGCGGGGGAGTGCCGAACATCTGCACGCTCAGTCGGCAGCCGTCGGGTCCCGCGCGCCAGCGATGGTCAGCCGAGCCGGTGGCGGGCTCTGCTCGGTCGAGAACACGATCGCTAACGGAACGCCAACCTCCGTCGAGCCGAACGGCAGTGGTCCCTCCTCGACGACACAGGATCGGCCCGCGTCATCCAGACCAGTGATGAGCCTGCGCACCGGCTTGTCGATGTCGCTCAGATGCCGAAGCCGCGGCGGAACTCGCTTTGGACGACTCGCCAGCATTTGCAGTCGCCCATGAACTGGACCACCCGCCAGAACTGGCCGCCGGTCGTCGTGCGGGCGGCCTTGAAGTCGTTCGGGCCCTGCGGGTACGAGAAGTCGATCGACGCGGTTCGCTGCAGGCCGGCCTGCAAGCCGGCGGCCGAGAGCTGGGGTGCGTTGTTGGCCGCGCCCTGCAGCATCCACAGCTGGTCGCACGCGTGCCCGGCGGCGGCCGGGACCTCGTAGACGGGCTTCAGGCCGGCGACCCGGCGGTACTCGTTGCACCGCTTCGTCCCCGCTGAGGGCACTGCGCCAGGTGTCTGCTGCTCGCCGTCGGCGCTGAGCGTGATCATGATCGCGTTGACCATGTTGTCGGGGTTCGGCGCCCGGGTCCCAGTGGCGACCTGCTGGACGGCCTCGTCGGGCAACCCGTAGACGGGGTGGAAGTTCTCCTCCTGTGCCTCGTTCGTGATGTCGGTGATGTCGGCGGTGATGTCGGCGCCCGTCACGTGGGTCACGCCCTGCGCCTTGAAGTTCGCGATCGCCTGGTCGACCTGCGGCTGGAGGGCGAACAGCGCCGGACAGCCCAGGTTGTACTCCACCCGCTTGAGGTCGGTGGCGCCGACCTCGCGAAGCCATCCGCGAAACGCGTCCACCGCTTCCTTGTTGCAGTCGCGGTAGACGAAGCCCAGCTTCTTGAACCCCTTGGCCGGGTCGAAGAAGCCACGCTCACGCAGCGCGAACGCCGTGTTCTTGTACACCTGCTCGCGGAAGTAGAAGCTGTAGATGTACGGGTAGTAGTCCGTCCGAACCTTGTCGGGGATGTAGAACGCCCCGAAGTAGGGGATCTTGTTCTGGCCGAAACAGGCCAAGACCGCAGGCCTGGTGGCCAAGGAGCCCGAGTCGGCGATGGCGAACACCTTCGCGTCGGCGACCTCGCGGCAGATCTGCATCATCCCTTGCTCGTTGACCGGGTTGACCTTCCAGTACCGAGCGACGAGCTTCCGGCAGGCGACCCCGCCCTCCTTGTTGATGCCGGCGATCGTTGCCTCGTAGTCCGCCTGCTGCTCCTCCGGAGTTTGGATGTCGAACAGCTGGTTGGCGGCGGCACCGACGATCTCGGTGAGACCGATGGCGATCTTGACCTCCTTGTCGGACACGCCGTTCATCGTCCCGGGCGGGGACGTGCATCCCCCGGTGCTGTTGGTCGCCCCGCCCCCGGAGGTGGTTCCGCCCCCGGAGGTCGTCCTGCCCCCCGATGTGGTCCCGCCCCCGGATGTGGAACCGCCGCCGGACGAGGTGGTCCCGCCCCCAGCGGCCGAGCCCGGGTCGGTGCCGTCGACAGCGGCCTCGCCGCCGACGTCCCCCTCGCCGGCGCTCGGACCCTCCGCTGCTGCCGCGGCTGGATCGCCGAAGGCCGCCTCGACGTCGGTGGACGAGGCATCGCTGTCGGGAACCACCAGCCACCCGAGCAGCGCGATCACGATCAGCGTCGCTATGCCGGTGAAAACCCTCTCGCTGAGCGGAGCCCGGCGGGCCCAAAGACGAAATTCTTGGAACGGTCGCATCACTTCCTCCTTACCGGACGGCGCGTCTCGGGAGCCGACAGGGGGCGGCCCGGACGCGCCGTCGAGGCGTCTGGGTCCTGCGATCTGACGGCGCCGCCGAAGAAGACGGCGCGGGCGATGTCGTCCTGCTCGAGCAGATCGACGGTACGGCCCTCGAAGCGAACCTGCCCCTTCTCGAGGAAGATCGCTCGCTCGCACAGCTGGGCGGCGATGTTGAGGCTCTGCTCGACGACGATCAACGTGATGCCGCTCTCGTGCAGCCGCCGCACGATGTCGAGCAGCTCGCCGACCACCACCGGCGCGAGCCCCAGCGAAAGCTCGTCGACGCACAGCACCTGCGGGTCGAGCAGCAACGCCTTGGCCAGGGCGAGCTGTTGCTGCTCGCCGCCAGAGAGCCGGCCGGCCTGCTGGGAGAGCCGCTCGGCCAACCGCGGGAACGTTGCCAGCACGAGGTCCGTGCGCTCGCGGACGAGCGCCCGTTGCTTGCGGATGCCGAGGGCTTGCATCTCCAGGTTCTCCTCGACGGTCATGTCGGTGAAGATGCTTCGACCGCCGGGGATGAGCACGAGCCCGTCAATTGCCAGGCGCTCGGCCGCGGCGCCGGTGATGTCTCGGCCAGAGAACGTCACGGATCCGGCGCTCGGGGTCTCCAGTCCGGCGATCACGCGAAGCAGTGTCGACTTGCCGGCACCGTTCGTGCCGAGCAGCGCCAGCGCTTCGCCGCGGTGCACGTCCAGCGAGATGTCGAACAGCACCTGCAGCTGGCCGTACGAGAAGTCGATGTTCCGGGCGCTGAGCAACTCGTTGCCACCGCTCGCAGCCAGAGCCCCCGCGTCGACAAGCTCCTCGGTGCGGTCGTCGGTCGCGCTCATCGGCTCATCTGCATCGCGCCCGATCGGGTGATCGCTGCCTCTTCGGTGCCCAAGTAGCTGGCCACCACCCGGGGGTTGTTGCGGATCTCCTCTGGCGTGCCTTCGGCGATGACCGTTCCTGCCTCGAGCGCGTACACGCGGTCACAAAGTCCCATGAGCAACGGCATGTCGTGCTCGACGATCAGCACCGAGCAGTCGAGCTCGTCGCGGATATGGCGCAACAGGGGTCCGAAGGCCTCCGCCTCGCGCTGGGCCACCCCCGCCGTGGGCTCGTCGAGCAGGATCAGCTTCGGCTCGGTGGCGACCTGGGCAGCAAGGTCGCAGATCCGCCGCGTTCCGGTCGAAAGCTCGGAGGTCCGGGCGTCCGCCCACTGCTCGAGACCGAAGCGGGTGATGATGTCGTCGGCGGCGCGGCGGGTTCGGCGCTCGGTTCCTCTCACCCATGGCGCCGAGACCATGGCGGAGATGATGCCGACCTTGTGACGCTGGGCGAGCGCCACCTGGATCGTCTCGCGTACGGTCAACCCGGCGAACAAGCTGGCATCCTGGAAGCTCCGGGCGACACCGAAGGCGGCGCGGAAGTCGGGCGCCAGGTCGACAACCTCGTTCCCGAAGACCGTCACCGACCCGCTGCTGGGCTGAAGCACGCCGGAGATGACGTTCATCAACGTCGTCTTGCCGGCGCCGTTGGTGCCGATGAGCCCGACGATCTCGCCCTGCTGGACGACGATGTCGGGCCCGTCGAGGGCGATCACGCCACCGAAGTTGACGTGGACACCCTGCACGCGCAGCGGTACCGCCGGATCGGCGCCGGCCCTGGCCTCCTCGACGCGCTCCGCCTGACGATCGAGGTAGCGCTGCCACATGGCCTGCGCGGCCCCGGCAATGCCGTTCGGGAAGTGCAGCACTGTCGCCACCACACCCATGCCAGACAAGAAGAGGCCGAAGCCGAGGTTCTGGCCCAGGTCACCGAACAACCCCGAGAGCTCGGGGCCGAGGAAGAACGTCAGCCCGTAGAGAAGCACGCCCGCGGTCACCGCTCCACTGATCGAGCCCAGCCCGCCGATGATCGGGATGGCGAGGATGGCAATCGACACATCCGGGGTGAACTGCGTCACCGAGAGCGCCCGCCAGGAGAGGGCCCACAACACTCCTGCGACCGCCGAGAAGAACCCCGACACGGCGAGGATGGTCAGCTTGACCGCCGCTGGGCTCACACCGAAGGCGGCGCTGGCTCGCTCGTTGTCCCGCACCGCGACGAAGAGCCTCCCCGGACTCGACCGGCGCAACGCCGCGCACATGAGCACGGCCAGGGCAAGCACGCCGAGCGCCACGTAGTAGACGTCGAGCTGGGAGTCGAGGGTGCCGAGCCCGGCGCCGAGAGACGGCAACTCGACGGAGCGGGCCAACGGGTTGTCCCCTCCCACCCACGACTGGTGGTACAGCCAGTCGTGCGAGATCACGGCCAATCCCATCGTTGTGACCGCCAGCGTGAGCCCCCGGATCCGCAGGGCGGGCAGCCCGACGAGGACCATCACGGCGGCACCGATGACCCCGGCCACGAGGGCGATCGCGAGCAGCGTCCAGCTACCGGACCATCGCGCGGTCAGGTACGCGCCCAAACCGACGAGGGCGAAGTTCCCGAGGCTCACCTGGCCGCCCCAGCCCAACAACATCGTGAGGGCGACCCCGAGCAACGCGTAGATCAGGACCAGGGTCACCTGGAACTGGTTGCTGGTGCCGCCGAAGCCCGGCAGCTTCGGCCACGCGGCCAGGGCAGCGAGAGCGATGCCGCCCAACCAGACCGGCTGGTAGCGGACGATCGCCTTGCGGCGGAGCGCCGCCGGGACCCGCGTGATGGGCAGCTCCTCGACGGCGGACCCGGACAGCTCGAACACCCGGGCGATGGCCCGGCCGCGCACGAAGACGACCACAAGGATGATGGCGAAGATCCAGAGCCCGGCGGTCGTGGCGTTCGACGTCTCGGCCGACACCAGCTGGTACACGACACCCAGGAACAACCCGCCGCCCAGGGCACTGGGCAGCGAAGTGAACGCGCCGAACGCGGCGGCGCCCAGCGTCATCATCAACAGGAACGGGCCCAGCGAGCTCGCGTTGGGACTCGGCTGGTTCGGCGCCTCCAGCACGCCCGACACGGCGGCGAAGGCACCCGCCAACCCCCACGTCAGGGCACTCACGCGCGCGACCGAGATGCCGCACAGCCGCGCCGCGTCGGGGTTGTTGGCCGCGGCCCGGATCTGCTTCCCGAACACCGTGTACTTCATGAACAGCGCCAGCGCAGCGACCAGAGCCGGCACCAGGATCGCCGTCAGGATGTTCATGCCGCTGAGGTGCACGCCGCCGATAGCAACGTCGGGGCGGAACGGCTGCGGGTACTCAGTGGTCCGGGTCGAGTCGGGAAGGAGGTCGGGGATGAAGGTCAGGGCCTGCAGCACCTGTGCCACGCCGACCGACAGCAACAGCAATCGCAGCGGCGACTTCGTCCTCCGGCGGAGCGGGCTCACCAGGAACCGATCGATGATGAGCCCGGTGGCCGCCCCGATCGCGATCGCGGCGACGAAGGCGACCCACCAGTTCCATCCGGCGTCGTTCACGACCTTCCAGACGAACAGCGCTGACACCGTGCCCATCTGGGCGTGGGCGAGGTTGAGGAAGCGGTTGGACTTGAACACGAGCACAAGTCCCACCGCGAGCAGGCCGATCGACAGTCCGTTGAGCACGCCGAGAACCAGCGCGCCGGACGTCACGTACAGCCTCTAGTACTCACGACATCCCCCACGTCCTGAGAGCACTATTCCCCTCGGGGGAGAGTAGCATTTTCCCGATGGTCAGCATCAAACCGGGCACGCGGCTGCGGAGCGTCGTCTCCGAAGTCGAGGTCATCGTCGTGAAGGCGACCTCGACAGACGTCGACCTCACCTGCGGTGGGCAACCCATGGTTGCGCTCGACGACCCTCGCCCGCCGGAGGAGGCCGCCGCTGACGGTGCCGTGCTGCTCGGCAAGCGGTACGTCGACGAAGCGTCGGGGGTCGAGCTCCTCTGCACGAAGTCCGGAGCGGGCGAGCTCGCGATCGGTGGCCAGGCGCTCGCGATCCAAGGAGCGAAGCCGCTGCCCTCGTCGGACTGACGACCCGGACGACCGCCGGAAGCGCGGTTCTACTAAGATGAGAACCAAGTTGTTGTCGACAATGTGAGGTAGGCGAAGTGACCGCAGTGCTGCAGGGCGTCCGCATCCTGGAGGTGGCCGAGCACACGTTCGTGCCGGCGGCCTCCGCCCTCCTGGCGGACTGGGGTGCCGAGGTCATCAAGATCGAGCACGTCGAGCGAGGCGATGCCATGCGCGGCCTGCTGTCGACCGGAGTCGGGTTGGTGCAGACCGACATCCATGCGCTGCTGGAGCACTCCAACCGGGGCAAGAAGAGCCTCGGCCTCGACCTCACCGCGCCAGAGGGCATCGAGATCCTCTACAAGCTGGCGGCGACCGCCGACGTCTTCCTGACCAACAAGCTGCCCGGCGTCCGCAAGAAGCTCAAGATCGGCGTCGAGGAGATCCGGGAGCACAACCCCAGCATCATCTACGTGCGCGGGACGGGGCAGGGCGAGCGCGGTCCGGATGCGGACAAGGGCTCGTACGACTCACTCGCGTTCTGGGCACGCGCCGGCGTCGCCGTCGGCGCCCACCGGCCGGAGTACGACCTCGTCCCCGTGCCGCCTGCACCGGGCTTCGGCGACTCGATCGGTGCCATGACGATCGCGGGCGGGATCATGGGCGCCCTCTTCCATCGCGAGCGCACCGGCGAGGCCACCGTCGTCGACGTGTCGCTCCTCGGCACCGGGCTCTGGGCCATGGGCCAGGCGGTCGCGCTCTCGCTCGTCCTCGGGATCCCGTGGACCGCTCCCTCGGCCGACCGGCTCGGCGCCAACCCCCTCACCCGCACCTACGAGACGAAGGACGGCCGGTTCCTCGCGTTCACGTGCCTCCAGGCCGCGAAGTACTGGCCGCCGCTCTGCGAGGCCATCGGCCGGCCGGAGCTGGCCCCCGACTCCCGCTTCGCCGACCACGCCTCTCTCATGGAGAACAACGTGACGGCCGCCGAGATCCTGACCGAGGCGTTCGCGTCGGCGACGCTCGAGGAGTGGCGCGAGCGGCTGGAACCGTTCATCGGGCAGTGGGCCGTCGTGCAGGACACGCTCGAGGCCGCGGCAGACCCGCAGACGGTGGCGAACGGCTACCTCCAGGAGTGCCACACCGCAGAGGGCTCACCGTTCCGGCTGGTGGCCGCGCCCGTGCAGTACGACGAGCAGCCTGCCGTGCCGCAGCGCGCGCCCGAGTTCAACGAGCACGGCGATGAGATACTCACCGACCTGGGACTCGACTGGGACGCGCTCGTGGACCTCAAGGTCCGCGGCGTCGTCGCCTGATCTCCAAACACATCAACGGAAGGACATCTGATGACGGTCTTCGACGCGTTCCGGTATGACGGCAAGCGAGCAGTGGTCGTCGGTGGTGCCACCGGCATGGGTGCGGCCGCCGCCGAGCTGCTACTCGAGGCCGGCGCCGAGGTGGTGGTGATGGACTTCGCGGAGGTGACCCTGCCGGGGGTCAAAGCCATCCAGGTCAACCTGGCCGACAGATCCTCGATCGACGCGGCCGTCGACGAGTGCGGCGGCCCGGTGCACGCCCTCTTCTCCTGCGCGGGCGTCGCCGACGGCACGCCGGGCATCGAGAAGATCAACTTCATCGGCCACCGCCACGTGATCGACCGGATGCTCGATGGCGCCATGCTCGGCCGGGGTTCGGCCATCGGCTTCATCTCGTCGGCCGCCGGCCTGGGCTGGGAGGCCAACCTCGAGCAGCTGCAAGAGCTCATCGCAACGCCGGACTTCGACAGCGCGGTCGCGTGGGTCGAGGCGAACGGCAAGGCCGACTACCTGTCGATGAAGCAGGCCATGTGCGCCTACGTCGCCACCCAGGCGTTCCCGCTGCTCAAGCAGGGCATCCGCATCAACGCCATCTGCCCAGGTCCGACAGAGACGCCACTGGCGCTGGCCAACAAGGAGACGTGGCTCGGCTTCGGCGCTGACTACCGCGGCGAGGTCGGCATCGAGGCCTCGACCCCGATGGAGCAGGCGTACCCGCTCGTGTTCCTGTGCAGCGACGCCGCCGCGTCGATCACCGGCATCACCATGATCACCGACGTCGGCTACATCGGCGCTGGCATCACCGGCACCTTCCCGAACGCGACGCTCATCGCCAACTTCCTGACCGGCCGCAGCTGAGGTCGTCTCAGGGCGATGACGGGCTGCGCGGTACGTCGCGGAACGGCACGTCTTTGTCGAGCGTGCGCTCACGCGGCATGCCGAGCACGCGCTCGCTGATGACGTTGGCCGCCATCTCGGTGGTGCCGCCGCCGATGCACGCGATCTGCCGCATGAGGAAGTCGGTGCCGCGGTCGGCCAGCTCGCCGTCGTCATCTGTCCATGCCGCGCCGGCCGCGCCTGCGATCTCGAATGCGATCGTCGTCCGCCGGGTGCTGACGAACCCGTTGAACAGCCGGCCCATGGCGGACCCCTGATCGGACATCGTGCCGGTCGCGATGCCCTGCCCGATGCGGCGGTTGAGTGCTTGGCCGACGGCGCTGAGCGTCTCGGCCTCGCCGATGAGGTCGCGGACGAGCGGGTCGTCGAGCCGGCCGGCGTCGCGGGCGAGGGCGCGCATCGACGCACCGCCTGCGCCTGAGTGGGAGGTGCCGACGGGAACGGTCACGAGCGGTGAGTTGAACGCCATCCGTTCGTGGAACATCCAGCGCGTGCCGACGGTCCAGCCCTCGTCCACCTCGCCGATGCGATCGCTGTCGGGGACGACGACGTCGCTCAGGAACTCCTGGCAGAACTCCTTCGAGCCGTTGAGCATCTCGATGCGGTGGACGTCGATGCCGGGCTGACGGATCGGCAGCATGAACACCGTGAGGCCCCGATGCTTCGGGACCGACCAGTTCGTGCGGGCGAGGCAGAGCGCCCAGTCGGACCACCACGCGCCGGTGGTCCAGACCTTCGAGCCGTTGAGGACCCACTCGTCGCCGTCGCGCACAGCGGTCGTCAGCGCGCCGGCTACGTCGGAGCCTCCGCTGGGCTCGGAGAGGAACTGCATCCAGATCTCCTCGCCCTTCAAGATGGCGGGGATGTGTCGCAGCTTCTGCTCCTCGGTGCCGAAGTCGAGCAGCACCGCGGTGCAGGGTGTAAAGGTCGGCGACTGGAGCCGGGTCGGGAACTCATAGCCCGTCAGCTCCTCGTTCAGCACCCGCTGGTGCGCTGGCGTCAGTCCCTGACCGCCGTACGCCTCGGGGATGCAGATGCCGGCGAGGCCCGCGTCGAAGAGCATGCGCTGAACTTCTCTGTCGCGCGCGACCGCCTCGAGGTCCTCCTCGTCGGAGCGATCGTTGCGCAGCAGTCCGGCGAACGAGCCCGGGACGAGGGGCGGGAGGTTCGCGCTCGCGAAGCTGCGAGCCCGCTGCCGGAAGCCGTCCAGATCCTCCACGTCGATGCTCACGCCACGTCTCCGTGGGGCTGCGCCCCACACCCATCGCGTCCGGCTCGCTGGCGCTCGCTTCGTCCGCACGTCACTCGCTCGCTGCGCTCGCTCATGCCGCGTCCTCCCGCTGCTCGACCAGGTCCGCGATTCGTTGGCGGTGCTCCGCCGGCGTGCCGTAAAGCGCGCGGTTCACGGTGAGGCGGCGGAGGAAGAGGTGCAGGTCGTGCTCGAACGTCACGCCGATGCCGCCGTGGAGCTGGACGCAGTCCTGCATGAGCTCGGCACCGAAGTCGCCGATGAACGCCTTGGCGATGCTCACCAGCTCGTTGGCATCGCTCGCTCCGGCGGCGACGGCGGCGGCTGCTTCATCGCTGATGGCGTGGCTTGCCTCGAGCCACGCCTTCATGTTGGCGAACCGGTGCTTGAGCGCCTGGTACGACGCGAGCGGCCGGCCGAACGAGTAGCGGTCGAACGCCCACGCGACGGTCATGTCGAACGCGATCTGCATCGCGCCGACCGCCTCGGCGTTGACCAGCACGAGGGCGTGCTGGAGCTGGCGCTCGACGTCCTCGACGTCCTCGTCGGCCTTGCCCACCTGGCCCAGGGCGGCGCCTGCCGGCACCCGCACGCCGTCGAAGGCGACGACCGCGAACCGTCGGGTGAGGTCGACCGTGTGCATCGGCCGGATCGTGACGCCACCGGCGTCGGCAGGGACCAGCACCTGGGTGAGGCCATCGCCGGTGCGCCCGGTGACGAGCAGGTGGCTCGCCTGATCCGCTGACTCGACGGGGCGCTTCACTCCGTCCAGCACGAGCTCGTCGCCCTCGACGCGCACCTCGAGCGCCACCTCACCGAGGCGGTCGTGGGGCTGGCCTTCGGCGAAGCACCAGGTCGCGATCGAGGAGCCGGCGAGCAGCTCGGTGATGAGGTCGGTGTGCGCGTTGTCCGCGGCAGCGCTCAGGGCACCGGCGACGATGTTGGTGGGCACGAGCGGCCCGGGGGCTGCGTGGCGCCCGAACTCGTGCGCCACGAGTGTGAGGTCGACGAGCCCCTGGCCGCTGATCGAGCCGCCACCGTGCGCCTCGCTCACCAGCAGCGAGGTCCACCCGAGCTCGGCTCCCCGCTGCCAGTACTCGCGGTCGAAGCCGGCCGGATCGTCGCGCAGGCGCCGAACCTCACCGACGGGCACGTGTTCGTCGAGGAACCTCGCCGTGGTCTCCTGGAAGAACGCCTGGTCCGAATCGAGCTCGAGCAGCACGGGTCTCGTCTTACTGCGCCGGCCAGGCGAGGGACTTGATCTCGAGGTACTGGTCGAAGCCGGCGATGCCGTTCTGTCGGCCGACCCCGCTGTCCTTGTAGCCGCCGAACGGGAGGTCGGGTGCGTAGGTCATCCCGCCGTTGACGCTCACCGAGCCTGTCCGGATCCGGCTGGCGATCGCGAGCGAACGCTCGAGCGAAGCCGAGAGCACCGCGCCGCCGAGGCCGTACTTGCTGTCGTTCGCGATGCGAACAGCGTCGTCGTCGTCGTCGAAGGGGATCACCACCATCACCGGGCCGAAGATCTCCTCCTGAGCGATCGTCATCGAGTTGTCGACGTCGACGAACAGCGTGGGCTCGACGAACCAGCCCTTGTCGAGGTCCTTCGGCCGGCCGCCGCCGAGGGCGAGCGTCGCACCCTCCTCGATGCCCTTCTCGATGTAGTCGAGCACGCGGTCGCGCTGCTTGGCCGAGATCTGGGGGCCCTGGATGACGTCGGGGCGTTGCGGGTCGCCGTAGGGGATGCTCGCCATCGTCGTCCTCAGCAGCTCGACGCCCTCGTCGTAGCGCGAGCGATGGAGGAGCATCCGGGTCGGGATGGCGCAGCCCTGGCCGGCGTGCGAGCACACGGCGAAGCCCATCATCGCTGCGGCCGAGAGGTCGGCGTCGTCGAGCGCGATCGTCGCCGACTTGCCGCCGAGCTCGAGGAACAGGCGCTTCATGGTGGCTGCGCCCTTCTCCATGATCCGCTTCCCCACAGCGGTCGAGCCGGTGAACGAGATGAGGTCGACCTGCGACGACAGCGTCAGCTCCTCACCGACGAGGTGGTCGGAGGACGTGACGACGTTGAGCACGCCTGCAGGGATGTCGGTGCGCTCGGCGACGAGACGGCCGATGCGCGTGGCGTTCCATGGTGTGTCGGGCGCAGGCTTGAGCACGATGGTGTTGCCGGTCGCGAGCGCCTGGCCGATCTTCGTGATCGCCACCTCGAACGGATAGTTCCACGGCGTGATCGCGCCGACCACGCCGACGGGCTCCTTCACGATGCGGCGGCTGTTGAGGTTGCCGCGCATGTCGATCGCGTCGGGGAGGTCGGTCGTCCAGGCGTACTCCTCGATCAGCTTGGCGGGATAGCGGAGCGCGTTCGCCAACGGCGCGTCGAGCTGGGGACCGTAGGTGAGCATGCGGGGAGCGCCGACCTCGAGGATCAGCTCTTCCCGCATCTCTTCCTGCTCCGACTCGAGCGCGTTCTGCAGCTGCAAGAGGCAGGTCTGGCGGAACGCCCGGTCGGTGGACCAGCTGGTGTCGTCGAACGCTCGGCGAGCGGCGGCGATCGCTCGGCGCATCTCCTCGACGGACGCATCCGCGACCTGACCGAGCACCTCCTCGGTCGCCGGGTTGACGTTCTCGAACGTCTTCCCCGAATCGGCTTCGACGAGCTCACCGTCGATGAGCATCCTCGATTCGGCGTTGACCTTCGGTGTCTCGACCATCTGCGCCCCCTAGATCAATTGTGGAGGTCCCGCTCCACCAAAGTGAGATTGACGTTGTACCACAGAGAGACTAGCGTTCTCGCACCGGCGCTGGCCGGTCTGTCCTCGATGAAGGAAGAGGGGAAGGCTGATGGAGCTCGAGGGGCGCGCCGCGATCGTCACCGGCGGTGCCGGCGGGCTCGGCGCCGCGACGGTTCGCAAGCTCGTGGAGTCCGGCATGCGCGTCGCCGTGTTCGACCGCGACGGCGACCGGGCTGGCGAGCTGGCCAAGGAGCTGGGCGACGCAGCCTTCGCCACCAGTGGCGACGTCACCGTCGACGACGATGTCGCCGCCGCCATCGAGGCCGCTCGTTCGCTCGGCACGCTGTCGGTCCTCGTCAACGTGGCCGGAGGCGGGGTCGGCGGCGGTCGCACCGTCGGCCGAGGTGCAAAGCCGCACGACCGCGACTCGTTCGTCCAGACCATGGACATGAACGCGCTCGGCACCTTCAACGTCACGCGGCTCGTGGCCGCGGCGATGGGCGACAACGAGCCCGATGACGACGGCCAGCGGGGAGTGGTCGTCAACACCGCATCGATCGCCGGCATGGAGGGCAAGGCCGGGCAGGTCGCGTATGCAGCTGCGAAGGCGGCGATCCTCGGCATGACCCTGCCGATGGCTCGCGACCTCGCACCGATGGGCATCCGGGTGTGCGCCATCGCCCCCGGCACCATGGGCACGCCCCTGATGCTGAGCGCCCTCGAGCACATGAAGGAGGACCCCTCGGCGGGCATCGTGTTCCCGAAGCGGATGGGCCATCCCGAGGAGTTCGCCCTCCTGGTCGAGTCCATCGTCCGCAACCCCTACCTGAACGGCGAGAACATCCGCCTCGACGGCGCGCTGCGCTTCACCGCGAAGTAGCCGACATGCCTGACGCTGTGATCGTCTCGACCGCGAGGACCGCGATCGGTACCGGGTTCAAGGGCTCGCTCGTCGATGTTGACGCGCTCGAGCTCGGGACACGAGCGGTGGCTGAGGCCGTCGGGCGCTCGGGCATCGATCCTGCGCTGGTCGACGACGTCGTGCTGGGCGAGTCGCTCTACGGCGGCGGGGACATCGCCCGCTACGCCGCGATCGAAGCCGGCCTGATCCACGCACCGGGCGTGGCCCACAACCGACACTGCGCCTCCGGCCTCGCCGCGGTCCAGAGCGCGGCCGCATCGATCCGCGCCGGCATGGATCGCGTGATCGTCGCCGGCGGCACGCAGTCGTCTTCGACCTCGCCGCGGTCCACGCGGCGGGTGCCGGGCACCGACGACTGGGACGACTGGATGTCGCCCACCCACCGCGACACGCCCGACGCCCCGAACCTGGACATGTCGATCACCGTCGGGTGGAACGCCGCCGTGAAGGCCGGCGTCACCCGCGAGCAGATGGATGCCTGGGCGCTGCGATCCCACCAGCGTGCCGTGGCCGCCATCGACGCCGGCAGCTTCACCGACGAGATCTTCCCGGTCGAGGTCACCGGACGCGACAGCGCGACCCGGGCGTTCTCCGTCGACGAGCACCCCCGGCGCGAGACCAGCATGGAGAAGCTGGCTTTGCTCAAGCCGCTGCACCCCGAGATCGAAGGCTTCAGCATCACTGCTGGCAACGCCGCCGGTGCCAACGACGGCGCCGCCGCGATGGTCATCGTCGACTCGACGCTCGCAGCCGAGCTCGGCCTCGAGCCGCTCGGCGTCGTCCGAGCGTGGGCCTCCGCTGGCGTCGCGCCTGCCGACACCGGCTTGGCGCCGACCGTCGCCATCCCCAAGGCGCTCGGCCGCGCCGGCCTCGAGATCGACGACGTCGCGCTGTGGGAGATCAACGAGGCGTTCGCCTCGATGTGCGTGGCCACCACCCGCATCCTCGGGATCGACGAGTCGATCGTGAACGTCCTCGGGAGCGGTTGCAGCCTCGGTCATCCGATCGCGATGACCGGCGCCCGCATGGTGATCTCCCTCGTCCACGAGCTGCGCCGCCGTGGCGGCGGCACCGGCGTGGCGGCCATGTGCGCAGGCGGCGGCATGTCGACCGCCCTCGTGCTCGACGTGCCCGCACCGTCATGAGAACTCTGTTCATCGATCTGGCCGACAATGGCCGCCTACGGGAGGTATCAGGGATGTCGAAGACAGTTGCGCGATTGCTCGGAGCGCTGTTGGCGCTCGCGCTCGTCACCGCGGGATGCGGCGGCGGCGACGACGATGCCGGTGGCGATACCACTGCTGGGCAGACGGACGTGACCGACGAAGGCACCGGTGGCGAGATCGACTACGAGGCCATCGGCTTGTGGGACGACGGCCCGTGCGACGAGGCGCTCGAGCCGCTGCACATCGGCCTGATGACGACCTTCGAGTCGCCCGTCGTCTCGCTCGGGGACCAGGCCCTCGCCCTCGAGGCATCCGCCGAGGCCTTCAACGCCCGCGGCGGTGCCAACGGCGCCTGCATCGCGGTGACCACCTGCGACGACGGCGCCAACCTCGACCAGGCCGTCGCCTGCGCGCGGGAGGTCGTCGATGCCGGCGTCGTTGCCACGGTCAACGACCAGGGCCTCGCGGGCCAGGCCGAGGTGTCGGCGGCGCTGGCCGAGGCGGGCATCCCCCGCGTCGCCGGGAACGTCACGAACCTCGACTGGGGCGACCAGAACGCCTACCCCCTGGACGCCTCCGGCACCGGGGTCACCTTCTTGCTCCCGCAGGCGCTCATCGACGCCGACGTCAGCGAGATCGGGATGATCCGGGTGGACAGCCCGGGCGCCGGCGCGCTCCTCGGCCTGCTCGGCAGCCTCTACGAGGGCGATGCCACCTTCCCGCTCGACGTGCCCGTCCCGGCCGGCACCACCGACTTCAGCCAGTTCATCCTGGCGGCCCAGGACGAGGGTGTCGGCGCCGTCGCCCTGGCGCTCGGCGAGCAGGAGGCCGTCCAGGTCGTCCGCGCCGGCCAGCAGCTCGGCACCGACCTACTGATCGGCTCGAGCCTCGGCACGTTCTCGCACTCCGCGGTCACCGAGCTCGGCGACTTCGCAGAGCAGATGGTGTTCATGTGGTCCTTCCCGCCGGCGACGTTCGACCTCCCGGTGTACGAGGCCCTACGGGCCGACCTTGCGGCCTCCGGCGAGGATGCGCTCCAGACCGAGAACCTCAAGGCCAGCCCCATGCGGTCGTGGCTCGGGCTCTACGCGCTGCTGTACATGATCCGCGAGGCGGGGATGAAGGAGTTCACGGGAGAGGGCATCAGCACCATGCTCCAGCAGTCCGGGCCCGTGCCGATGCTCGACACCTTCGGCGGCGAGGACTGGACGCCGAACACGAACCACGCCGGCATCTTCCAGCGGGCGGGAACGAACCACTGGGCGAGCTACCGGTGGGATCCGGAAGCAGAGGCGCCCGGCGGGCTCGAAGGCAACTGGGTCGAGACGTCGACATTCAGCTTCGACGAGGTCCTCTGCGGCTCGCCCTTCGGCCCGCCGGAGCCCTGCTGACGCACTGATGGGAGGACGGGGGCCCGGCGGCCCCCGTCCTCGCACCGCTCGCGCGCACCATGCAGTCGTTCCTGCAGTTCCTGATCATCGGTCTCGGTGCCGGTGCCACCTACGCCCTGTTCGCGCAGGGGGCCGTGCTGATCTACCGCGGTTCGGGCCTGGTGAACTTCGCGCAGGGCGCCATCGGGACCTTCGCGGCGTACATCGCCTTCGTCGAGCTCGCCGGCGAACGGGAGTGGTCGACGTGGCCGGCGGTCGGCGTCGCCGTGCTCGCCGCCGGGCTCGTGTCCCTGGCGTTCCAGGCCATCGTCCTGCGAGCCCTGCGGGGCGCTGCCGCCATCGTGCGGGTCATCGCCACCATCGGCCTCCTGGGCTTCCTCCAAGCGGTCGTGCTCAAGCGGTACGGAGCCTCCAACCAGCCGGTCGACTCTTACCTCCCGAACGACGTGTTCGACTGGGGCGGCTACACCGTCCAGGAAGAGCGGCTGTACCTCGTCGGGATCACGGTGGCGGTCACCCTCTCCCTCTGGGCGTGGACCCGCTACACCCGGGTCGGCCTCGCCATCAACGCCAGCGCGCAGAACGAGCGGGTGGTGCAGACCCTCGGCTGGTCGCCCGACCGGCTCGCCGCGCTCACCTGGAGCATCGGCGGCATGCTCGGCGGGCTCGCCGCCGTGCTGGCGGCGCCGCTCACCGGCCTGTCGGCCACCACCTTCACCATCGTGGTCACCGTGGCCGGGCTCGGCGCCGCACTCCTGGGCGGCTTCCACTCCTTCCCGCTCACCCTCGTGGGCGGGCTCATCATCGGCGTGGGCGAGGCGATGGCGACGCTGTACGGCGGCGACATCACCGACCTCGTCCGGCAGGACCAGATCACCGGTCTCAACCGGATGCCCGCCTTCCTCGTCATCGTCCTCGTGGTCGTGGTGCGCGGCCGCGGGCTGCCGCTGCGGTCGCACGTGGCCGTGCGGCTGCCGCGCTTGGGCACCGGCCAGATCAGCCCCCGGGCCCTGCTCCTCGCCTCGGTCGTGGTGCTCGTCCTGCTGTTCGGCGTCATGGACGAGGCGTGGGCAGCCGCCACCTACACCTCTCTTGCCACCGCCGTGATGGTCCTCTCGATCGTCGTCCTCACCGGGTACGCCGGCCAGATCTCCCTGGCGCAGTGGGCCCTCGCCGGTGTCGGTGCGCTGATCGCGGGCCGGTTCGTGCGCGCCGACGTCCCGATCGAGCTGGCGATCCCGCTCGGCGTGCTGCTCACCATCCCGGTCGGCGTCGTGTTCGCCCTCCCGGCGCTGCGCACCCGCGGCGTGAACCTCGCCGTCGTCACGCTCGGACTCGGGTTCCTGATGTCCGAGGTCGTGTTCGCCAACCCCGGCTACCTCGGCGCGCGCCTCGATGGCGGCACCCGGATCGGCCAGGTGGAGCTGTTCGGCATCGAGGTCGACGCCTTCAACCACCCGCACGCCTGGGCGGCGGTGAGCCTCGCGACCTTTGTCCTCCTCGCCCTGCAGGTCGCCAACCTGCGGCGGTCGCGCACCGGCCGCCGCCTCATCGCCGTGCGGACGAACGAACGGGCGGCGGCGTCGCTGGGCATCTCGGTGTTCGGCGTGAAGATCTTCGCCTTCGCCCTGTCCGCCGGCCTGGCGGCGGTGGCCGGGATCCTCATCGGCTTCCGGGGCCAGGTCATCACCTACGGCGAGTTCAACGTCTTCGCGTCGATCAACAGCCTCGGCCACGCAGTGATCGGCGGCCTCGGCTACGTGCTGGGCGCCGTCTTCGCGGCGCCGAACGCCATTGGCGGCCTCGGCACCCGCGTCGTCGAGGACTGGATCGGCCTCGCGGACCGGTGGGACCTCATCATCGGCTCCCTGGTCGTCTTCCTGATCCTCATCCTCCACCAGAACGGCATCGCCGACGTCGCCACCCACGACCGCCGGCTGTGGGAGAAGCTCCGCCTCGTTGCTCGGCGCGGCGAGCGCCCCCCGCTGCCGCCGACCGAGGTCGAGCCGGTGCCGCCGGCCACCCTGTCGGTCGCCGGCCTGACCGTCCGCTTCGGATCGGTCATCGCGGTTGACGGCGTGTCGCTGGAGGTGCGGCCGGGCGAGGTCGTCGGCCTGATCGGGCCGAACGGCGCCGGCAAGACGACCCTCATCGACGCGGTCACCGGCTTCGTGCCGGTCACCGAGGGGTCGATCTCCCTCGACGGTCGTCGGATCGACCGCATGAACGCCACGCACCGGGCCCGCCTCGGGCTGCGGCGCTCCTTCCAGTCCCTCGAGCTGTTCGAGGACATCAGCGTCGAGGAGAACATCCGGGCCGGGAGCGACCAGCTGGCGTCGCGGCTGTCGTGGGTGACCGACCTCTTCTGGCCGGGCCGCCACGAGCTGACGTCGACCGCGGTGGCCGCCGTGCGTGAGTTCGAGCTCGAGCCGCACCTCGACGAGACCCCCGAGCAGCTCCCGTACGGCCGGCGCCGGCTCGTCGGCATCGCCCGGGCGGTGGCGTCCGGGCCGTCGGTGGTGATGCTCGACGAGCCGGCCGCCGGCCTCGACGAGAACGAGAGCGCCGAGCTGGCCCGGCTGATCCGGCGACTCGCCGACGAGCGCGGTATGGGTGTGCTGCTGGTCGAGCACGACGTCGCCCTCGTGATGTCGACCTGCGACCGCGTCGTGGTGATCGACTTCGGCAACGTCATCGCCAGCGGCACGCCGGCCGCGATCCGCGGCGACCAGGCGGTGCGCGACGCCTACCTCGGCCACGCCGACGAGGTCGAGGAGGTGACCACGTGAGTGAGACCCTCATCGAGGCGCAACGCCTGTCGGCCGGCTACGGCAAGATGGCGGTCGTCCGGGACCTGGACCTCCGCGTCGATGCCGGCGAGGTCGTGGCCCTCATCGGCGCGAACGGCGCCGGCAAGACGACGACGCTGCTCACCCTGGCCGGCGAGCTGTCGCCCTTGGAGGGCGAGGTCCGGTTCCTCGGCAAGCCGACCAGGTCACCGATGCACGTGCGGTGCCGGAACGGCCTCGGCTACGTGACCGAGGAGCGATCGGTGATCATGGACATGTCGGTCGCCGACAACCTCAGGCTGGCGGCCGTGCCGCCGGCCGTCGCCTTCGACTACTTCCCGGCGCTCGAGCGGTGCATGGGTCGGCGGGCCGGCCTGTGCTCGGGAGGCGAGCAGCAGATGCTGTCGCTGGCGAGGGCTCTCGGTCGCCATCCCAAGGTGCTGCTCGCCGACGAGCTGTCCCTTGGTTTGGCCCCGCTCATCGTCACCGGTCTCCTGAAGGCCGTCCGCGACGCTGCGGACGAGCGGGGCGTCGGCGTGCTCCTCGTCGAGCAACATGTCCGCCAGGCGCTCAAGGTCGCCGATCGTGTCTACGTGATGGAGCGCGGCCGGGTCGTCCTGAGCGGCACCTCCGACGAGGTGGCCGGCCAGCTCGACAAGATCGAGGCCGCCTACCT
>CAYSAC010000015.1:0-7486 GCA_964428815.1 uncultured Acidimicrobiaceae bacterium | reverse complement strand
CCGCAGCGCAGCACCGTGTCGACGACGCTCGCGAGCTCGTCGACATCGATGAGCGCCCCGGACAGGTAGCCCCTGGTGAACCAGCTCGGCGCGATCTCGGCCGCGAGCTCGGGGTCCCAGCCGGTGTTGAAGTGGGACCTGGCGTCCCCGTCACCGCCGCCGCACTCGCCGACGACGACGCGGGTGAAGCCGACGCGGGGGTGCTCGCTCCGCCACGCCTCCACGAGCTTGTCGAGCGCGGCCTTGCTCACGATGTAGGCGCCGAGCCCGGGCCACGGTGGCGTCAGCGAGGCGCTCGCGGACGAGAGGTAGGCGGCCGTGCCGCTCGATGCTTCGAGGTGGGGGACCACGGCGGCGGTGATCAGGGCGGCACCGATGACGTTGGTGTCGAACGTCTGCCGCCACGTCGTCACGTCAGTGTCGGTGAGTCGCGCCAGCGACCCGATGCCGGTGGCGTAGACGAGGGCGTCGATCCCGCCGAGTCCGCTCGCGGCCTCCTCGATCGCGGACCGGCACGAGTCCGTGTCGGTGACGTCGCAGGTGATGGCGAGCGTTCCGGGTCCGACCTCTTTGGCTGCCTCCACCAGGCGATCGTGGCGTCGCGCGAGAACGGCGACCTCAGCACCGCGCTGACCGAGTCCGACAGCGAGGCATCGGCCGAGGCCGCTCGACGCGCCGACGACGACGATCCTCACGGCGTGAACACGGGGAGGCTCTCCCAGCCCCGCACGGTCGACGTGCGGGCCTGCTTGGCGTTGTCCCAGTCAACCTCCCACGTGGGGAAGCGCTGGAGCACCTCGTCGAGGGCGACGCGGCCCTCGAGCCGCGCCAGCGCGGCGCCGAGGCAGAAGTGGATGCCGTAGCCGAAGGAGAGGTGCGGCTCGATCTTGCGGTGGATGTCGAAGCGCTCGCCGTCGGGGAACTTCCGCTCGTCGCGGTTCGCCGACCCGTTGATGAGCACGATGGCGCTGCCCTCCGGGACGACCTGCCCGTGGTGCTCGACGTCTCTTGTGACGTAGCGCGACTGGATCGGGGACGGCGGCTCGTAGCGCAGGATCTCCTCGATCGCCGCGGGGACGAGGGCGCGCTGATCGACGATCGCCTTGCGCTGGTCCGGGTGCTCGGCGAGGAGCTTGCCGGTCCAGCCGATCAGCCGGGTCGTGGTCTCGTTGCCCGCCGCCGCGATGAGGTTCACGAAGTTGACGACCTCGTCGCGGGTCAGCCGCCGCCGCTCACCGGTCATGTCCTCGAACTCGGCTTGGAGCATCTCGGTCATCAGGTCGTCGGACGGGTGCTCGGCCCGCCAGTCGATGTACTCCGCGAAGCTGCTCGCCTGGCTCTCGGCGTACCTGTGCTCGACGTCCGGCATCGTGCCGTCTTCGAGGCGCAGGCCGCTGTCGATCTGGTCGCGGAGGGCTTCCTGGTCCTGCTCGGGGATGCCGAGGAGCATGCCGATGGTCCGCATCGGCATCTGGGCGCCCAGGTCGGCGACGAAGTCGAAGCCGCCGGTGCCGACCAGCGGGTCGAGGCTCCGGGCGCAGAACTCGCGGACCTTCGGCTCGATGGCCTCCATCTTCTTCGGGGTGAACACCCGGGCCACGAGTCCGCGGTGGATGTCGTGGGTCGGCGGATCCTCGAAGATGATCGACCCCGGCGGGATCTCCATGCCGTTCTTGATGATCTCGAGGACGCTGCCCCGCGCCGAGCTGTAGGTCTTCGTGTCGACGAGGCCGCGCTGGACGTCCTCGTACCTGCTCAGGGCGAAGAAGTCGTAGCGGTCGTTGTGGTAGAGCGGCCGCTCGTCGCGGAGCCGCTTCCACACCGGGTACGGATCGGCGTCGATCTCGAAGTCGTACGGGTCGTAGTAGAGGTCGGCATCGGTTGTGGTCACGGTGCCACCGCCACGGAGATCGCCTTGACCTCGAGGTACCCCTCGATGCCCTCCCGCCCGAGCTCGCGACCGATGCCGCTCGCCTTCACGCCGCCGAACGGCGCTGCGGGATCCATGCTGTAGGGCCCGTTCACGCCGAAGGTCCCGGTGCGGACGCCGTTCGCGATCGAGAGCCCGCGGTCGATGTCGGTGGTCCAGACCGAGCCGGAGAGCCCGTAGTCGGAGTCGTTGGCGATGCGCACGGCCTCATTGTCGTCGCCGTAGGGGATCACCGAAAGCACCGGGCCAAAGATCTCCTCGCGTGCGATCCGCATGCCATTGTCGACGTCGGCGAAGAGCGTCGGGCGGACGTACCACCCGCGTTCGATGCCATCGGGACGGTCGCTGCCGCCGACCACGAGTCGGGCGCCTTGCTGGACGCCGTCGTCGATGTAGCCACGGACCCGCTCCCGCTGCCGCTCCGTCACCAGCGGACCGATCTCGGTCGCCGGGTCGCTCGGGTCGCCGACGGGGAGCTTCTCGACCATGGTCACCATTGCGTCGAGGAACTCTGCGTAGCGGGACCGGGGAACGAGGACGCGCGTCTGGGCGACGCACGCCTGGCCGCTGTTCATCAGACCGGCGACCTTGATGCCCTCGGCCACGCTCGCCGGGTCAGCATCGTCGAGGACGATGGCGGCCGACTTCCCGCCGAGCTCGAGGCTGACGCGCTTGAGCGAGGCACCGCACGCCGCCGCCACCTCCCGGCCGGCGGCGGTGGACCCGGTGAACGAGACCTTGTCGACCCCGGGGTGAGCGACGAGGTGCTGGCCAACCTCGCGGCCGGCGGGGAGGATGCTCACCACACCGGGCGGCAGCCCGACCTCCTCGACCAGCTCGGCGAGCAGCATGGCATCGAGCGGCGTCTCGGGCGAGGGCTTGATCACGATCGGGCACCCGGCGAGGAGGGCCGGCGCCAGCTTCCCGACGAGCAGGAACTGCGGCATGTTCCACGGCACGATGGCAGCGACGACGCCGGTCGGCTCCTTGCGCAACAGGATGTCCTGCCCGAAGTGTCCCGGTCGCTTCTCCTCCCACGCCAGCCCGTCCGCGATGTCGGCGAAGGCGTTCAGCAGCAGCATCGGAAGCGTGGCTTGAGAGAACTTCGAGAACGAGATCGGTGACCCCATCTCATCGGTGATGAGCTGCGCCATCTCCTTCCGGCGGTCCTTGTAGAGGCCGGCGAGCTTGCGGACGGCAGCTACCCGGTCGGCCGGATCGAGCCTGGGCCACGGCCCCTCGTCGTAGGCGGTCCGGGCGGCGGCGACAGCGCGGTCGACGTCGTCCGGACCGGCGGCGGCGACGGTCGCGATCACCTTCTCGGTGTGTGGCGAGACGACGTCGATCACCTCGCCGCTGCTCGGCGCCACCCACGCGCCGCCTATGAACAGCCGGCCCTGCTCTGCCATGGAACCTCCCCCGGTTGAGATGATCATTACACTAGAGCAAGAATAACGTTCTCAATGGGGGAGGGACCCGCGGATGCGCATCGGCTTGATGGTCGGCCCGGAACGGGGCCGCTACGCGACCAAGGTCGAGCGCCTGCGCGCCGACGTCCGCTGGGCCGAGGAGGCCGGGCTGTCCACGGTCTGGATCCCGCAGATCCCCGACGAGTTCGACGCCCTGACGGCGGCCGCGCTCGCCGGCGCGGAGACGAGCCGCATCGAGATCGGCACCGCCGTCGTGCCCGTCCAGCCCCGGCACCCGATCGCCCTCGCCCAGCAGGCGCTCTCGGTCCAGGCCGTCTGCGAGGGAAGGCTGTCACTAGGGCTCGGCGTCTCCCACCACTGGGTGATCGACGAGATGCTCGGTCTGCCCTACGAGCGCCCGGTCTCCACCATGCGGGCCTACCTCGACGTGCTCGAGCAGGCCTTCCGCGGACCCGGTGTGGTCGAGGTCGAGAACGAGCTCTTCCGCGTGCACAACCCGCTCGACATCACCGACATCACGCCGACGCCGGTCCTGCTGGCCGCGCTGGGTCCGCGCATGCTCCAGCTCTGCGGCGAGCGCACCGACGGCACGATCTTGTGGATGGCCGACGAGCGGGCGATCGCGTCGCACGTCGTTCCCAACCTCACGAAGGCGGCGGAGGCAGCCGGCCGGCTGGCGCCCCGTGTCGTTGCCGGCATCCCGGTGTGCCTGTGCGGCGACGGCGAGATCGACGCCGCCGTCGCGCGAACGAACCGGCTCCTGTCCGAGGCCGAGGTCTCGCCCAACTACCAGAAGCTGCTCGAGCACGGCGACGCTCGCGAGGTCGGCGACATCCTCGCCGCCGGCAGCGAGTCGACGATCGAGAAGCGGTTGCGATCCTTTGCCGACGCCGGCGTCACCGACATCTCGGTCCGCGTCGTGCCGATCGGCGACGGCCGTGACGAGCTGATCGCCTCGTCGAAGCGAACCCGCGCCTACCTCGCTGCGCTTGCACAGAGACTCTCCTAGAACAATAATGCCATTCTCACACTGAACGAGGGGGATCCATGGCGCCTGCACTCAACATCCCGGTCTTCGATGCCGACAACCATCTCTACGAGACCAAGGACGCGCTGACCAAGTTCCTCCCGGATCGTTACAAGGGCGCCATCGACTACGTCGACGTCCGGGGGCGGACCAAGATCGTCGTCCGCGGCCACATCAGCGACTACATCCCCAACCCGACCTTCGAGGTTGTGGCTCGCCCCGGCGCACAGGAGGAGTACTTCCGGAAGGGCAACCCGGAGGGCAAGAACCGCCGGGAGATCTTCGGCAAGCCCATGCGCGCCATCCCCGCGTTCCGCGAGCCGGCGCCGCGGATCGAGCTCATGGACGAGCAGGGTCTCGACCGCTGCTTGATGTTCCCGACGCTCGCCAGCCTCGTCGAGGAGCGCCTGCGCGACGATCCCGAGCTGATCCACGCGGTGATCCACGCCCTCAACGAGTGGATGTACGAGACCTGGCAGTTCGACTACGAGGGCCGGATCTTCGCGACACCGGTGATCACCCTGCCGATCGTCGAGAAGGCGATCGAGGAGCTCGAGTGGGTGGTCGAGCGCGGCGCCAAGGCGGTGCTGATCCGACCGGCGCCGGTCCCCGGCTACCGCGGGCCCCGCTCGTTCGGCCTCCCGGAGTTCGACCCGTTCTGGGCGAAGGTCGTCGAGCACGACGTGCTCGTCGCCATGCACTCCTCCGATAGCGGCTACGAGCGCTACACGAACGACTGGATGGGCAGCAACAGCGAGATGCTCCCGTTCGAGCCGCAGGCCTTTCGGATGCTGTCGTCGTGGCGGCCCATCGAGGACGCGTGCGCGGCGCTCATCTGCCACGGCGCGCTCTCACGCTTCCCCGACTTGAAGGTCGCGGTCATCGAGAACGGCAGCAGCTGGGTCGAGCCGCTCCTGAAGAACCTCGCCGACATCTACAAGAAGATGCCGCAGGACTTCCTCGAGGATCCCGTGCACGTCTTCAAGCGCAGCATCCACATCAGCCCGTTCTGGGAGGAGGACCTGGGAGCGCTGGCCGAGCTGATCGGCGTCGACCGCGTCCTGTTCGGCTCCGACTTCCCCCACCCCGAGGGTCTGGCCGAACCGGCGAGCTACGTCCAGGAGCTCGAGGGCCTCGACGAGGAGTCCGTCCGCAAGATCATGGGTGGCAACCTCGCCCGCCTGATGGGCATCGAGGACAAGGTGCTTCGGTGATCAAGGTCCTGGGGTGAGCACGATCCCGGCGCTGGCCGCCGCGACCGCCGACCGGTTCGGCGAGCGGCTGGCCATCGTCGACGGCGAGACCCGGCTCACCTACGCCGAGCTCATCGACCACGCGCGCCGGTTCGGCGCCGCGCTCGTGGCGTCGGGCGTGCAGCCTGGTGACCGCGTCGGCATCTGGGCGCCCAACAGCGCCGAGTGGGTCGTTGCCGTGCTCGGCCTCTGGGAGGCGGGCGCCGTCCTGGTGCCTGTCAACACGCGGTTCAAGGGCGTCGAAGCGGCGGACATCCTCGTCCGGAGCGGCGCCAAGCTGCTCGTCACGGTCACCGACTTTCTCGGCACCGACTACCTGGCCATGCTCCGTTCGAGTGGCGTCGAGCTGCCCGAGCTCCGGACGATCGTGATCGCTCGCGGTTCTGCATCGGAGGGCACCGAGTCGTGGGACGACTTCATGGCTCGGGCGACCGACGAGGCGCGTGCCGAGGTCGCCCGCCGGAGCGTCGCCGTCACGGCCGACGACGTCTCGGACATCCTCTTCACCTCAGGGACGACCGGCGTGCCCAAGGGCGTCGTCCAGACGCACGGCCGCACGCTGCAGGTGGCCACCGACTGGGTGGCGATGACCGGCCTCACCGCGGGCGACCGCTACCTCATGGTCAACCCGTACTTCCACATGTTCGGGTTGAAGGCGGGGATCCTCGCGTCGGTTGCCGCCGGCGCGACGATGCTGCCGGAGCCGGTGTTCGACGTCGACCGCGTCCTCTCGCGGGTCGCGGCCGAGCAGGTGACCGTGCTGCCGGGCGCGCCCACGCTCTACCAGTCGATCCTCGACCACCCGGCCCGCGGGCGGCACGACCTGTCGAGCCTGCGCGTCGCGGTGACGGGTGCGGCCGACATCCCGGTCGAGCTCATCCGCCGGGTCGTCGACGAGCTGCCGTTCCCGACGATCGTCACCGGCTACGGGCTCACCGAGGGCGGCACCGCGGCGGCGACGTCGCTTGGCGACGACGTCGAGACGATCGCCACCACGGTCGGCCGGCCGCGCCCGGGCTTCGAGCTGCGGATCGTCGACGGCGGCAAGGACATGCCAGCGGGGGAGCCGGGCGAGATCCTGCTCCGCGGCGGCAGCATCATGTCGCACTACCTCGACGACCCCGAGGCGACGGCGGAGGCCCTGTCGGAGGACGGGTGGCTGCGGACGGGCGACCTCGGCATCGTGACCGAGGCCGGATGCCTGCGCATCGTCGGCCGGTCCAAGGACATGTTCATCGTCGGCGGCTTCAACGCGTATCCGGCCGAGATCGAGAACGCCCTCCTCCGCCATCCCGGCATCCAGCAGGCCGCGGTCATCGGCATCCCCGACCAGCGCATGGGCGAGGTTGGAATGGCGTTCGTCGTCCTGCACGCCGGCGCGACGACGAGCGGCGACGACATCATCGCCTGGAGCCGCGAACAGATGGCGAACTACAAGGTCCCGCGCGCCGTCGAGCTTGTCGGCGAGCTGCCTCTCAACGCGACGGGCAAGGTGGTGAAGGACACGCTGCGAGCACGTGCCGCGCAAGCCGGCTCGCCGGCATAGCCACGACCAGCGTTCTGGCGGTGGAATTCGACCACCGGTGGTCGGATTTCACCGCCAGTTCGCTTCGATGGTCACCGGGACGCCGGAGTAGCGGACCATCCCGGTGACGGGGTCGATGACGTCCTTGTCGGTCAGGGCGTTCACGTTGGCGCTGTGGTGACCGTGGGGGACCGACACCACGCCCCGCCGGATCGTCGGATCGACCTTGGCGACGCCCGTAAGCTCACCACGCTCGGAGCGGACGACGACCGCGTCGCCGTCAGCGACGCCGGCCTCGCTCGCGTCGTCGGGGTGCAGGAT
>CAYSAC010000014.1:0-30205 GCA_964428815.1 uncultured Acidimicrobiaceae bacterium | reverse complement strand
AGCTGATGCCGGCGCGTCGCTCGCGGCAGCGGTCGCAGTAGCTCCGCGGGCGCCCGGGGTTCTTCGCGTCGGTCGGGGCTGGAGCGGGCAGGTCGGTGCCGCAGTCCAGACAGCGGCTGAGGTTCTTTCCAAAGAGCGTCGAGGCCTCTGCGCGTCCCCGTCCGCGTACGGCGTTCGTCACGCCGATGCCGCCTGGCGTGCGTCGTACTGGCCGTTCGCCAGGCGCAGGGCGAACGCGATCCACTCGGGCACGGTCAGGTCATCGGGCTGCTTGCCCGTCGCCGCGACGACGACCTGGTCGATCGCCTCCCAGCTGGTGAGCTGCTTGGCCTCGGCGCGGGGCCAGACGAACGTCGCGACCTTGTCGAGGTCGACGTCCTTCGGCAGCTCGCGCAGGACCGTGTCGATCATCTCGAACTCGAGGTCGACCAGGTCCTTGCTCGAGAAGGCGTCGATGTCGCCCTCCTCGATGCGCAGCACGGCGGCGGCGACCAGGCGCAGCGCGTTGTGGTCGAGGCCCCGCTCGCGGCCGGCGGCGTGCACGCGCTTCATCCAGTAGTCCGGCGCCCGGGCCCCCTCGAGCGTCTCGTCGAGCTTCTTGCCGCGCGGCCGCCGAGGCGGCGCGTCGGGCGCGACGGGCTCGTCGTCTGCGTCAACCGGAGGCTCGGCGGCGGGGGGAGAACCGCCGGCCTCCGGCTTCACCGGAGGAGGCGCATCGCCCGATGACTCCTCCTCCGGCTGAGTCGCCGAAGCAGCAGGGGTGGCGCTCTCGCTCGTTCCGTGCTGCTCCGGCTGCTGAATGGGCGTCCGGCGGGTGCGGCCGGACGCGGGGATCTCGGGCGCCGCGTTCTTACGCGCCGGCCGAGGGGGCGGGGGCTCCGACTGCTCGGCGATCGACTGGCCCGGCCCGGGGAGCGCGGGCACCGGCGTCATCGGCTTCCCCGTGTCGGCGAGCTGCAGCGGCGTCGCGCCGCCGGCGAGCAGCTGCGCAGGGCTGATCTCGATGTCGAGCACGGGGACCGCGAAGCGCAGCGTCTGCGGCTTGCCCTTGTCGTCGGGCCGCTTCACCGATCGCTGCTCGAGGCGCAGGCGGGCCGGTAGGAGGGCACCCCGGCCGGCCGCCATGGCGATGATCTGGACGGCACCGTTGAGCTCGCTCGCCGCGTACCAGCCCTGCGTGTCGAGCCGCCACACGCCGAGACCGGGGAGGTCCCGCAGCATCACGGACAGGCGGGTGTGGATGTCGCACTCGCGATCGGCCGGATCGCACACGCACGCCTGGTCGCCGAGCAGCTCTGTGACCCCGTCGCAGCGACGCTTGCAGCCACCGGCGCTCCACAGCTCGTAGTTCTGCGTGAACGACAGGTCCGAGGGCGGCACGATCACGTCGAGCGAGTCGGTCGTGGTGAACACCTGCCACTGCTTGCCCGCGGGGGCGGTCCACTCGGTGACGGTCCCGCCGAAGGCCGCGGCGGCCTGATCGATCCGCAGGCGGTCAGCGCTGGTGAGTCGAAAGTGCTCCAGCTTGGCCGGCCGCGTGCGGCCGTTGCCGGCGTCGACCTGCTGACCGATCCGGATCCGGCCGGCCTCCACGATCCGGCGCTGAAGCTCGATGATCGGCATCAGGCCGCCACGCTCACCGCGACCAGCGGGTCGCTCATCACGTCGCGCGAGGTCTGGAACAGCCAGCGCGCAGCGTCCTGGACGGCGAGGTAGGCCTCGAACACCGATTCGTCGCACACGATCGGGAACGCCTCGCACGCCTGCGGGGTGATGTGGATGACGAGGCCGGTGTCGACCTCGGGCACCGGGGCCGCCATGCCCTGCTCGTCGGGACCGAGGAGGTAGTAGCGGCGGCGGAACTTCTCCATGCGCCGAGGCCGCCACACGGCGGCGTGCTTCGCCCAGCGGTAGGCCGCCAGCTGCAGGCCGACCTGCTCCGGATACGGGGTCGTCGGCTTGCCCTGGGCGTCGAGGTGCTTGCGGGTCGTCTTGTAGTCGGCGATGTAGCGGACGCCGTCGATCGTCAGGAACGCGTCGAGCGTGCCGGCGTAGCCGAAGTCGGGGTGGTAGACCGCGACCTCGGTGGCCTGGTAGCTGGGGCCGAAGCGCTGCAGCCACTCGTCGAAGCGATCGAGGAATGGCGCGACCTCGCGATCGACCTTGGGCTTGGTGCCGGTCAGCGCGTACTGTTCGCATGCGACGTGCACCAGCTCGCCGAGCTCCGTGGCGGAGCGCATGCCCTTCGGGCGGCGGAAGCGCGCGTCGCGCAGCCACTTGATGGCCTGGCACTCGGCCGAGTCGAGGTGACGGCAGTCGGGCTCGTCGTCCTCGAGCATGCCGCGCCAGGTGCGCTCGTTGTTGACCGCGGCGAGGGCGGTCTGCTCACTGGCCCAGTACAGGAGGGCGGGCTTGTCGAGGGCCCCGATGATCGTGGTGACCGACCACAGCTCGAGGTCGCCCTGGGTGGGGGAGGCGTCCTCGATGGCCGGCTGGCCGAGGGTGGCGGCGGTCATGCTGTGACCACCTCGTACCGATCGTGCGGTCCGTCGCAGGGCACGCTCTCTTCCGGCGAGTCGAGGTCGTGGTCGTAGCAGCTGACGCACTGACGCTCGACGCTTCCCTGACTGACAGCGCGCCGGCAGCGCGCGTCGCCGTGGAACTCGACCACTGATGAACCGTCGAAGGGCTCGATGTCACCGTTGCCTTCGAGGGGGTCCATGATCTCGACCACCACGCCGACGTCGCCGATGCGGACCCAGGGCCCGTCGTTCGACGAATACTCGGGACCGGGATAGCGGATGCGCGTGCCGAGCGGCCACGGCGCGGGTGTGGCGGCCCTCATCGGTTGCCGTCCGCGTGCCACTGCTCCAGCGGCGACATCTGATCGAACCCGGCGGCGCTGTACGCCGCGCCGGTCCGGCAGACGAGACAGATGGGGCGCCCGTCGGGATCCGTGACGAGCGCGTCGGAGGGCTGCCGGCAGTGGGCGCAGTGGTCAGCGGCGGTGAGGGCTGGGGTCATCGTGGGTTCGCCCGGTCGACCCGGTCAGCCCACACGCCGCCAAGGACCAGGAGGGCGATGAAGATCCCCACGAGGAACAGGGCGGCGGGATCGTTACCGAGGGCCGGGGTTGCGTTCAGGATGGTCGGCATGGCAGTCTGTCTCCGTTCGGAGCCCTCCACCTGCTTTACCGGCGGCGGAGGGCTCTGGCTTTGTTCAGTCGGTCGCGCGACGCGGCGACGACTCGTATCGGTAAGCGCCCATGCGGGCCTCGGCCACGACCTTCATCTGGGCGGCGTAGACATCGCGCAGGTGCTTCTCGATGGCGACGGTGCTGCCCCGGCCAGACGATGCCCAGCGCCCGATGGCGACGAGCGCGGCGTAGATCTCCCCCACGCCCTCCTGCGCGAGGGCCTCGATGTCCATGAAGGAGCCGACGAGCTCGTCCTGGCCGACGGTGATCTGGATGGGCCCGGAGACCACCTGGAGCTCGGGAGCCGAACGACGTACGGCGCTGGTCATCCGACGGCCACCTTGCGGGGTCCGAATAGGCGGGCCTCGATGCCGAGGTGGGCCATCCAGCGGCTGACGGTGCTCGATTCGATGCCGAGCTCTCGTGCGATGGCGCTCGTCGTCCAGCCGTCGCGCTCGTAGCGCTCGCGGAGGTATTCGTCCAGCGGCCGGCCCAGGCGAGACTCGAGGATCTGCATGGCTCGCGTCTTCGGCCTTGCTGGGCCAGCAGTTTCCTGTTGCATGGACAGCAATCTAGCCTACCGTGTGCTGTGCTGTCAACAGCGCAGAACAACAAGTGGCAGGGAAATGCTCACCGGGCTAGTTTCGGTTCCGATGACAGAGGACGAGCTGTCGGCCGTGCGTCGCCGGCGCGGCTATTGGCTGCGTCTAGCCCGTCGCCAGGCGAACCTCAACCAGGATGACGCCGCGCGACTCATCGGTCTGTCCGAAAACTCGGGCACGTCGATCCTGCATTGGGAGAAGGGGACCCGGTCTCCGAACACCGACCAACTGGAACAGTTGGCTCGCGTCTATGGCGTGCCGGTGTCTACGCTGATGGAGCCTCGACCGACGGACGAGGAGTGGCTGGCCCAGCTGGCGGGGGAGGCGCTCCGCGAAGAGGCGCAGGACTGGGAGGCGGAGCAAGACCGTGGCGCTGGAGCCGAGCCCGACGAGCCGCCTGGTACACCGCCCGGGTGAACTCAGCCTCGATCACCTGGAGGATCGCAGGGTCGGTAACGATCGAGGGTGGTGCCCGCTTCATGGGTCCCCGGACTCTAGTGCGTCGGCGTGACAGCTCGTACGTCACGGATGCGGGGCACCTCATCGAGCGCAGCCGTGTGAACATGCATCGTACTTGTGAGCGCAACGGGGTTATCCACGAGATGAACGTGTCCATCGGCAGACATTTCCACATCGCGGGCGTAACGGCTCTCGTAGCGCTGTTGACTGCCTGCAGCGCCGCGCCCTCGCCGACGCCCACCGTGGAGCCGACACCAGCGCTGAACACACTCACCGGCACGCTGGCGCTGACCGACTCCGAGGCCTTCGCCCGCTTCGACGACGAGGCGGAACTCGCCGCGCGCGGGGAGTGGTGCGCATCGCAGTCGACGCACGGCTACACGGACATCGCGGTCGGCACGCAGATCGTGGTCAAGGATGAGACCGGCAGCATCCTCGGCACGGGGACCGCGATCGGCGGCGAGGTCACTGGTGGTGGGGTGTACGACTCAGAGCGGGACGCCTGCGTCTGGACCTTCAGCGTCGACGACCTCACGGACGCCGAGTTCTACACCGTCGAGGCGGGTCGACGGGGAGGCCCCACGTACTCGCGTGCGGACCTGGAGGCGATGGACTGGGACGTCGCGCTGGAGATCGGCAACTAGCCCATGAGGGGACGAGCTAGGGCACGTTGACCCACGCCCCATTGCGCCGCATTCGAACGCTCGTCGCCCTGACCCACGCCCCATTGCGCCGCACCCAGACGGGCGCGCTTACCCACGCGCCTCCGCGACGCGCCTTGACACTGGCACCGCTCGGGGGTGGCGGGGGCGGTGGGGGAGGCGGATCGGCGGCCTCGTACTGAGCGTAGGCGCCCATCTGGACGCCGTGATCCGAGGCGCCATACAGGTTGTTTGGCCAGGTCGCGCTGAGGAGATGCTTGTGAGTGCCCGCTCCGCCTGTCGCGAGCATGGCCTGCCCAGCGGGATCACGCGCGAAGCCGGCGTAGAACTGGGTCCCGGACGCCATGTTGATGGGGTCGACGTTGACGAAGTAGTCGTCGCCACCGTAACCGGCACCACCACCAAGCGCCCTGCCCGCCATCGAGAACGCGGCACTCGCGGCGATGAGCGTGCCGTCCGCTGCCCAGACACAGGCGACGGCATCGCACGCGGCGTCCTTGCCGGCGGCCCAGAATCCGACGGCCGTGACGTTCCCGTCGGCCGGCATCGTGAGGAGCTCGGCGAAGTGGTTCGTGCTGTTGAGGCCGAACCACTCCGTCCCGTTAGTCGGCTTGCTCTGGTCCCCGATGATGGGCATCGGCTACGCCTCGATCCAGACGTCGCCGTTGATCGAGCCGGCACCCGGGTCGACCGTCGTCACGAAGATCTGATTGCCCCACGCGCCGCCCTTGCGCCACGCGGTGATCGCTTCCGGTGTGATGGTGTCCCCTCCGTCGAAGTCGTGTGACGCGGCGTGCCAGGAGGGCGGGAAGCTGGCAGGCTTGTCCGTGACCTGGAAGGTGTAGTCGATCCCCGTCACCGGATCCGCTTGGCCGAGGCCATGACCCCCACCGTGGACCATCGCGTGGTGGTCGTTCGCCGTTCGGCCGGTCGTGGCCGAGTGCGCGACGGTGCCGGACCCATCGGCGCCCGTATGGCCGTGGATCTGGGCGTGGTGGTCATTGGCCGTCCGGCCGGTCGTGGCCGAGTGCGCCACCCCCTTCGAGTCAGCCCCGTCGTGGTCGTGGCCCGTCGCCAGATCGAGGAGCGCGGCAACATCGTGGCTCTCGCCGTAGCCGCCGACGGCGGCGTCGCCCCGCTCATCAGTGATGTTCGCGTTCGACACGCTCGTCGCGCCAGCGGCAACGGCCACACGGGCCAGGGAGATCTCCCAGGTGGAGGCGGTCCGGGTCAGGGAGGGCGCTGACGGGCTGGCGGCCGGCGTCCCTTCCTTCGCCACGAGCAGCGCCGTCCGGCCGGTGACGTCGAGACGGGCCACGATGCGGTCGATGCGCGGGTTCGTCACGTCGGCGAGCGCGAGCGCGAGCGTCGCGGGCGCGGCGTAGACCTCGAGCAGCCGGCCCTGGATGAAGATCACCCCGAGGGCGACCTCTACGGAGAGGGCGGGGGGATTCGATTCGGTGACGGCCAGCTCGCCGCCATATCCCACGACGACCCCGTCCGTCTGGAGGGCTCGGATGACCTCCGCCCATGCCTCAGCGGTGTAAACGCGATCGCCCGCCGTGCTGTCGAAGAATCTGCTGCGCTGTGCCACGTTCTCGCCTCCTGAATGCTTCTACGGGCCTACCAGCCGGTACGTCCAGGTGACGTTGCCGCTGGCGTTGCCGGGGGTTCCGTTCTTCTGCAGGCCGATGCTCACGAACCGGATCGTGCTGGCGACCACCGTGTTGAGGACGATGAGCGCCATGTTCTTCCAGCCGATACCGAGGCTGATGGCCGTCCCGGCCTGCACCAACGTGAACGTCGAGCCGTTGAAAGTATTGGTCTCCACGAACCAGTAGTTGGTGGCGTCGTTGCCGGTCGCCACGAAGATGGTGACGTGCATGGCGACGAGGTAGATGCTGGAGTCAACCGGGTTCTTGAGACGGGCGGGCGCGCCCATGTCGTCGCCGTTGGCCGAGATGTTGTCGAAGAAGCCCTGCGCGGCGAAGAGCTGCGTGCTGAGCCAGAGCGTGCCGTTGTAGAAGTACTCACGGTTGAGGTCTTCGCGGTAGAACGGGCGGTTGTTGCCGTAGGCCGGCTGCGCCGGGAAGGCCGAGCCACGGCCGACGAGCTCCGTGATCGCGTCGGCCGCTCCGATCGCGTGAGACGCGGCGTGCGGGTCAGGGGGGAGGGTGACGGGCTGGTCCTGGACCGAGCCGCCGGACGCACCGCCGCCAGTCACGCGCTCCTTCAGTGTGGGAAACGGACGGTCGAGAATCGCCGTGCGATCGGGTACGGCGGCCGAGCGCGTTACGACGCTGTCGAGCTCCACGACGCGAGCTGGCTGGCTGATGCCGCGCTCCTCGTTCCTGAGCAGGATGAGATCGCCGAGGTTCCAGTGCTCGCGATAGCGGAACGAGCCGAACTGGTGAACCTTGGCCTCGTACCGAAACTCCGGCGCCGTGGCCTCCAGATGCGCGTCGCCTCGCTGCTGAAGCACCGCCGTCTCGCCGAGCTCGACGTCGCGCGCATCGAGGAAGACCTCGCGCCGCGCGAAGCCGCTGGGCTCCACGCCGCCGGCGTGCCGGACGACGATCTCGCGATCGACGCCCTCACCCTGGCCAGCGACATAGGCCGTCGTGTCGGAGTCGGCGATCGACGCGAGCTCCTCCCACGACTCCAGCGTCTCGAATGCCGGGTCGAAGTAGACCGAGGCGGTGAGGTCGCTGCCGACGATCACGTCGAACACGAAGTCCCCTGCGACCGGGTCGAAGATGATCTCCCAGCCCATCGCGGACGCGAAGCCGATCTCGCGCAGGATGTCCAGGATGCTCTGGTAGCGGGCCTCCACGGTCAGCGTAGGACCGGCTGCGGCGTCCGCCGCAACGACCAGGTTGGGGATCTCGCGCGCGGCGGCGGCGCCAGGGCCCGCGTGGGCGTCGACGTAGTGCTTCATGGCGGTCTCGGCCTTGACCGCCACTTGTCGGTCGTGGCTGTCACCCGGCGGCGGGACCACTCGCCGCTTCACGAGCGCGGGGCCCTCGATGCTGCGGCCGCCCACGGTGACGAGGTCGCCGGCGCGGCTGCCCTCGAAGCGCCCCCCGGTCTGCTCGATATAGAAACACAGATCGCCCTCTGCCGGGAGGTGCAGCAGGCGTCCGGTGCGGAGCTCCGAGGCATACAGTGTCCGGCGGTTGATGACCATCTCGAATGAATCCGGTGCGTAGTACCTACGGGTCCAGCGCAGCGACGAGTACGACTGATCGAGCACGCCGATCTTCTCGAGGGTCGTAGCGTCGAGGATGTAGGCGTCCATCAGCTGGGCGGATCCTCGTCGAGCGCCCGCACCGCGCCAATGGCCGCGTCGAGATCCTCGATCTCCGTGGCCAGCTCGGTCATGCGCGTGGTCGCGGTGCGCCGTGCGGTGGTCGCCTCTGTCTGCGCCTGAGTCGCCTTCGCGAGCTCCTCCCCGAGCCGCGTCCTGAGTCCCTCCAGAGTTGCCAGTGCCCTGATGCTCATCGCTGTCTCCTATACGCCGCCGAAGCGCTGCCGCCAGTGGACGGTGGCCTTGCCACTGACGTTGATGTCCGCCTCGAAGCGGATGACGTTCACGCCCGGGCGCAGCTGCCAGAAGTCCGCCTTCGCGAGGTTGAGGCGGTCGAAGATGCTCACCCGTGCGCCGGTGGAGATCGTCACGAGCTCGATCCGCTTCTGCCCGAACGCGGTGCTGATCTCGACGTACTCGTCGGCCTCGACCTGGTCCGCCACCTCGATCTCTTCACCAGTCGTCACGTTCAGGAGGCGAACGGTGGTGGCATCGCCGTAGAGCCGCGCGAGGATCGGTGCATCGACATCGCCTGCGTTGTCGATCTCGATCTCGATGTTGTTGGTCTGCATCTCGAGCGGGAGCTCCACCTCGAACTCGAAGCCGCCCTCTGACTCGAGCAGGGCGAAGCTGTCCGCCGTCTCCATCCAGTAGGGATAGGGACAGAGCCACTCGACGCCGAACAGCCCCATGCCGCCCGTGTCGATCGTGTCGCCCGGTGAGCGACGTGGGAGAGCCGGCAGCTCGAGCGCCTGATACGCGCCGGCCCGGATGACGCGGAGCGTGCCCAGGACCACGTCCTCGCCTGGGCGCACGGGCTGTACGACCAGCGCGGATGCGAGGCGCGCGCGCAGCTCAGCCGACTCGGCTCCCGACGCGACGATGAGGGCGGAGAGGCTCACGCGACGCGGCTCCACCAGGACGTCGACGGCGGTCTCGCCGGCCTGCGAGGGCGCCTTCACGGTGAGCGGATCCGACTGCGTGTCGGCCAGGCCGCTGATGGCCTTGATGAGGTAGTCACCGCTCCGCATGCCGAACGTGATCGGGTCGGCGCCGCCCGGCGGATACCACACGACCTCCTCGACGGCGCTCATCCCTGCAGGTCCCACCGGATCGCCTCGTCGCGCAGCACACGCCGCACGACGAACTCGGTCTCGGCGGGGTCGCCGCCGTTGACGGTGACGTTCAACGTGGGCGCGAACGTCCTACCCCCGGTCTCAGCCCGGGACTGGACGTCGCCGAGAGAGCCGCCGTGTAGGACCGCGTCGAAGCCCACAGCACCCGACAGCGCTGGCATGCCCATGGGTGAGATGGTCAGCGCGCCGCCGACGGTGCCCACCGATGACTCGATCGCGGCGAGGCCCGAGTCGATGGCGGTGACGAGACTCCCGACCCACGACTCGCCGATCGACAGCCCGCCCCGCGCGGCGGTGTCACCCTTTAGCGGCCCTTCCTCGGGCAGCGAGCCGCCGAGGCTTTTCTTGACGCCATCGACGATGCCCCAGATCACGCCCTTCTTGTTTTGGTAGCCCTTCTCCATGCCGCCGATCCAAGTGCTGATGATCGCCTCGCCACCGGCCTCCCAGCCCTGGCGCTCCAGCGCCATGAACGCGGCCAGCGATGCAGCCGCGGCAGCGTCCCCGGCCTCCTTCTCGTTCTGGCGCATGCCCTGGGCGTACGCCCAGATGCCGCTGAGGCCGAGATCCTCTGCCTCGTCGAGCGTCATCGCCGCGAGCGACTCACCCGTTACCTCCCGCTCGATGTAGTCGATCAGCGCCTGCATCTCGGCGTCCATCCCCTCGCGGATGGCGGGCGGTACCGCCTCACCGCCTTCGAGGGCACCGGGCTCCATGAGGGCGATCTGGGCGAGCATGTTGTTGACGAGCGTGTAGGTGTCCGCTGTGATCGCGGGATCGCCGCTGACGATCGCCGAGTGGATGTTGTCGATCGTGTTCTGGCTGAACACGTCCGCCTTGCGCTCGGCCTCGGTGTACGGGTCGTCCATGCGGTCGATCAGCGCCTGCCACGCCTCCTGCAGCGCTACGTCGGTCTCGAACAGGCTGGTCATCCCGCCGAGCATGTCGCTCATGGCCTGGATGGCGTTATCGCGCGCCTCCTGCGCCTCTGCGGTGATCCCCTGCTCGATGTCGTCCATGGCGGTGGTGAGGGGATCGACGCCCCCCTCGACCGCTGCGGTGGCCCCGTGCACGGCGCCGGCGATCTGGGCCTGGTACGCCTCCCACGCCGCTCCCTGCGCCTCGAGGGCGGCCGCGTTGCCGGTGCCGTAGAGCTCGACGGCCGCGATCGCCTCTTCCAGCGAGGCGCCCGTCGTGTTCATGTACTCCAGGACGGCATCCTTGGCTTCGCCCACGTCGCGCCCGGACTCGTTGGCCCAGTCCTCGACCGTCTTCCCCATCTGGCCGAAGTACATGTCGATCCCGCGGCTGGTGTCGGCCACGCTGTCGACGAGGGAGACGACGTCGCGCACGAAGAACTCGATCTGCTCCACCCCGAAGGTGGCGATGTCCACGAGCGCCGGCAGCAGGTTCTCGCCGAAGGTGATGGCGAGCTCGTTGACGCGGTTGCCGAGCACCGCCAGCTTCGACTCGGTCGTGCTGAAGCGACGCCCAGCCTCGGTCGCCAGCGCGGCGTTCTCCTCCCATGCCTCCGACGCGACATCGAGCGACTCGCCGACCATATCGGCGTTGTTGGCCAGGCCCAACAGCGTGCGGGTGATGCGCACGTCGTCGAAGTCGAGGTCTTCCAGGGCCTTCAGCTGGTCGCCCTGCGTCAGCTCGCCCAGCCCGGCAAGGAACATTTGCAGCGCGTCGCTGGCGTCCTCCCCCCACGCCCGGGTGAACTCGGCGGCGGTGGTGCCGGCGAGACGAGCGTACGTATCGAGCTTGTCGCCGCCCTCGCTGACCGCCTTGGCGGTCTCGAGGAAGAACTTCTGGAGCGACGAGCCGCCGGCCTCGACCTCGATGCCGAGGTTGGCCACTGCGCTGGCCCAGGCCAGCGTCTCGTGGCTGGCCATGCCGATCAGCTTGGAGCCGGCGCCGGCGCGCGCGGCGATCTCGAGGATCTGCGACTCGGTCGAGGCACCCTTGTTGCCGAGGTCGACGAGAGTCGAACCGAAGCGCTCGTAGTCGGCCGACGTCAGCCCCAGGACGTTGCTCAGCTGCCCGAGCGACGTGGCCGCCTGGTCGGAGCTCACATCGGTCGTGGTCCCGATCAGGGCGGTGACGCGGGTGAATTCGGCGATGTCCTTCTTCGCTACGCCGAGCGCGCCCGCTGCTTCGGCCAGGCCGGCAAGCTCGGTGGTGCCGATCGGGATCTCCAGCGCCATGTCGCGGATGGCGCGCTCGAGATCGGCGAACTCCTCCTCGCTGGCGTCTACCGTCTTCCGCACTCCGGCGAAGGCGGACTCCCACTCGATGGCGGCGTTAATCGCTCCCGCCACCACGTCCTTGATGCCGCCGATGGCCATGGCCACGCCCTGGGCGACCAGCAGCCCGCCACCGATGCCGAGACCCTGCGCGATGCCCTTCTTGACATCGCGCCCGAGGTTGTCGGTCCAGGCGCGGGCCTTCTGCTCGTTCTTGGCGAGCCCCGCGTTGAACTTCGAGTCATCGACATCGAGGTCGAGGACGCTGGTGCCGAGCTTCGCTCCGCGCTTAGCCATCGGGCTCGACCCTCGCGGGCTTCACGCCGATCCCCACCCCGGCGAGCAGCGCCTGGTACTGCTCACGCGAGCGCGCGCGCATCTTCGGCCGTTGCCGATCGGTCTGGCGCTCCCAGCCCGCAGTGATGCGCCGACCGACGCCCTTCCTCAGCGACCCCGTTCCCACCGCGACGCGCTCAGCCGTCAGCAGCGACTCCTCGGCCCGCAGCGGGGCGATCTGGTCGATGAAGGCGTTGAGCAGGCCGGGTGGCATCGTCAGCCACTCATGGGGGCCGTAGAAACGGCTGAGGCGGGGGAGGAGGCGGCCGAGGTCGACGGGTTCTCGGTCGGCTGCCTGGTCGGTGTCGTGCCCGTCACCGCGGCGGGAAAAGCCACGATGATCTTGACGTGCTGCTCAGGCATCAGCCGGTCCAGCACCGGCGCCGGCGCATCGAGAACCATGCCCGCCATCTCGCGCAGCAGCTTCGTGAGGCGCTCGAGCGATGCCGGGTCCGTGTTCTCCTCCAGGTCGTGCGCCTCGCGCTGCATGGCGCTCAGGCGGCTGATGAGCTGGATGCCGAACTCCGACGGCAGGCGCAGCGGGTAGAGGTCGCGGCGCAGCTCGTAGCGCACGTCGAGGTTCGGGAACCACGGCAGGAGCGCGCGCTTGAGCCGCTGCCACGGCCCGGCGGGTTCGCGGCGGTTGATCCCGATCGTGGGCCGTTCGGGCTCTAGGTCATCGAGGGTGAAGAGTGGGTCGGCCATCTGTCTCTCCCGGTGTGGGTCTGACACGGATGAGCCGGATGCCGACGCGCGCGCACTCGACCTCCAGCTGCTGAAGATCCCTGAGCCTCCGGTGGGCGGCGCGCCTGAGTCCACGCACATCTGCAAGGATTCGCTCGCGCTCGGCGGCCGCCGTCTCGGAGGTCAGGGGGTGAATCACGTCTCGGGCGCCGCGCTGGCCTCTGTGGCCTGCTCATACGCCTTCGCGGGTCCTGCACTCGCCAGCGCGAACTTCCGGCGGTCCGGGTTCGTGAGTTGGCGGGTGAGGGAGACGTGGAGCCGCAGCGCGCGCCCGGCGTCGACCGGGACAGCGCGCACGACCTCTCCCACCTTGCCCAGCTTCCCGTAGCGCGCGGAGCGCCCCACGAGCTGCTGGCCGGCGCGTGCCGTCCATCGCTCACCCTCGGGCGCGCGAAGGTGGAAGGTGGCCTCGCTCATGAGCCCAGCTCAGGGTCTTCGACCTCGATGACACCGAATTCCTCGCCCTCGTCCGCGTCGGGATCGACCAGCGCCACGAACAGGAACTGGAGGCCGGCGGGCACACCCTTCTGGTACACGATCTCTGGCGCGCCCTCGGTGTAGGCCCGCGGGATCTTGTACTGCCCCGTCAGGCTGTCGTCGTAGGGCGACGTGCCACGGATCAGCAGGGCCGATTCGGCGATGTTGAAGCCCCGGTACAGGCCCATCGTCCGCTCGCCGCCGGTGTCGGTCACCGCGCCCTGGTGCAGCGCCGCGGCATAGGCCTCGAGGGTCAGGTCCCACAGGGTGAACTCGATCTCGAGGTCTTCCTCGGTGCGCGCCGCCTTGATCGGGCCGGTCGATCCGGCCGGCCGGATGCGATTCACCGACTGCGTGTGCCGGACGGTGACTCCGTCGTCCCCGTACGACTTGTTGCCGTTGACGCCGAGCTGGGTCCATCCCGCGCCCGGTGCCGCGCCAAGTAGGGGGAACGCCGTCCCCACGGGGGCCCGCCAGACGACCTCGGGGCCACCGATCACGATTGAGCTCGGCTCCATCGCTGGTCTCCTCTCTGTGGCCCTAAGCCACCGCTACGAATTGCTCGACGAAGCTCGCCGCATAAATGCCGACCACCTCGGGGGCGTCGGTCTCGGGATCGGGGAATGGCCCCAGCGGGCCGCCCTCGATCGTGCAATCGCGGATCAGCGCCGAACCACCAGTGAGGGCGGCGCGCTTGTTCGCGAGCTGCTTGAGGAAGGCTTCGATGGTCAGGTGCAGGGTCATCGCGTCGCCCTCGGTGCGGCCGAAGGACTGGATGTCCATGCGCGGCCGGCTCCACGGGGCCCGGGATGCGTCCCCACCCGACGTGACCCGACCGGAGGCCGTGATGAGCACCATCCGGATGGCCTTCTGGTTGAGCAGTGCCGCCCAGTCGTGCCCGGTGTAGCCGGTGACCGCGGCGCCCGCCACCTTGCGCGGGTACGACAGCGCGAAGATCGGGGCGACAGTGAGGCCCGTGAGCGCCGACTGCGGCAGCAGCAGGGTCGTGATGCTGGCCTCGCCCAGCAGGATCTTCCGCATGGCGGCGTAGGGGTCAGGCACGGCCATCAGAGACCCTCCGTCCTGACGGCCACGAGATCGCGAGCCGCGCCACACCCGCAGGTCTGTACGACAAGGGTCTCGGCCTCGGAAAGGGTCTCGGCCTCGGGCCGATGCCACCCCAGAATCGCCCACGCGTGGACGTGCTCGGCCTCGGGGGTCGGTTCCGCATCGGCCTCTGCATCGCGGACGGCGACGAGGTAGGCATGGAGCGATCCCGCCACCTCATGGCCGAAGCGGATCGACTGCTCATCAGCGGCAGCCTTGCCGAGCGCCTCGATGGCATCCGAGACGAGATCAGCCACGGGCGTACTCCTCAGCCAGCCGGTCCTGAAGGCTGGGGAAGATCACGTCGCCCGCGTTGCGCAGGGCTGAGCCGTTCTTCACCTCGAGGATGAGCAGGTAGAAGGCGTCGCCGCCGCCACCGGTCACGCTGCCGGTGATGCGCCGCTTGAGCATCCGGGCCGGGATGATCCCGATGGACGCCTCGGCGGTACCTGTGATGCGCTTCCAGCCAGGGTGATTCGTGCGGGCGTGCTCAGCTGCGGCCTCGGTCGTGTCGTCGATCGCGCGTCGGGCAGCCTCCGTGACGCGCTTCTGCACCTTGTCGCCGAGCCAGGTGAAGTACGTGCGGGCCATCAGGAGCTCACCCGGGAGAGCGTCAGCTCCTTGTGCGTCCGCTTGCGCATGACGGTCTCGATGCCGAGGATCCCGGCCTCGATGACCGTGCCGAGGCGGTCCTTGATGCCGTTGATGCGGTCCTGCTCGGTGATGTCCGCGCTTCTCGGCGCCATGAGCTTGAGCGTGGCCGCGACCGACGTGGCCTCCTCGCTCACGACCTCCTTCTCGCCGGCCTCGTACAGCCAGCACGGCATCGCCGCGATGTGCGTGGCGGTCGTGCTCGGCAGCGGGTTGCCGTAGTCGTCGCTCCCGGACGACGTGGAACGCTCGACCAGCGCGCGCTGCGTCATGCGGCTGCGACTGGCCATCAGGCCATCACCCCCGCGCTGACCGGCACCAGCTCGCTGATGATCCGCTCGCGCTCGCCCTGGTAGCCGCCGGCTTCGGAGCTGCGGGAGCCGACGGTGATCTCCTCGTAGTCGCCGTCGGTGCGCTGGTCGAGCCCGGAGTATTCGAGCGCGACGCGCACCAGATCGGCTACGACGCGGTCGTAACGCTCGTCGGCGGCATGGCCGACGTAGGTGGTGACGACGTTCGCGCCCCACCTGTCTGGCTCGTCGTCGACGAGGCGCTCGAGGATCCGGCCACCGAGCAACATCCGGAAGTCGGCGGCGACCACCGCTGTGCCGTCCTCGACGACGGTGGTGATGCTGGCAGCGGGCGGGTGGAGCCGGATGTACCGGCTCCGGCCCGCCGCGCGCCGAACGTGCGTCCCCCCGAAGGGGATGCGAGCCGCGATCTCCTTGACCGCCGCCTTGGCGCGGGCATGCAGGGCAGCGTTGGAGAGGTCCGACTCGATGCCGTACACGTCTCGCAACGCCGCCGCTGCACTTGCCTCAACGGTCCAGTCGACCGCCATTGGTTCAGGTCGCTCCGGTTAGGAAGCGACGTTGAACAGGCTGAACGCGGCCGGGTACCAGGGCACGTGCCACACCATCCCGACCAGCGCCACGTCGCGTCCCGCCTTGGCCGGCACCTCCACCTGGAGGGTGTACGTGCCGTCCTCGGCCCATGCGTAGCCCCGTGACGGGCCGACGATGGCGTAGGCGCCCTTGTCGTCCAGCGTCGGGACGTGGACCGCTCGCAGCCCGCTGATCGTCCCACTGATGCCGCCGGCCGCCGAGAAGTCGGCACGCAGGTCCCCGTACAGCGGGGCGTTCGTGCCCGACGCCTTGGCGTCGATGAACTCGCCGACGGCCCCCGTCGACAGCCAGATCGTGTCCGGCGGGCGCCGAGTCGCGTTGAAGCTGGTCACGAACGACGCCCCGAGGCTCAGGTTCTCGGGATCGAGCGCCCCCGCCGGCTCCGGGCCACCGTCGTTGATGGCCGTGATGAGGGCGCTCACCGCGGCATCCTCGGTCTCGATGGCGTACGCCTCGGCCAGCAGCTCCAGGAAGAGGCCCTGGAACGAGCGCGAGGCCCGCTTCAGGAGCTGGAGGCTGATGTCGCCCACGCCACCGTAGGTGTGGACGTCGAAGCTGACCGTGGTGATGATCGACTTCTGGCTGGACAGCAGGGCCTTCTCGGTCATCTGCTCGGCCACGGTCGGCCGCTGGGTGATCTTCGGGACCTGGATCGACATGCCCGACTCGGGCGTCTCCAGCCGTCGGGTGGTGGCCATGAACGGCCGGGCCGGGTCGATGACGCCGATCAGCTCGTCGACGAACGCGTCCGGCACGATGCCGGCGTTGTCGGCGGTGATGAAGTCCTGAACGACTCGGTACTGGGTGTCGGGGATGCGTTCGCCGCTCAGAATCTTGAGCGCCGTCTCCATCCACATGCCGCGCGAGACCTTCAGCTTCTCGGCGGGCGCGGCGGGGATCTCGAAGCCCATGCGGCTTCGCTCCTCCATCCGCTCGAGCCGATCGAGGATCTGCTCCATCGGCTTGTTGAACGCCGAGGCCATCTGCGCCAGCAGGGCGCCCTCGTCGGCGGAGCGGGTCTGAACCTCTAGGCGAGGCTCTTCGGCCGGCTCCTGAACTGCGGTTGCCCCGGCGGCCGGGGCGGCCTTTTCCTCGGTTGCCACGGGGGCATCCTCCTTCTGCGACCGGACGGCGAGGACTTCTGCCTCGACGTATGCCGGCTGATAAGTGGGCGAGGCCGCGCGCAGGTCGGCGAACTCCACGACGGATGTCCGGCGCCCCTGGCGCTGCTCGGTTCGGAATCGCGCGTTGCGTCCCATCTCGATCGACACACCGCCGATCACGCCGTCGTCGGCCAGGGCGAGGATCTCGTCGCCGGCGACTGTCTTGGCGACGCGGAAGGTGGCGTAGGCGCCGTCCTCCCGCTCGTCGATGGAGATGGCTTTGCCGGTAGGCCGCCGTACCGGGATCACCCGGCCGTCCTGACCGACGCCGAGGTGAACCTCGTGCTCCAAGCCCATGAGCAGCACCTTCGACGGGATGCTGCCCTCGAAGGCGCCGCGGGCGATGACCTCCGGACCGGTGATGGTCTGGATGACCGTGTCGAACGGCGCCAGGCGCACGTCGATCTCGCGCTTGGAGAGGCTGCGAACGGTGACCTCGGACTCGACCGTGATGGAGCGCAGAAGCGCCTCGGCCTCCTTGAGCACGTCGGCGGTCGCTTCCTCGACCATCTGGGGCACGGTGCTCATCGCTTTGCCTTGCGGCGCGGCTTGGGAGTCTTCGGCTCGACGCGCTCGACGAGGACCTGCTCGCCGTCGACGGTGTCGATGCGTGCGGCGCTGACGCCCTGCTCTCGTGCCTCCGAGGCGTCGGCCGGCTCTTCGAGGATGCCCTGCTCATGGGCTTCGTCGAGAACGGTCTGCATGGCCGCCTGGCTCATCTTCGCCGGAGGCTCAGCCTCGGCCGGCTCGGCGGACTCAACGTCTGGCGCCTGCCGTAGATCGGCGACGCTCGCTCTTCGTGGGACTGCGCGGTATCTGGCCAAAGCAAAGGACCTCCAAGACCGCTCTGGGTCTCAAAGGTCCTCAACGAGCGTGTGCGGGGATTGCGACGGGGGCTCAGTGGCCCTCTGCGCTATTCGGTTCAGCGGCCACCGTGGCACGCGGTGCGGGATAATGTCAACCCGCCCGGTTGCGCGGGGCACGCGCTTAGAGGGCGTCGAGCAGGGCCAGCGCTTCGACCTCGTCCTGGAACAACTCAGAGGTCGTCGAGGCATGCCAGGTGGCCGGCCCCTGGCGGAACTTCGCCGTGATACGAACCGGTCGCGGCGGGGTGGGGGGCCACGGCGCGGACTCCCACGGCACGTGCCCGCCTTGGTCCAGAAGGATCCCCGCCGCGCCCGACCATGCCGCTGGAGCCTGCGCCCAGGACGCGGTGGCCGAGATGATCGGGACATCCGCCGCCAGCCAGATCGCAGTTGCCTGCTCCCATGTCGCGGTCGCCTCCAGCGCCTCCGCACCGACGGCCGACCACGACGCCGGCTCTTGCGCGAACGCCACGACGGCCACGACGGCGAGCTCGGCGACAGCGTCCCACTGAGCCGCCGTCTGCTGGAAGCTGGCGGTACCCTCGATGAGCTCGGACGCGGCCGCCAGCCAGGCCACGGCGGCCTGCTCCCATGCCCCGACCAGGTCGACCTCTTCCGACGCGGTCGCGGACCACGTGGCCGGCTCCTGCGAGAACGACGCGGTGGCCGCGACTGCCAGCTCGGCAACGGCGTCCCACTGCGCCGCGACCTGCTGCCACGTCGCTGTCCCGGCGATGAGCTCAGACGCCGCGGCCAGCCACGTCGATGCGACCTGCTGCCACGTCGCATCGAAGATGGCCTCGGTGAGGACACCCACCTCGGCCGACCAGCCAGCGGCCGCCTGAGTCCAGGTGCCGGTCGACGGTATGGATTGGGCGGTGGTCGCACCCCAGGTGACAGCGGGCTGCTCGAACGCCGCCGCCGCGGTGACGACCTCTGAGGCGGCTGCGTCCCACGACGACGCCGCCTGACTCCAGGATGCTGTGGAGTCGACTGGCTCGGCAGCTTCCTGCCAGAACAGCAGTAGGCTCACGGCCTACTCGATCGTGACGACGAGAAGGGTTCCCCAGACGCCGACGGTGCTGGACGTGATCTGCTTGACGAGGAAGCCCTCGCCCTCCGCGAGGACGATGTCGGCGATGTCGTCGCCCTCGGCGAGGAGGTTGAACAGCGCCGCCATCTGCGTGCCGGGCCGGGTCTCCTCGGTGTCGAGGGAGATGCCGAACCGAACGAACGTCTCCGTGGCCCCGCCCGTCGCGCTCAGACGGCAGGTGACCCCGGCCGGGATGGCGATGCCGGTGTTGCCCTGCTCGCGGCCGGTGATGACCGTGCCGCCAGTCCCCACGGCAGACGTGCGGATGAAGTCGAACAGGTGGGCGACGCCCGTGACCGCCGCCCCGTTGTGGTGGACGAACAGCTTGCGAAGCTTGACGACGACCCCACTGCCCGCGGCGTTGAAGATGTCGAGCGTCCGCTGGTTCTGCGCGCCCGCCGCGAACGGCCTCCAGTAGGTGTAGGTCGGGATCGTCCCGCGCAGATGCCCCGAGTCGGGGTGGGCAATGAGCACGACCTGATACTCCTTGCCGTCGACCAGGTGAGTGGCAACGGTCGCCCCCGTACCGGGCGTAACGAGGATCGAGTCGTTCGGCTGGGTCACCTCAGCCCTTCGAGACCTGGAAGGTCAGGCTCGAGCAGGACACGACGGCGCCGGCGACGATGCTCGTCGTGGCGATCACCACGTTCGCGGCGGCGGTGTCGACCGAACCATCGAACCAGACCGTCGTCCCGTCCGACGCCAGGATCCGCGCCCACGTTGCCGTACCGGTGGCATTGGCGGATGCGTCCTCGGTGATCGCGTTGGCCGTCAGGAGCCCGGCGACGGCCGCGGGGAACGCGTCCGCCCCGAAGCGCAGCTCCGCCAGGAGCGTCTGCCCCGACAGGGCCGTGTCGGCGTTCGCCGGTTGCGCTCCGTTGTAGATGCGGATGTAGCCGGTGTTGAGCGCCCCGCCGACCGCGTCGGCCTCAGCGTTGACGCACGCGTTCGAGAACTTCGGGACTGCTGCCATCAGACGGGCTCCTCAACTACGCTGGTGATCTGGTTGTGCTCGTCGCGGACGATGCGCTTGGACTTCGGTGCGGTGATCGTGGCCTTCAGGTCGGCGATCGCGGCGACCACCTCCTGGTTGTTGATGTGAACGACCGGTGCCTCGGCGGGCGCCACGTTGACGACTGGGGCCTCTACGTGGATGGCGGGCGGTTCGCTCAGCGCGCGCAGCGCCTCCGCGAGCTCGCTGACCGCCTCGGGTCGGCGCGGCGCATCAGCCCGCTGCGGCGTCTCCAGGAGAACGGCCTCCATCCGGGTGAGCGAGTGAACCGTCGTGCCGCAGCGGCCGCACACGATCTCGGCCGGCCCCGCCACCCGGCCGACGAGCTTGCCGCACTTCTCGCAGCGCAGCTCGTCGAGGGCGGATCGTGTCGCGAGCTCGCGGTTCGGTGGCAGCAGCAGTGGCCGCGCCTGGGGCAGTGCCATCGGCACCGGGGCGTAGTCGACGTTGCCCGGTGCGTAGCCTTCCTCCCGCGCCGCCGTCGCGGCGTCGTACACGCCGGTGTCGATCGCCAGCTTGTGGACCTCCATCCGCGTCTTGGGGTCCGAGCGCAGGAGCTGCTTGAGATTCAGCCGAGCCACCGTCGAGCGCGTCAGCAGGTCGCTGATCTCCTGCTCGATGGGCTCGATGTAGTTCGGGGACAGGCAGCGCCGCTGGAAGTCCGTCCAGATGTGGTCCTGGTTCTGGTAGCGCAGCGACGAGCCGCTCATCTGGTACTCGATCAGCGCTCCGGGCATGTTGAACATGCGGGCCGCGTCGCCCACGTTCGCGTCGCGTGCCTGGCTGAGCTGCGCCTTCTCGGGATCGAAGGGCGACTCGCTCATCTTCAGGCCACTGGTCAGCCAGCGCGGCACGTTGCCCGGCTTCTCGAGCCACTGCTTGTCCATGATCTGCATCTCTTCCTCGGTCATGTCCTGCTCGGTCGTGCCGATCATCGAGGGCAGGGAACCGGAGAAGAAGTTGGCCGCCCACTCTTGGGCCTCGACCGCGATGCTCACCGCCGCGCCGCACTTCTGCAGCGGCCCGATGCCGCGGCCGTTGCGCCCGGGCAGGTACGTGATCTGGCGGATGTCCTCGTTGTGGATCTCACGATCCGCCCACTTGATGGTCGGTCGCAGACGGTTGCGATCGTTGGGCTCGACCACGATCTCCCACGGCGGGACCGGGTACAAGCTCAGCGGAGAGCCGTCGATCGGGTCGCGGACCGCGATCCACCACCACGCTTCGCCACGCGTGGCGAGGTAGAAGGCTGTGTCGCGCAGGAACACGCGCAGGGTGCTGAACGGGTTGGGGCGCTGGATCAGCCGCGGGGCCTCCTCCATAGCCATCAGGGTGCCGCGCCGGAACGCCTCGAAGCTGAGCGTGCCGAGTGTGTTGGCGATCAGGCTGACCGCGCCGAAGATGGCCGGCGAGCCCAGCGCGTCGTCGACCGACGCGGTGCGGTATGTGTCGCGCAGCCGGCCGCGGATCACGTCCATCTGCTCATCGAAGCTCGGGAACTCGCCGCCGGCGCGGGTGTGGATGGGTGCGGGCGGCAGCTCGCCGACGAGCATGTGGCCCAGCTTCGACAAGATGCTCATCAGCCGATCCTCGGTACGACGCGGGGGGCCGCCGCCAGCCACACCGCCCGAATGGCGGCCAGCACGGCGGTGACGGAACGCTCGGGGCTGGCGGGCTCAGCCGTCCAGGCTCCCGAGGGGTGGGGCTTGCGGGCGGTCCACTTCAGGTCTTCGGTGATGTGCGTCGCGCCATCCCACGCCAGCCGGCCGGAGAGCACCACGCGCGCGAAGTTCTCCGACGCGTTGGCGAAGTCCTTACCGTCCAGCGCGACCGCGGCCGGGACGTAGCGGGCGAGGTCCTTGTCGGTCCACGAGGCGAACGCCAGCTTCTTGGCGCCGTGCGTGGCAGCCAGCTTCTTGAGGGCCGCCCCCAGCTTGGGCAGGTCGATCGGGTCGCCGATCGCCTCCTCGAGCTCCACGAGCGCGATGCGGCCGTCGGTCATCTGCCATGCCATCGCCGCCGACGCACGCTTGCCCGAGGCGTCCATGTTGAACGCGATCGCCGGCCGCGCCGGCTTGGCGCCCTCGAGGTTCATCTGGCATGCCATCCACGCCGGCTCACCGACCAGCTTGGGCTGCATCGACGCCACCCAGCGGCACAGGTGCTCGGTCTCGAAGTCCGGCGCCGGCAGGCTCTTGACCTTGATCTCGAGCGTGCGCTCCATCATCGGGAAGTAGCCCATCGACGGGTTTGCCTCGGCCCAGCCATCCCGGTCGTCGATGTCGCGATCCACGGCGGCAGACCACTCCAGGTACGCCAGCTCCTCTCCGCCGCCCTCCTCGCCGCGGCGCTTGAGGTCGTTGAGCACGACCGATGCGTCCGACCCGGCGTTGCTCAGGTAGATCGTCTGCGGGTTGCGGCTCGTGGTCAGGGTCGGGGTGGCGGCGGCGATGACGTCGAAGTCCTCGAACTCGCGCACCTCGTCGAAGATGAGCGTGTCGGCCGACAGCCCGCGCGCGCCGCGCTGCGGGGCGATGATCGTGTACGAGCCGCCGTTGCGCATCTGGATCTCTTCCTGGCCGTTGGCGAAGCGGATGCTTATGACCCCGGGGCCCGCGATGGCGTGCGCGACGCGCATGAACACCTTGCGCGGCAGGGTCCGGTTCTGGGCGGTGTGGAGGATCCGCTCGCCGGCGGCGAGGCCCATCAGGATGCGCGGCAGCAGCAGCTCGGTCTTGCCGTTCTGGCGCGCCACGACGATGGCGACCTCCTGGTAGCGCCAGCCCTTGCCCTGAGTGGCCACCAGGTGACGAGCGGCGCGCGACTGCCATGGCATGAGCTCGATGCCGATGGTCTTGGCGATCGTGGAGTAGGAGCGCAGGCGGCTCCGGGCGGGCGTGGGGGGCGCGATGCGCGGCTTCGTGATCCCCATGCGCACGACGGCGAGCTTCCGGGCGGCGACGGTCACTTCTCACCGTCCTTGGCCGTGTAGTCGGCGGTCGCGGGCGTCCACGAGGACGTGACGAGCGGAGGGCGCTGGCCATCAGGGCGGTGCCCGGCCGGCCTGGTCCCCTTGCTCATGTTGCAGACCTTGCACGCCGCTCTCAGGTTGTCGGGATGCTCGGTGCCTCCAGCTGCCCTCGGATGGATGTGATCCACCGTCGTGGCTCTCACCTCGCAGTGCGGTCCCCCGATCTGGCACGTGTACCGATCACGGCGCAGCACCCAGCGGCGCAGCTTCTCCCCGCTGTACGACCAGTGGCGTGGGCGGCGAGCGACCACTACTCGGGCTTCCACGGCGGGAGCGGATACTGCGGAGCGATCGCCTGCGCGATGGCATCCACGACCCGCTCATAGCCGTTGTTGAGTAGGTCCCGGGCGACGGCGCTCACGCCGATCTTCTCGACCGTGTGTTCGATGTCCCAGACCCAGTGATGCAGATGCAGGTGGAGCAGCTCGTGGAGCACGCACCTCCGTGCGTTGTCCGGATCCTGCCCGAATAGGTCCGACGTGACGCGTATCGACGCGACGAAGCCGTAGGAACGCGGGAACGTCTCGGCCTCGGTCTTCTCCGCGGGCGTGTCATCGTCGCCGGTGGGCTCGACGTCCTCGACGTAGATCAGCCAGTGGCCGAGGCCGAGGGCGTGCTGCAAGGTCGTGACGTATTCGACCAGCATCGCCTGCTGCTCCGGCGTCCTACGCGGCTCCATCAGGCCACCTCCTCGGTGATCTGGTGCTGGCGCTGGTAGTGCGCCAGTCGCCTCATGCGCTGCGCCATGTGAGGGTTGTCGATGGTGACCATGCCGTTGACGAAGGAGTACTCCTGGTTGCTCACCCGCACTCGCAGGCGGGCCAGGGCGGTGCGGAAGGTGCCCGGGCCCAGCGGGAACTCCTCGGCATCGAACGCCGGCGCCGCGCGCATCTTGGCGATGGCCATGCCGTACAGCTCGGCGAGGCGGACGAGAGCGGGCTTCTCGGCGTGGAACCGCTGAGCATGGCGCTGCCCTGCAAGCGCCACCGACTTGCGGAGCTCCGCATCTTCCACCAGCTCCCGGAGTCGATCGGCGATGGTGTCCTCGGTGGCGACGTAGAACGGGATCGGTCCACCGAGGCCGTAGTCCTCTGAGCCGTCGAACACCTCGGCCATCTTGTCGAGCGTCCACTCGTCGGCGCCGGCGACTACCGGAAGGCCCATGCCCCACGCCTCGATCGCGTTGCAGCCGTAGCCGCCCGGATAGTCGAGCTTTGGCACCGCCACCTGGTCGAAGTAGATGTCCGCTCGGGCCTTCGCCTCCAGCGATTCGCGCCACGGACGCTTGGTGATGACCTCGAGCTCGACGGGCAGCCCTTCGGCCTGCAGCGTGGCCACCGCAGCCCTGAGCGCATCGGTGCTCTTCAGGTCCGGGCGCGTGGGTGCCGAGAGCACGCGCACCATCCCATCTGGCTCACGTCGATGTTCCGCGCGGATCTTCGCCAGGGCGTCGAGGTCGTACGCGGTCGGCAACCAGTGCAGGAGGTCGGGCGCCGGGCGCATCAGGTCGACGGTCGAGACGGCCTGCACCATGTGGAACCGCTTGGCGATCGCGAGCAGCGGGGCGGGGTTGTCGCGGAAGAGCGTCCCGTGGTGATGCAGCAGGGCCGGCTTGCGCAGCTTGCCGAGGCTCAGCCGCCGATACGCGACCTCCGAGTTGTTCAGGTGCACGACGTCGCACTCGTTGGCCAGCTGCTGCACCTCCTCGTGGGTGCCCTGGCGCCAGCGAATGTCATGCGGGAACTCGAAGTACGCCTCGGACCGATGCGCCGTCCGGATGCTGAGGCCGTCGCTCTTGGCCGCGGCCTCGCGGTAGCGCCCCGCCACGTCGGCGGGGTCGTACAGGCCGACGATCAGCGCCTTCAGGACAGCCGGATCGGAGCCCCACCGCTCGGCGGCCACGCCGTAGCGCGCGTTCTGCCCGTTCGTGTCGAGGGCGGAGCTCACGATGAGGGCTCGCAACGGCATCGTCAGCCGGCGCCGCCTGGTGTGGCCCCGTCGGCGGGCGGAGCGGGGGGCGGCGTCGGGACCGGCTCGTGACCGATCATCGTCCCAGCGTCATCGGTGATCCGCACCATCGTCCCGGCCTTGAGCTGCGGGTCGCCGGTCGGGGTGGTCGACGTGTTGGCGAGGAAGGCGATGAACACGCCGAGGAACATCACGACGGCGCCGACGACAGTCGCCACGACCACCGGATCCATGCCGGGGAGGAGCGTCACCGTGAGCAGCTGCAGCAGACCGCCGGCGGCGGTGATGAGTGCGGTCCACTGGACCGTCGAGCGTCCGAGAATCATGGGGTTCCTCCTAGTTCGCTGGTGCTGCGGGTGCGGTGGCGAGCCAGTCCCGCCACTCCTGGTTCACGTGGGCCGTGACGGCGGCCTCGGCCGTGGCGATGTCGTCACTGCAGTCGGTGTCTGCGCCGTACACCGCGAGACGGAACGGGACGCCGCGGTCGATCGCGTTGTCGTCGAAGAAGAAGAAGCCGTCGGCGCCGGCGCGGCGACCGACCCAGCGCCCGTCGAGCGATCCGAAGAGCTCGGCGTCCATGCCGTCGAGGTCCTTGCCGTCCGAGCCGAGGACGTGATGCACGTCAGAGGGGGTGGCGGCGCGCGAGTTGCGGTACAGGGTCACGCCCGGGCGGAGCCGGACGATCTTCGGAATCTGATGCTTCATGGCGATCGCGTACACGTCGGGTTCCTCCTGGGGCGGGGCTGCGGCCGCTTCGTAGAGCAGCCCGATGAAGTCGGTGGCCACGTCCATCTCGTAGCGCGTGATGGGCTGGATCCAGCCGTGGCCGAAGTGGGGCTGGTCGATGACGGGCGTCTCGGCGATGAGTGCTCGCGCGAGCTCCTGCACGTCGGCTCGGAACACGGGGCAGGCGAGATCCTTCTCGAGGCCCAGCGGCATGCCGGCATACGCGACGGCGATGCACGCGGCGTTGGGATCGGTGGCCTTCGCGCCGAGGATGCGGCGCACCTCGGCGAAGCGAGCGTCCTGCGTAGCTCGGTCCTTGTTCACGTTCAGCTGGAAGACCTGCGACGGCGCGATCGAGTGCGCCGCGCTGCTCACCGGGACGACCCACTGGATGATCGTGCGGCAGGCATCGTTGGGCTCGTGCTCGTGCCACAGCCCGCCGTGATACGAGGCGTTGACCGACCATCCCGTGGTGATGAGGTGGACAAGGGAGCCTTCCCAGCCGTCCCGGCCGGGGCCGCCCGCGGTCCAGTGCCACGCTGCGCCGGTCGGCGCCCAGCCGCGGAGCGCGGTCTGCGGCACGCCGTTGGCGTAGTTCTCCTCGACGATGAGCATCAGACGTGTTCGCCAGGGGCGAGGGTCTGGCCTATGCGGATGGCGTCCTCGGCGTCGCCGCCATCCCAGCCGATCGGCAGACCGTCGACCGGGTACGCGCCGGCGTACCAGATGTCCGGGTCGACCTCGCCCGCGAGCATCACGGCGTCGAGCTCGTCGTCCGCCTCGACCCGCACGCGGTGACCGTTCTCGGCGGCGACCTCGTACTCGGTCATCAGTCGTTCTCGCCGAACGGCGGTGGGCTGCCCTTCCGCCTGCGCGCCTGCCAGAAGGCCCACATGAAGATCGGCGGGATAGCACCCAGGAAGAGCAGTGCAACGACCGACAGCAGGGCGCCGCTCTGCAGCGGCGCAAACCCGAGAAGGCGACGCCCAGCCAGGAAGCCGATCACCAAGAACGCGGCGGTGATGATGGCGAACGAGGCCGTCAGCAGCCCGAGCAGCCAGGAGCGGCCGGCAAGGACGCGGCTGCGCCAGTGCGGCGCGTCTGAGCCCGGCACGGCCTCGCGCTGCGAGCGCAGGAAGAGGCGGGAGAAGAACACCGTGGCAGCCGCATCGAGGACCGGCAGCGCCAGCAGCCCGAACAACAGCGCGACCTCAACGGGGTGCTGCTGGCTCATGTGCGCTGCCCGGAATTCTGGGGCGCGGAGCGGTGTCGACGCGCATGCGGCGTGGAAAGCTGCTCCACACGGTGGACCTCCTCGAGCACGACGCCCCAATCGTCGAACTGCGCGACGGCGCGCGTCTCGACGTCGTCGCCGATGGTCCGGTACTGCTCGCGCACGGTGGGGTGGTGGTCCGAGCCGAGCAGGCGCTTGAGCCAGTCCCCGAACGGGCTCATGGCTTCAACCGACCCAGGCGGTCGGTGAGCATCACCTGCGACTGCGCCAGGATCCTGACGGCGTCGGTCTGCTCGCCGAACTTCGTCGCGTACTTCTCGTTTATGTCGAGCACCCGGTCGTGTTGGGCCTTCGGCACCGAGCGCGACCCGGTGATGGTGCCGCGCATGAAGAGGTAGTTCAGCACCAGGGAAAGGACGAGGCACCCCGTGGATCCCAGCAGCAGGGGCATCAGCTCGGCTGGGGTCATCGCTCACGAAGCCGCCGTGGGGGCGATGGTGGCGGGACCGCCGTTCTTGTCAGTCATCGCACGCGCCGTACATCAGAGAGCGTATGGCACATCGGTGCCGCCATCTGCAACCCCGCCGAGCTCAGCCGACCGCGAGCTCCAGGCCATGCCGGCGGTGCTGACCGCCTTCGCGGTTCTCGCGGTGATCCAGCCGCTGGGGCGTGCTGGCGTCGCGGTGCAGCTGCTCCTCGAGCCACTGGGCGAACTCGAGCGGCGTCATGCGCTGCCGCGGATGGGAGCACTTCTCGGGCGACTCGTCGCACGCCTCCGACATGCAGGAGCGCGCGGCCGCCAGGACGTCGCTGACCGTGCCGTGGTCCTGGGCGAATGCGCGGAGCCACTCGCGCCGCGGGGCCGTCATCGAGGCACCGGTGTATCCCGCCGTGTATCACGGCCGGTGCGGAACGTGGCAGAATCGTGCTCACACACCGGCGCGAACCAGACGTCTGTTAACCGCTTGGTCGTAGGTTCGAATCCTACCGCCGGAGCCACTTTCACCCTCACGCCGGGCCATGCGGCACCCCTTCTTCCCGGTCGGTCACGGGCTCCGGTGTATCACGGCGTGTATCACGGGGATTCGTCGTCGTGCACTCCTCGCAGAGGCCGTCGACCATCGCCTCGGCCTCGCCGCACTCGATGCACGGGTCGTGGACGTGGACCCCGTCCTCCTTGACGCTACCCATCGACGGCCTTCGTTTCATGGGTGTGGGGCAGCGCACGGTCACAGCCCGGCCAGAAGCCGTCATGGGCACCCTGCTGGAACAGCTCGACCGATGAGGTGAGGCGAGCGACGACGCGGCGCACATCGCGGAGTGCGGCGACATAGGCGTCGTGGTACGCCTCCGTCCGCTCCAGCGCGTCGAGCTCGCTAGCCAGTCGCTCCAAGTCCATCAACCCGCGGCCGCCTTCTCGATGAAGAGCCTGACATCGTTCGTGTCCTTGTCGACGACGACCTTCAGCGTCTCGCCCGGCGGGAGCGCCTGCCACTCGCCGCGCGGAATCTCGATCGGACCGCCGCCCATGCGGCTGACGAGCGCATGCATCAGCGCGTACGAGCCCGTCCGGACCCGCCGCAGCTCGTCGAGCTCCTGCGCCGGTGCGATGCCGCCGGCGGATCGGGTCTGGCCGGTTACGCGCTCGAGCGCGCGTCTGTCTGCTCGGTTCATGGTCGCTCCTTCATCGGGGGCCTGACCGCTCGAGCATCGCCTGGAAGTGCTTCGTCAGCCACGACGCGTTGACCGCGGTGTGGCTGTAGATGTCCATCGTGGTGCGGCTCGACGCGTGGCGCAGGAGGTCCTCACCGCCTCGCGGCGCTGGCCAGCGGTGAGCGACGCGCGGGTGGGCGCCGGCGCCGCCACGGCGCGGCCTCGCTGCTGCTCCACGTGGGCATGGATCCGCTCGAGGACGAAGCCGGGCAGCGGCACCGTCGCCTTGCTGCCGCGGGTCTTCAGCTGCGCGCGGCGCGCCTTCGGGCCCGAGCCGAGGAGCTGGTAGCGGACGTAGACCGTCTGCGCCACGAGGTCGACGTCGCCGACGGCGAGGCCGAGGACCTCGCTCGCGCGGAGGCCGAGAAGCGACAGCGCGAACGCCGCCTCGTAGCGATCGCCGGCGACGGCCCCGAGGATCCGCCGGGCCATGTCGGGAGTGAGGGCCTCGACGTCGCGCTCTGGAATCCTGCGCAGCGGCATCTGGCGGGCGACGTTGGCGTGCATGTAGCCGCGCTCGACCGCCTGCGACAGCGCCCGCCGGAGCATCAGCTGCGCGTTGCGGATCGTCTTCGGCGCCGCCGGCGCGACAGCGCGGCCGCGGTGCGCCGTCATGCGGTTGCAGCACGCCTCGATGTCCTCGGCCGTCAGGTCGCGCAGCGGGATCCCGGCGATGGGCTGGAAGTGCGCTAGCACGTCGTCGTACCCGCGGTAGGTGTTCGCGCTGATCGTCGACCGAGCGCTCTCATCGAGCCACCACCGGAGGTAGTCGCCAAGGCTCTGCCGGCTCGGACGGATCCGCGCTCGTCGCTCGGCCTTGAGCTCTTCGAGACCGGCGACGGCCTCGGCTCGGGTGGGGAATGAGCGGCGCACGAAGCGGCGGCTCGTCCGGCCGCCGATCGACAGCGACGCCACCCACTTGCGGTCCTTCCGCTGGAAGATCGACCCCTCGCCCGCCATCCGTCGTCTCCTCACGCTTCGAGTGTAGCCACGCGTCGAGCTCGTCGACCGGGGTTAGCCAGATTCGCCCGAGCTTCCGCCCGGGCAGCTCGCCGCGGTTGAGCGCCAGCCGGACGGTCTCCGGGTTCACGCCCAGGCGTTTCGCCACGTCCGCGACGCGCAACGCCATCCGCTCGCTCATGCCGCCCTCCGCGGCCGGCAGTGGATCGTGCAGACGCCCTTGCGGCGGTGCACGTGGCGCATCTCTCGCGGGTAGAGCGCCCCGACGACCTCCTCCGGGACGGGGATCCTCGTCGGCCGCACCGCACGCGCCGCGGCCCGGGCGAGCCATGCCACGGCGAGCTCGGCCAGGCCGATGGCGCTGATCGCAATGCCGACGCCCAGCCAACCGTGGCCTATGAAGCCGACGAGCATCCAGAACGGCAGGGTGGCCAGCACCATCCACGTCGCCGGCGGGGCGTTCAGTGGGGGCGGACGGTAGCGGCAGAAAACCAGGTGGCGCGTCCGCTGACGGCACACCGGGCAGCCGTGGAGCAGCTGGTGGATCACGCAAGCACCTCATCCGACCAGGTGACCGCGACGGCGAGGGCGCTCCACAGGTCGCCGCT
>CAYSAC010000013.1:0-30262 GCA_964428815.1 uncultured Acidimicrobiaceae bacterium | reverse complement strand
TCACGTCCTTGTTGAGCTCAGCCGACGCGATCTTGGAGATCGAGCCCTCGGGGCCGGGGTTGCCGACCGATCGCATCTGCGCGGCGCGGATGTTCGTGAGCCGCAGCACCTCGGCGCGGACCCACAGCTTCATCAGCTCATCCTTCTGCGCGGGATCGCTGAGGCCACGCTCCTTCCAGACCTTCACCGCCTCACCGATGAAGCCGCCGCCGCGTGGCGAGATGCTGCCGCCGATCGAGACGCGCTCGTTCATGAGCGTCGTCATCGAGACTCCCCACCCCTCGCCGACGTCGCCGAGGCGCTCGCTGTCGGGGATGCGGACGTCGGTGAAGTACACCTCGTTGAACTCGGCCTCACCGGTGATCTGGTAGAGCGGCCGCACTTCGACGCCGGGCGCGTGCATGTCGACGACGAAGTACGTCATGCCCTTGTGCTTGGGCTGCTCGGGGTCGGTGCGGGCGATGAGCATGCCCCAGCGCGACAGGTGGGCGAGGGTGGTCCAGACCTTCTGGCCGTTGACGATCCACTCCTCCCCGTCGCGCACCGCTCGGGTGGACAGGCCGGCGACGTCGGAGCCCGAGCCTGGCTCGCTGAACAGCTGACACCAGATCTCCTCGCCGGTGAACAGCGGCCGGAGGTAGCGGGTCTTCTGGTCCTTGGTGCCGTGGGTGACGACCGTCGGCGCGCCCATGCCGTAGCCGATGGGGTTGCGGCCGTAGGGCATCGGCGCGCCGGCCTTCGCAAGCCGCTCGTTGATGAGCTTCTGCAGCCCCGGGCTGAGCCCGAGCCCGCCGTGGCCCTCCTCGAAGTGGACCCACGCGAGCCCGAGGTCGAACTGCGCGCCCAGGAACTCGACCGCGCCGGTCGCCTTGGGGTCGTTGGCAGCGAGGAGCTGGTCGACGAGCGCGCTGACGCGCGCCTCGTCAGTGCTTGCGGCGGTGTCGATGACGGCGGTCATGGCCGCCGAGGTTACTTGACCCACCGGTCAAGTTCCCACCCCGCCCAGCGAACTTGCGTCTCTCAAGTACCTATTCGGACGCTGAGAGACGCAAGTTCGATCAGTCGCCGTCCTCGTCCTCGTCGTCGTCGGGCAGCTCGCCGAGGCGCTCGAGGAGCTGATCGCGGATCGACACGCCGGGCTGGCGGGCCTTGTCGCCGGTCACCCGCCAGCCGAGCCGGCTCGAGTAGAGCAGCGGCGGGTCCTTCAGCCGACCCGCACCCACCGAGGTGACGCGCGCGAAGAACAGATCGTGGTCGTACCGCCCGGTGATGCGGTCGGTGACCTCACAGCCGAGCCACGCGATGCAGTTCTTCACGACCGGCAGGCCATCGACGATCTCGAGGTGCTCGGGGGCCATGTGCTTGAACTTGCGGCCCGGATAAGAGAAGTACTGGCCGATGTCCACCTGGTCACCGGCCAGGATCGACACGCTGAAGCGGCCGCTCTCCGCGATCAGCGGGTGGGTGTCGTGCTTCGGCGACACCGACGCGAGCAGGACCGGCTCCTCGAAGGAGATCTGGCACACCCAGTGCGAGCAGTAGGCGCGCACGAGGTCGCCGTGCGCGGCGCCGACGACCTGGACCCCCTTCATCATCTGGCCGAGGCAGCGCTTGATGTCGCGATCGATCATCCAGCCCCCTTCAGTTGAGGCGGGCGCGGAGGCGCTGGGCGGCGGTGCGGTCGTCCGGTCCGTCGAGCACGTCGAGCGCGTCGGCCGCCTCGTCGAACCTGCCTCGTGCCGCGAGCGTCGCCGCCAGCTCGCGCCTCTCGGCGGCGGGCATCGCCGGGAGCAGCGCCCGCAGTCCCAGCGCCCAGGCGAGGTTCCGCCGGTCGCGTCGGCGCCGGTAGATGCCCGCGAGGTTCCCAAGCGTGCGGACGAGGATCACCGACGTCGGGACCGGGTCGAGGAACTCGTCGCGGAAGGGCTCCTCCGGGTGCAGTCGCTGGAAGATCGCCGCGCACCCGTCCCGATCGAGCACGGCACCGCCGGCGAACGCGTCGACGAAGACGCCGGGCGCGTCGACCGCGCGCAGCAGGAAGTGGCCCGGCATCGCGACCGGCTCGAGCGCCACACCGGCGCGGCGACCGACCTCGAGGACGAGCACGCTGAGGCTGATCGGGATGCCGGTGCGACGGGCGATGACCTCGTGCAGCAGCGAGTTGCGGGAGTCGTAGTAGTCGTCCTCGTTGCCGTGGAACCCGCTCACCGCGAAGAGGTGGTGGAGCAGCCCGTCGAGCCCGGGCCCGGACGCAGCCGCCAGCGCGTCGAGGTCGCGCCTGGTGGCGTCGAGGTCGACGGTCGGATCCGCGTGGGCCGCGATGAGCAGCATCGCCTCGTCGAGCGGAACGTCCGAGGGGTGCGCGATCAGCTGGGCGAAGCGCGCCGTCGGGTCCACCGAGCCAACCTACGCGATTGCCCACGACGGCCGAACGAGTGACATGACTTCCGCAACGCAGCCATCAACAGATCGGCAGCTCCGGCCTGAGGTTGGGGGCATGAGCCGCCCGAATCGGGCGGCTGGTGCCCCGAACCTCGGTGGATGGAATGCCCGATCTGTCGACGTGTCTGAGAGCTCGGGTCGAAGAACGAAGGCGTCCGTGCGTGGGCGCGCCGAAGCGCAGCGCAGGGCGCTGTTCGATGGGACCGGGGCCGCTCGATGGTCAGCTGGTGTCGGGTGGGTCGGGGCCGGCATCGAGGTCTCGCGGTCTCGGGCTGGTGTCGTTCCAGTTGTCGGGGTGGGTGTTGCGGCGCCGGTTGTGGAACCCGCAGCCGAGCCTGCCGTTGGCTTGGGTCGTGACGCCGCCCCTGCTCGCTTCGTGGACGTGGTCGACCTGGGGCCGCTGTGGGGTCTCGTCGCAGGTGGGGTGGAAGCAGGTGCGGTCGCGGATCTCGATCGCCCGGCGCAGCGCACCCCGGTAGAACCGGCGTTGCACGCCGACGTCAACGACTCGGGAGGGGCCGTCGAACACGACCCGCTCGACGTCGGCTTCTTCGAGCCACTCCCCGGCGGTGCCGGGGGTGATGACGGTGCGGTTGAACAGCTCGAGCGTCGGGCCGGCGAAGGTCTCATAGCCGACCAGCACACTGAACAGCGGCCGAGGCCGGCGCCCATCCTTGGGTGCGGTGCGAGCCCTGATCGCCATCTCCACCGACGCGTCGTGGCGGCGCTGCGCCGGCGTGCGGCGCAGCTCATCGACACGAGGGTCGCGACCGAGCCGTTGTTTGGCTTCGCCTACTGCCGTGAGCACCTCGCCGACGTGAAGTGCCCGCGCAGCGTCGACTTCCGCGAGGAGCTGCCGCGCCACCCGACGGGCAAGCTCTACAAGCGCCTCCTCAAGGATGAGTACTGGCAGGACGCGGGCCGCTCCATCTGAGCCGCGCAGAGACGTCAGGTCACCGTGAACGCAGCGAGCATCCCTTGCCGGTAGTGAGCGGGGACGTTGCAGATCAAGACGTAGTCGCCCGCGGCTAGCTCCACCGCCAGCTTGGGTTTGGCGCCCTTCGCAATGTCCTCGATCTCGTCGACGGGAGCGAACTCGTCACTTTCCGCGACGTCGCCGGCGTCGTCCGTGGGAAGGGCATCCGGTTCCAGATCTGTCTTGAACACCACGAACTCGTGGACGGACGGCCCCTTGTTCTCTACTTGGAACGTGACCTCCCCCGCTGATGCAGAAGTGTCGCTCAACTCGATCTTGAAGTCGCTGAGGGTGACATCGACTGTTCCCGCCGCGTTGTCATTGTCGTCACCGCAGCCGACCAACCCGATCGACACCGCCGCTGTGGCCATGAGAGCCATCGCGATCTTGCCCATGATCTCACTCACCCTTCGTGGAAGGACCCACGCAACCTTTGACGCGGCGCCTTCCCGGCAGACGGTAGACGCGTTTCAGTGACGCATGAGCGATCCCTCAGGTGCGGGACTTGCGCGCGGGGACGGCGCGCCATGCGCCTCGCAGCCAGCGCTCCAGCCGTGGCCGATGCGCCAGCGGCTCTGACAGACGGTCGAGCCACCGGACCGATCGCCGGTTCCGCCAGGCGTCCACCTCGGTGGTGAGGGCCTCGACCTCGGCGCGCGTCGCTTCGAGCCGCTGCTCGAGCCAGGCGCCGTGTTCCCGCTCGCGGCCCACCGCGTTCAGCGCGCCATCGAGGTCGCGCCGCAACCCGTCCGCACGCGACCGCGCGTCGTACAGCTCGGACTCGAGCCGAGCGCGGATCGCCTCGTGCAGCGACGCCGCCTGCTCGAGGAACTCGATCTCGGTCGCGGCTGGGCGCTCCGATGGCCACCCGACGTCGTCACGGGCGGACTCCTCGACGGCCGGCCCCCACCGAGCGAGGAACCGGGCCTTGTTGCGCTCCCACGCCACCGCCTTCACGACGTCATCGGTGCTCGACGACTCGGCGTGGTGCACAACCGCGCGGTGCTCGGTCTCGACCTGCCAGCCCGCGCGCCGGACCCGGAGGCACAGGTCGACGTCCTCGAAGTACGCCGGGAAGTAGCCCTCGTCGAGCCCGCCGACGGCGTCCCATGCCTCTCGCTTCACGAGCGTCGCGCACCCCGAGGCGTAGTCGACCTCGCGGGTCTCCGTGATCTCGGGCGACGTGGCGGACAAGCCCCGTCCGATGACGGTCGGCGTGCCATCGGGCAAGACACGGCCACCGGCGTCCTGGACCCTGCCGTCCTCGAACAGCACCAGCGACCCGACGACCCCGACCTTCCGGTCCGCGTCCGCGGCGCCGACGAGCCGATCGAGCCAGTCGGGGGCGACGCAGGTGTCGTCGTTGAGCAGCACGAGGTGGTGACCGCGGGCGCGAGCGACGCCACGGTTGCAGCCGCCGGCGAAGCCGAGGTTGACCCGAGACCGCTCGACGACCGCGCCGTCGACGTCATCGAGCACGGCAGCCACCTCGGGGGTCGCCCCGTTCAACACGACGATCACCTCGTGCGGGATCGCGGTGCGAAGGCCGGCCAGCGACTCGAGGCAGGCGCGCAGCCGCTCGGCCTGGCGGAAGGCGAGCACGATGATCGAGGCTGACGGATCGTCGGCCGGCTGCAACCGGATCGCCGCCATAGAGATGATGACACTACTGCCCTTACTCAGGCTGGGACGGGACCGATCGGGTCGAGCCGGCCGCGACGCAGGCTGCGCCGGCCCGCGGTCATAGCCGCCGACGCCGCGACCGCGATGACTGCCGCGAGCAGCCACGCTGCTCGGTAGGACACCTGCTCAGCCACGAGCCCGAACATCAGCGGGCCACAGACGGCGCCGATGTAGGTGCCCGTCTGCGTGATGCCCGTCGCCGCCCCTGGAGAGGACGGGTTGGCCCGCACGATCGCGAGGTTGAACAGGCCCGGCCAGGCCCACCCCGCTCCAAACGCGAGCGGTGTCGCGAGCACGATGACCCAGGCCTCACCGGTGGCGAGCAGCGCGTAGGCGACAGCCCCGCCCGCGAGCATCAGGCTGACCACGCGGAGGTGACCCCCGTCGCGCCGATCGGCTCGCACACCCGCCAGCAGCCGGACGGCCACGCCGATCGCGCTGCCGAAGGTGAGCAGGAGCCCGGCGGCGCTCTCGCCGAGCCCGGCTTCCACACCCGAGCTGACGAGGAAGGCGCCGAGCGTGCCCGCGGACGCCGCTCCCAACGAGATGCCGGCGGCCAGCAAAACCATCGTGGCGAAGTGAACGTCGGGCGCGAACTCGGCCCGGCCTCTGGTGCGCGGGCGCCGCGGCCCGTCCACCTGCGGGACCGAGAGCGCGGCCCCGACCGCGACCGCCGTCGCTCCGACGAAGGCCCACCGCCAGCCGACCGTCAGCGCCACCGCCGGCACGGCCACGCCCGCCAGCAACGTCGAGATCGGGATGGCCGACTGCTTGACGGCAAACGCGATCCCCTGGCGGTCCGCGGGCAGGTGCCGCGCGATCAGCAGGTTGGCGGCCGGCTGCGCGAGCGCGTTGGCCGTGCCGGTGATCGCGAGCAGGAGGAGGAGCGAGCCCAGCGACGTGGCGAACACGGCGACCGCGAGCTGCCCAGCAGCCGAGCACAGGGCGGCGAGCCGCAGCCCGCGCGCGGGGCCGAACCGCTCGGCCTGCCGCCCGAGCACGACAGAGGAGACGGCGGCGGCCGCGAAGAAGGCGCCGACGCCGAGGCCCGTGCCCGACTCGCTGAACCCGAGGTCGGCGCGCACCTGCACGGCCATCGCACCGGTGAGGAAGGCGGGGAACACGCACACCGTGGTCACTGCCGCGGTCGCGGCGAGGATCCGGGTGCCGGACGCGGCGGTTCCCGTCACGCGGGCAGGTCGGCGATCGGCGCCCGGCCCGCGAAGCCGTCCTCCGGCCAGTGCCACCACGCAACCTCTGGCTCGCCCACGACCCAGCACAGCCAGTACGCGCGCCCCGCGGCCGTGCGGGCGGGGAAGTCGATCAGGCCTTGGTCGACATCGCGGAGGACGATGCCGTCGGCCGCCAGCTCGTCGATGGCGGTCTGGATCGGCGTCAGGTCGACGGGTAGCGAGCCGTGGCCGTTGCTGCGAATGCGCTGACCCGCGCCCGCGGTCTCCTGCCGAACGCGCTGGGCGGCGCGACGCGCTGCCTCGACGGTGCCGCCGACGCGGTCCAGCGCGGCGTTGGCCTCCGCCACGGTCCACCACCGTTCGTTGTCCACGAGGCACAAGGCTCGCGCAGCGCCAGCGCGCGCAGCACTATGGAGCCAGTGCGCGCCGCCGACTTCGCCTTCCTCGACCACCCTGGGCCGATCCCGTTCGCGCACCGCGGCGGCGCCGGCGACTGGCCGGAGAACACCATGCCCGCGTTCGAGGGGGCGGTCAGCCTGGGCTATCGCTACGTCGAGACCGACGTGCACGTGACCAGCGACGGCGTGCTGCTCGCGTTCCACGACGACCGCCTCGATCGCGTCACCGACCGCGCCGGCCTCATCGCCGAGCTGCCGTGGTCAGAGGTGCAGCACGCGCGCGTCGACGGTCGCGAGCCGATCCCTCTGCTCGAGGAGCTGTTCACGACCTGGCCCGAGCTGCGCGTGAACATCGACCCGAAGCACGACGACGCGGTCGATGCACTCGTCGAGGTGATCCAGCGGTGCAACGCCATCGACCGCGTGTGCGTCGGCGCGTTCTCCGACGATCGCATCGCGCGCGTGCGTGACGCGCTGCCTGGGGTGTGCACGTCGCTCGGCCCGCTGGGCGCGCTGCAGCTCGGACAGGCAGCGATGGGCGAGCACGTCGGCGACCTTCCCGACCCGTGCGCGCAGCTGCCGACGCACTACGGCGAGACCGAGATCCTCACGCGTCCGCTGCTCGACGAGGCCCACCGCCGCGGCATCGCGGTCCACGTCTGGACCATCGACGAGCCGGTCGAGATGGAACGGCTGCTCGATCTCGGCGTGGACGGCATCATGACCGACCGGCCCGCGGTCCTCCGCGATGTGCTCGAGCGCCGATCACTCTGGCACTAGGAGACTGCTGAACGATGCCCGCACGCACCTCGCCGGCCAGCTTCGGCGCTCGCGGCGTCCTCGGATCTAGCGGCTGGGCAAGACAGGCGCGTCGATCCTGCGTCCTTGCGAGCACCGAACCGTGGCTCGCCGATGCACGCGCGGATCGCTCAGCAGGCTCCTAGCGATGGAACTGCCTCTCACCCCGCTCGACTTCCTCGCCCGCGCCCGGCGGATCTTCGCGTCGCGGGTCGGCGTGATCGAAGGCGACGACACCTGGACCTACGACCAGTTCGCGCAGCGCTGCGACCGCCAGGCGTTCGTCCTCCGCGACGAGCTCGGTGTCGAACCCGGCCAGGTCGTCGCGTGGCTCTGCGGGAACACCCACGAGCTGCTCGAGGCCTACTACGGCACCTTGCTGGCGGGCGCGGTGCTGCTGCCGCTCAACATCAGACTGTCACCGCCCGAGCTGCGGTTCTGCCTCGACGACAGCGACGCCGCCGCGCTGCTCCGCCATCCGGACCAAGTGGATCCCGATCACCCGGTCCGCCAGGTCGTCCTCGGTGATGGCTACGAACGCCTGCTGCAGGCCGCGCCGCCACGTCCGTTCGCATCACCCGAGGTCGACGAGCGGGCCCCGGCCGAGCTCTTCTACACGAGCGGATCAACCGGTTCGCCGAAGGGCGCGCTGCTCACCCACCGCGGGCTGTACCTGCACGCGGTGCACTCCGCGCTGACCAACGGCATCGGTGGCCGCGACGTCGTGCTGCACCTCATCCCGCTGTTCCACGTGAACGGCTGGGGCACCCCGCACTACCTCACCGGGCTCGGGGGCCAGCACGTGATGCTGCCCCGGTTCGAACCCGGCGAGGTGCTCCGCCTCATCGAGGCCCACCGCGTGACCCGACTCTTCGCGGTGCCGACGATGGTGCGGGCGCTGCTCGACCACGCCGACCTCGAGCAGCGCGACCTGTCGAGCATCGTGCAGGTCTCGATCGGCGGCGCCGCGGCAGGCGCGGCAATGCTCGCCGAGGTCGAGGACCGCATCGGCTGCGAGTGCATCTGCGGCTACGGGATGACCGAGAGCGGGCCGACGCTCACGCGATCGCTCGACAAGCCCGGCGACCCACCGTCGCGCGCCCGTCGCGCGACGACCGGGCTCCCGATCCTCGGCGTCGACGTCCGTGTGCTCGACGACCTCGGCCACGAGGTGCCGTGGGACGGGACCACGACCGGCGAGATCTGCGCCCGCTCCAACCACGTCATGGCCGGCTACCTGGGCGCCCCGGAGGCCACCGCGGAGGTGCTCGCCGGTGGGTGGCTGCACACCGGCGACATCGCGACCGTCGACCCCGACGGCTACCTCACGATCGTCGACCGCAAGAAGGACCTCATCGTGTCCGGCGGCGAGAACATCGCATCGGTCGAGGTCGAGCACGCGCTGGGGTCCCACCCGGCGGTGCTGGAGGCAGCGGTGGTGGGCGTGGCCGACGAGCGCTGGGGCGAGGTGCCGCGCGCGTTCGTCGCGCTTCGGCCGGGCGCGCAGGCCACCGAGGACGAGCTCATCGAGTGGGTGCAGGGGCGGCTCGCCCGGTTCAAGACGCCCAAGCAGGTCGTCTTCCTGCCGGAACTGCCCAAGGGCGGCACCGGCAAGATCCAGAAGGCGTTGCTCCGAGAGATGACCTGAAGGCGAACATCAGGGGATGAAGCAGGCGAAGGCGGCGGGGATGGCCAATCCCCACCGTATGGATCGTCGAACCTTCGTCAAAGGCGCCGCCCTCGGCCTCGGTGCAGTCACCATCGGCGGCTCGGCTCGCGCCGACTTCGTGAACCTCGCCCTCCCGGCGACGAGGCTCACCGATCCCGCGACGGGGACGGCGGTGAAGCACATCGTCGTGCTGATGATGGAGAACCGCTCCGTCGACCACTACCTCGGTTGGTACGGCGCGGAGAACGCCGACTTCGACGCCCGCCAGAACGCCGAGTTCCCCGGCCCCGGTGGGGTTCCCGTGGCGACGGCGAACTGGGGCAAGAATGGCCGCGGCAACACCCACGGCCGCGGCTTTGCCGACCCGGGCCACGGCTGGGGCGCTGGGCGGCTCGAGCGCAACCGCGGCGCGTGCGACGGGTGGCTGGACCCCGGCACCGGCAACGACGAGTTCGCGCTGAGCTACTACGACGCCGACGACCTGCCGGTGTGGGCGCAGCTCACGCGCGGGTGGCAGACCTACGACCGCTGGTTCACGTCGGTGCTCGGGCCGACCCAACCGAACCGCTACTACCAGCACTCAGCCCAGTCGGGCGGGCTCAAGAACAACGACCTCCCGCCGCAGGTCGCGGCCCAGAACCCGCAGTGGGCGCACGGCTGGGACTGGCCGACGATCTGGACCTTGCTGGAGAACGCCGGGGTCTCCAGCACGTACTACTTCAACAACCTGCCCGAGATCCTCGTGTGGGGCGACCGCCACATCGCGCACGCTCGCCACGTCTCCGACTTCTACGCCGCAGCCGCGACCGGCACGCTGCCCGCGGTCTCGTTCGTCGACCCGTGGTTCATCGGGCCCGAGGGGCTGGCCAACGACGACCATCCCCATGCCGACCTCCGGCTCGGCCAGGCGTTCATCTCCGACATCGTCGAGGCGTTCACCACATCGCCCAACTACCAAGACGGCGCGCTCGTCGTGACCTACGACGAGTGGGGCGGCTTCTGGGACCACGTGAACCCGCCGCGGGTCGCGGACGATCTCGAAACCAATGGGGATCCCGGCGGGGACGGGGACTTCGGCCAGCTCGGGTTCCGCATCCCGACGACGATCGTGTCGCCGTGGACGCGCGGCAACGCCGTGGACCACACGGTCTACGAGCACACGTCGACGCTGAAGTTCATCTCCGACAACTGGGGCCTGCCCTACTTGAACACGCGACACGCGGCGACCGAGAGCATCGCGGGGGCGTTCGACTTCACCGCGTTCGAGCCCGAGGTCGAGTTCACCCCCTACGAGGCGCCGCCCGACCTGGTGATCGAGCCGTACGCCGGGGATGCCGCCGCGGGCACGACCGCGGTGAGCGACCTGCACCGGTTGGCGGAGATGGGTTGGTTCGATTCCTTCGGAGTCCGCACCGACTGGCGGTTCGAGGACGGCTACCTCCGCAGCCGCCACTGGGTCACGGCGATCGCTCGCCGCTAGCGCGCACCGCCTCGGCTCGAACGAGGGCATCGGTCTGGACGGCGGTGATGTCGTCCATGACGAACTTGGACGCCGACGCAAGGATGAAACCGGCCGTGACCGTGATCGGCACCAGCACCACCATGCTCGCTTGGATGCCCAGGGAGTCCGAGACCAGCCCGATCAGCGGCAGGAACAGAGCGATGCCCGGGATGGCGAAGACGGAGATCGTCGAGAACGACGCTGATCGCACCCGCGGTGGAGCCACGATCGATATGAGGGCGAAGAAGGCTGGAGCGAGCGTGCCGATGGACGCGGCCAGGAGCGCGTGCATCGCAATCGCGACGGCGACGTGGGGAGCGAAGGCGAGGATCACGAGCAGCACCCCGTCGACCACCCCCACGATGGCCACGAACCGCAGCAGGAACCCGGGGTCGCGCATGGCGACGTTGGCCACCCGCGGCATGGCGAGGAACACGCCAGCGACCTGCAGCGGCTCGACCGCGGCCGCGATGGTGCCGCGCGCCGCGCTGTTGAGGCCGAAGACGTCCTCGTAGACGAGCGACAGGAGGTTGGGAACGCCGAAGAGCGCGATGGCCAGGAACGGCACAGCCCACCAGATGCGCCGGATGGTGCGCACCCGGGCCAGGACCCGCATGGTGTCGAGGACGCCCTCGTGGGCCTCGGCGACCTGCGCCGCCTCCTCGTCGGCGCCGGCGGCGCGCCGCTCGTGGACGCCGCGCACCGGCTCCCTCAGCCGAAGGGCGAGCACCACGAACACCAACGTGGGGATGACGAACACGAAGAACGGCGCCCGCCACCCGAGCCACAACGCGAGCACACCGCCCAGGAGAGGACCGAGTATCTGGCCGACCGAGTTGGCCTGGCGGTGGACGGAGAACACCTTCACCCGGGCGGCCGGCTCGTAGAAGTCGGCGAGGAGCGACGAGTGCGTGGGGGTCACCACGGCGCGACCGCCACCCGCGCCGATGCGGGCGGCGACGAGCGTCGCGACGGAGATGGCCAGGCCGGTGCCGAACGAGAACAGGGCCCAGATGGCGGCGCCGATCGTGGCGATGCGCACCCGGTTGCGCCGGTCGCAGTAGAAGGACAGCGGCACTTCGATGAGCAGCACGGCGATGGTCGTCACCGAGACGATGGCCAGAGCCTCGGCGTCAGCGAGGCCGAAGTGGTCCCGGATGTCCGGCAGCAGCACGGCGAAGGCGGCCCGGTCGAGCTCGTCGACCGCGTTGAGCCCGAAGAGCACGACCAGCGGGAAGGCCGGCGCCCCGAGCGTCACCGCCGACGGCCGCCACTCGTCCCGCCACCGGCGAAGCCATCCCAGCACGGCGTGATGCTTAGCCCTTCTCGCCGCCGGAGTCTCGATCTGGCGTGCGTCAGCGCGTGCTGAGCGCGCCAACGCACGCCAGAAGCGCGAGCTAGAGCGCGGCGATCGCGGCCAGCACCGTGGCGAGGCCGTGCTCGAGCTCGTCGTCGGTGATCGTGAGCGGTGGGATGAGCCGGAGGACGTCCTCCCCCGGTCCGCACGTGAGGATGATCACGCCGTCGGCGAGGCAGCGGCGCTGCACCGCGTCGGCTGCGGCCTTGTCGACCAGCTGCACGCCGATCATGAGCCCCACGCCGCGCACGTCGACGACCGCGGGCGACGGCAGGGCTTCGGCGCGCAGCCTGGCGAGCGCGCGCTCACCCAATGCCTCCGCCCGTTCGCAGCAGCGCTCGTCCTCCAAGACTGCGAGGGTCGCCAGCGCCGCCGCGCAGGCAACGGGATTGCCGCCGAAGGTGCTGCCGTGGGCGCCGGTGGGCCAGCAGTCCATGAGCGCGGCCGGGGCGATGATGCCGCCCAGCGGCAGCCCAGACGCGATGCCCTTGGCGAAGAGGACGACGTCTGGCCGGACACCGAAGGTCTCGGCCGCGAACGGCCGGCCGGTGCGGCCCATCCCGCACTGCACCTCGTCGAACACCAGGAGGATGCCGTGCTCGTCGCAGCGCTCGCGCAGGCCGACCAGCCACTCGACCGGCGGCACCACGTAGCCGCCCTCACCCAGCACCGGTTCGACGATCATCATGGCGACGTTGGCCGGCGGCGCCGTCGCGGCCAGGAGCTCGTCGAGCGCGGCGAGCGCGGCTCCGGCGTCGCCGTCGGTGCAGTAGGGCGCGATGTGCACGCCCGACAGGAGCGGCTCGTAGCCCTCGCGGTATTTCGCCTTGGCGGTGGTGAGGCTCGTGGCCGCGAGCGTCCGCCCATGGAAGGCGCGCCGGAAGGCGATGATGCCGGGCTTGCCAGTCGCCTTGCGAGCGAGCTTGATCGAGCCGTCCACGGCTTCGGCACCGGAGTTGCAGAAGAACACCTGGGGCCGGTCGAGGAACGGAGTAAGCGACGCGAGCCGCTCGGCCAGCTCGATCGCGGACGGGTGGTGCGCCACCACCGAGGTGTGGATCAGCGTGCGGGCCTGGCGCTCAATCGCTTCGACGACGCGCGGGTGGCAGTGGCCGACGTTGGTCACCGCGATGCCGGAGCCGAGGTCGAGGTAGCGGCGCCCGTCGGCGTCGATGATCCAGCTGCCCTCGCCGCGCACTGCGACGACGTCGGTGATGCGGGGCAGGACGGCGGCAAGCACCTCCCTGTCGCGCGCGAGCCACTGCTCGGATGTCGTTGTCGTCCGAGTCGACGTCATACGTGCTCCTCACGGTCAAGCACGCCGGCGTCGGGAGCGCTAGCGAGCAGCCGGCAACGACGGCGCCGAAGGTGCGTCGAGGACATGGTCATGCGTGCTCCTCGCCGAGCGGCGCCCGGTTGTCGATCTGCGCCCGCTGGAGGCGGCCCGAGTAGTCCACGTACACGGTCTTGATCTGGCTGAACTGCTCGATGCCGCGAGCGCCCGCCTCACGGAACCCGTTGCCGGTGTGCTTGGTCCCGCCGAACGGCAGCGGGATCTCAGCGCCGATGGTCGGAGCGTTCACGTAGACGATGCCGGCGTCGATGGCGTCCACCGCCCGCAGCGCGGTGCCGATGTCGCGGGTGTAGACGGCGGCCGACAGCCCGTACTCGACGCTGTTGACGATGTCGACCGCCTGCTCGACGTCATCCACGTCGATGACCGCCAGCACCGGCCCGAAGACCTCTTCCAGCGCGATCTGATGCTCGGGGCGCACGCCTCGCAGGACGGTCGGTGCCACGAAGGTCCCGCCTTCGCAGCCGTCGACGGTGAGGAGATTACCCCCGGTGATCGCCGACGCGCCCTCGTCCACCGCGGCCGCGATCATCCCGGTGATGCGATGGCCCGCGTCGGCGGTGATCACCGGACCGACGTCGGTGCCCGGCTCGAGCGGGTCGCCGATCCGCAGCTCTGCGACCCGCTTGGCGATGCGATCGCACAGCTCGTCGGCCACATCGCGGTGCACGAGCAGCCGTGAGGTCGAGGTGCACCGCTGGCCCGCGGTCCCGAAGGCTCCGAACAGCGCGCCGTCGACCGCGAGGTCGAGATCAGCGTCGGCGAGGACGACCATCGCGTTCTTGCCGCCGAGCTCGAGGGACACGAGGCGGGGGCCGGTCTCCATCGCCGCCGCTGCGACCTTCCGGCCCGTCGGCACTGAGCCAGTGAAGCTCACCGCCCTGACGTCCGGATGGCTCGTGAGCGCGATCGCGGGCCCAGCCGCGCCGTGGACGAGCTGGATCAGGTCCGCGGGCACACCAGCTTCGATGCACGCATCGACGAACGCGACCGCGCACGCGGGGCTGTGCTCGGACGGCTTGAGCACGATGCCGTTGCCAGCGAGCAGAGCCGGAAAGCACTTCCATGACGGGATGGCAACCGGGAAATTCCAGGGCGTGATCATCCCGACGACGCCGACCGGCTGGCGCGTCGTCCAACAGAGCTTGTCGGCCAGCTCGGAGGGGACCGTCTCGCCCCACGCCGACCGACCCTGACCGGCGACGAACGCGGCCATGTCCATCGCTTCCTGCACGTCGCCGCCCGCCTCGATCAGGACCTTGCCAGCCTCACGGCTGACGAGCCGCGCGAGCTCGTCCTTCCGCCGCCCGAGCACGCGCCCAGCCTCCGCGATCACCTCAGCCCGCGCCGGCACGGGGAGGCGCGCCCAACTCCGCTGCGCAGCGGCGGCGCGTGCGACGGCCTCGTCCACGTCGGGGGCGCCGTGCTCTTGGTACTCACCGATCACCTCGGCCGGCCGGGCCGGGTTGACGGACGTGAACGTCGGCATCTGGATGGAACCTCCATTTCACTTATCCCATCACTGTAACATCCATGCCATGACCGTTCTTGGCGCCCGCGTGGAGGAGCGCAGGCACGAGCTCACGCCAGCAGAGCGGCGTGTCGCCGAGGTGGCCCTGGCCGACCCGCGGACGGTCGCGTTCGGCACCGTCGCCCAGCTGGCGGCGCTAGCAGGCACGAGCGGAGCATCGGTCGTGCGGCTCGCGACGCGGCTCGGCTACGACGGGTTCGTCGGCATGCAGGCCGCGGTGCAGGACTCGTTCGGCGGACAGCTCGAGCCCGCCGCGTCGCGCATCCGCCGGGCCGCCCGCGGTGACATCGTGGCTCGGACGCTGGCGGCCGAGCTCGCCAACGTGCAGCAGACCCTCGTTGCCGTGGACCCCCGCGCCTTTGACCGCGCCGTCGCGCTCCTGGCCGACGACCACCGCGCCGTGCACGTGCTCGCCGGAGACGCGGAGGAGGGCATCGGGTCGATGCTCACTGCCGCGCTCTCCCTGCTGCGGCCCGACGTCGCGCAGGTGACGGGCTCAGAGGTCGCGGTCGCCCGCCAGCTCGCGCTTCTCGCCCGCGGCGACGTCGTCGTGGCGATCGACCTCCGCCGCTACGAGCGGTGGGTCATCTCGTCCTCAGCCACCGCGGCAGCCCGAGGCGCGCAGGTCGTCGCCATCACCGACGGGGCCCTCTCCCCCCTCACCGACATCGCTGCTGTCTCCTTCGTCGTCGCCGCCGCTGGCGCCGGTCCGTTCGACAGCCACGTCGGCACCCTCGCCCTCACCAACGCGCTCGTCGCCGGCGTCGCCGCCGCCTTGCGCCGCACCGCGACCCGTCGCCTCGACCGCGTCGAGGACGCGTGGCGAGCCGCCGGCGCGCTCGTCGACCCCTGACAGGGACTCGTTCTGGCGGTGGAATTCGACCACTGGTGGTCCGATTTCACCGCCAGTTCGGTTGGTGGGGGTGCCCGGTTAGGGTCGTCCGGATGGCTGGGGCGGTGGGAGCGGTGAGCACGCTGCACGCCACGAACGGGATGGTCTGCAGCGTCGACCACCTCGCGTCGTCGGCCGGGCTGGAGATGCTGCGGGCCGGCGGCAGCGCCGCCGACGCGGCGGTCGCGACCAGCGCGGTGCTGGCGGTCACGACCCAGCACATGTGCGGGATGGGCGGCGACTTGTTCGCGCTCGTGAGCCAGGACGGGCAGCCGCCCGCCGCGCTGTGCAGCGCGGGGCGAGCCGGATCGGGCTCGGATGCGGACCAGCTGCGCGCCGAGGGCCACGCCCGCATGCCGTTCCGTGGCGACATCCGCACTGTGACCGTGCCGGGCTGCGTCGACGGGTGGCTCACGCTGCACGACCGGTTCGGGCATCTGCCGCTCGCCGCGGTGCTCGCACCGGCCATCGGCTACGCCACCGACGGGTTCGCCGCCGCGCCGCTGCTCGCGTTGATGGTGCCGCTGATCGAGCAGCTGCCGGGAGCCGAGACGTACGCAGGTGCACGGACCGGCGCGCGCCTCCGCCGCCCCGGCGTGGCCGTCGCGCTCGAGGCGATCGTGCGCGACGGCAGGGCCGGCTTCTACGAGGGTGCGTTTGGATCAGGCCTGCGCGCACTCGGCGCTGGCCTCTACAGCGAGGCTGACCTGATCGCGCCGCAGTCGACGTGGGTCGATCCGATCGGTCTGCGGGTGTGGGAGCACGACGTGTGGACCGTGCCGCCACCGTCACAGGGCTACCTCACCGTCGCGGCCGCGTGGATCGCGCAGGGCCTGGCGGTGCCCGATGATCCCGACGACGGCTTGTGGGCCCACCTGCTCGTGGAGAGCGCGCGACAGGCGGGTCACGACCGTCCGGCTGTGCTGCACGACCGCGCCGACGGCACAGCCCTGCTGGACGAGGTCGAGTTGGCCGGACGGCGAGCGGCGATCGACGCCGACCGCTGCGGTGCGGCCGCGAGCCCGACAGCGGGTGGGGGGACGATCTACCTGTGCGCGGTCGACGGCGAGGGTGTCGGCGTCTCGCTCATCCAGTCCAACGCGGCGGGATGGGGCGCGCACATCTTCGAACCCGCGACCGGCATCTCGCTGCAGAACCGCGGGCTCGGCTTCAGCCTCGAGCCCGGACACCCGGCAGAGCTCGCCCCGGGTCGGCGACCGCCGCACACGCTCTCACCGGCGCTCGTGACCCGTGCGGGACGGCTGCGAGCGGTCGTGGGGACGATGGGTGGCGACAGCCAGCCCCAGATCGTCCTGCAGCTGCTGGCCCGCATGCTGCGCAACGGGCAGCGGCCAGGCACGGTCATCAGCGCGCCCCGCTGGGTCCTCGGTGACGGTGGCTTCTCGGTGTGGGACGGCGACGGCCCCGCCAACGTGCAGCTCGAGGCGGGCGCGCCCGCCGGGTGGGTCGAGGGGCTCGAGTCCCGCGGTCACCAGGTCGAGGTCGCGCCGGGATTCAACGGCTTCGGCCACGCCCACCTCATCGAGCGCGACGAGGACGGCGTCCTCCACGGCGCCAGCGACCCCCGCGCGCTGACGGGGTCGGCGGCCGCTTACTAGCGCCTTAGCTCACTGAGCGGGGTCGGCGAAGATGGGGTCTCGCTTCTCGAAGTAGGCCATGACGGCCTCGATCTGGTTGGCGCCGCCGATCAGCCCGCCGATCGTCTCGCGCTCGGCGGCGAACTGCTCGGCGGCCGGCACGGTGCCGGACTGGTTAAGGAGCCGCTTGGCGCCACGGACGGCGTGCGGGCTCTGGCCCGCGATCTCCCGCGCCAGCGCGAGCGCATCATCCAGCGGCGTGTCGGTGCAGCGCGTCGCGAGGCCGATACGAGCGGCCTCCTCACCCGAGACCATCCGGCCCGTGAACGTCAGCTCCTTGGCGACGTCGAGGCCAACGAGTCGCGGCAGCATCGCGGTACCGGTCATGTCGGGGATGAGACCCCAGCGGATCTCGAGAACCGAGAGCTTCGCGTCGGGCGCGACGAGCCGGATGTCGGCGCCGAGCGCGATCTGGATGCCACCACCGAGCGCGGGACCGTGGATGGCGGCGATCACCGGGACCGGCACCTCCTGCCAGACCCATGCGGCCTGCTGGCCCAGGTGCGTGATGCGACCGTCGGTGCCACCGATGCTGGCCAGCGGCGGACCATCGTCCCTGGCGCCGCCATCGCCGGCCATCGCCTGGAAGCTGCCGAAGTCGAGACCGGCGCAGAACCCGCGGCCCTCGCCGGACAGGACGACGGCGCGCACCGAGTTATCGGTCTTCAGCGCCTCTCCTGCCTCGACGATCGCCGCGAACATGGCTGGATCCAGCGCGTTGATCTTCTCGGGTCGGTTGAGGCGGACGTCGGCCACGCCGTCCTGGATGGTCACGGACACTCGATCGGACATCGCGCCAGTCTGGCCCATTGGCCCGATAGGGGTCTTCCCCTGGGGGGCGTCCCGAGGCAAGATTGACCGCCCTGATGCGGGGAGGAAAGGGGCACAACGGGCGTGCCGGCTCAAGGCGGCCGGGCCCGGAGCCGATCCTCTCCCTCGGCGGCCATGCCGCCCTTCGCCCGACGACCACGAGGTCGAGCCATCCACCAGAGCGTCCGCATCGTCTTGCCGCGATCCATGAGCGTCACCGCTTGTGCGACCGCGCGCGCGCTGGTCGTGGCGGCGCTGTTCGCCGCCGCGCTCTGTGGCGCAACGCCGCGCGCAGCAGCCGAGGAGGAGGCGGCGGCCGCCGTCGTTGCCGCCGGCCCGCCCGACACGGGGGCGCTCTACGCGCCAGCCCCCGGGGTCGGTGGCCTGCCCGCTACCCATGCGGATCTCGCGCTCGTCCGCGTCGACAGCAAGGCGCACCGAGCCGCTAACCGCGCGTACCAAGAGATCGCGATCGGGCTCACCGCCGCGCAGCGCACCCACGTTGAGGCCGAGCGCGCTCTCTCACAGCTCGCCGAGCGGGCCGAGCGCGTGACCGCAGAGGTCGCGGGCGCGGGTGGGAGGCGCCGGGCGGCGGCAGCCCGGCTCGATCAGATCATGTCGTCCATCCAGGAGCTCGCGATCGACGCCTACATCGCCGGCGGCGAGACGACCGAGCTCGCGCTCGTACTCGACGTCCGCCCCGCGATCGAGCCCGAGCAGCGGCGCGTGCTCGGCGGGGCCAGCCTCGAAACGCTCATCGTCGAGCGCGGGCACGCGCTCGCGGACCTCGCGGCAGCCGACCTGCAAGCCCGCCGCGCGATGGCCGAGCAGCGCGCTATCGCGGGTGTGATGGCAACAACAGGCGCGGCCAAGCAGCGCGCCGTCGAGGCGGAGGTCGTGCGCGGCGGCGAGCTGATCCCGACGCGGGCAACGCTGGAGGAGGCCCGCGTCCTCGCGCACGTCTCGGGCGCCGACTTCCCCTTGATCGCGATGGACGCCTACTACAAGGCGGCGGAGCTCGCCAACGACGACGACCCTCCCTGCGCTGTCCAATGGTGGGGCCTCGCTGGCATCGCCAAGGTCGAGGGGCGCCACGGCAGCTACGGCGGCTCCGCGCTCGATCGTGCCGGGAACGCGACGCCGAAGATCATCGGCATCCAGCTGAACGGGGCCAACAACACGAGGGTCATCGGCGACAGCGAGGATGGCGCGCTCGACGGCGACCCGATTTTTGATCGCGCCGTCGGGCCGATGCAGTTCATCCCGACGACGTGGCGCATGGTCAAGAGCGACGGCAACCTCGACGGCGTCGAGGACCCCCACAACATGTATGACGCGACGCTCGCCGCAGGCACCTACCTCTGCCGTGCCTCCAACGGGCTCGCCGATGATCCTGGCCTGCGCGCCGCGTACTTCAGCTACAACCACTCCGAGGCCTACGTCGCCAACGTGCTTGGATGGTCGCGCGGCTACCAGCGCATCGCGATCCCGCCGCTCTGATCTGATCCCGTACGGTCGGGGTCGTGCCCGAACCAAAGACCGTCGCCGTCACCTCCGAGCTGCACGACTACCTCGTCGCCCACGGCACGCCGCCCGACGAGGTGCAGCGCGAGCTGATCGAGGAGACCGCTGCCCTCGGCGACATCAGCGGCATGCAGATTGCGCCAGAGCAGGGCGCGCTCATGACGATCCTCACGAGGCTGATCGGCGCGCGCCGCGCCATCGAGGTCGGCACGTTCACCGGCTACTCAGCCCTCGCGATCGCACGGGGGCTGCCGGCCGACGGCCACCTCCTCTGCTGCGACGTGAGCGAGGAGTGGACGGCGATCGCCCGCCGAGCGTGGCGGCGGGCCGGTGTCGCCGACCGGATCGAGCTGCGCATCGCGCCTGCCGTCGAGACGCTGCAGTCGCTCCCACCTGACCCGATCGTCGACCTCGCGTTCATCGATGCGGACAAGCCCAGCTACCCCATCTACTACGAGGAGCTGCTCCTCCGGCTGCGGCCTGGCGGCGCGCTGCTGGTCGACAACGTGCTCTGGAGCGGTGCCGTCATCGACCCGGGAGACACCAGCGAGAACACCAAGGCAATCCGCGCGTTCAACGAGATGGTGGCGGGCGATGATCGAGTCGACGTGGTGGTCCTACCGATCGCCGACGGGCTGACGATCGCGCGCAAGCGCTGACCCCCTCGCATCTGGCGGCTGTCTAGCCCGCTATGCGGGCTCAACAGCCGCCAGAACGATTGGGTTGAACGGGGCGAGCAACGCGCCGAGCTCATGGTCCATCGCCGGACCGGCCAGCAGCGCTCTGGACACGTCGGCGGCGGCGCGGGCGACCATCGTCGCGGCATCGTGATCAACCTCGAGCAGACCCGTCCGGGTCGCCGCCGCGAGCACCGTGGCCGCAGCGTCGTGAGCGGCCATCCCCGCCTGCCGGGTCCGGCGCTGCACCCGCAACGAGCAGCTGACCGCGACCGTGGCCCGCCACCAGGTCACCTCGCCCTCGGCGGTGTCGACCTCGTGGCGGATGGCGGCCGCGACGCGGCCGATCTCGGCGGCGTCCAGCTGCTCCAGGCGGCTCAGGAACTCCGTGGCATCCACGTCTCAGAGCATCGGCCCGATGGCGAGCCGCCTTGGGCGATCAGGGCCGATCGGCCCACGTCGTTGCCTGTGTACGTTGGCGCCCGTGCCCGACGACAAGGTTCCCGTCACCGTCTTATTCAACGCGAAGTGCTCCAAATGCCGCGGCGCCCGCGACCTGCTGGCCGAGCACGACGTCGAGGCCGACTACGTGGAGTACCTCGTGACACCGCCCGACCGCGACGAGCTCGAACGGATCATGGGCCTCCTCGGGATCGAGGACCCTCGCCACATGGTCCGCACCGGCGAGGCCGTCTACCGCGAGCTCGGCTTGGCCGACGCCAGCCGCGACGAGCTCCTCGACGCCATCGCCGCCAACCCGATCCTCCTCGAGCGCCCGATCGTGATCCACGGTGACCGGGCGGTCATCGCTCGCCCGCCAGAGCGCCTCCTGGACCTGATTCGCGTCTGACCGGTTTGCTCCCGATTCCCTTGCTCGAGGTGCTGCTCACGAATCCTCCGGGAGGTTGTTGACAACCTGACAACAAGATAGGTTCGCCTCTGCGGTGTGACCGGCGTCACCGGCTCGAAAACCCAGACCCAGCGCCGGGCTCCTCGGAGGAACTCGTGGTTCGAACGGATCGGCGCGCCAGGCATCGCCTGCTCGCACTTCTTCTTGCAGTCCTGCTCTTCGGCGCCGCGTGCGGCGGCGGCGACAGCTCCGGTGGGAGCGGCGGCACTGACGGCGACGGCGCGACGCCCGTCACCGACGAGGACGCAGGCAAGCCGACCCCCGGTGGCGAGATCACCTACGGCATGGAGGCCGAGTCGAGCGGCGGCTTCTGCCTCCAAGAGGCACAGCTCGCACTATCCGGCATCCTGGTGGCGCGCACCATCTACGACACGCTCACCGCGCCCAACGCAGACGGAGAGATCGAGCCCTTCCTCGCAGAGTCGATCGAGCCCAACGCGGACTTCACCGTGTGGACGATCAAGATCCGCGAGGGGATCAAGTTCCACGACGGCAGCGTGCTGGATGCGCAGCTCGTGAAGGACAACCTCGACGGGTACCGCGGCAAGTACCCCGCCCGCTCGCCGCAGCTGACCATCTTCGTGTTCTCCAACATCGCCGACATCACCGTCACCGACCCGCTGACGGTGACCATCACGACGGTCAAGCCTTGGGTGGCGCTCCCCTGGTACCTGTGGGGCAGCGGGCGCTACGGCATGGTCAGCCGCTCGCAGCTCGACGCACCCGACGCTGACTGCGCCAACAAGCTCGTCGGTACCGGTCCGTTCAAGCTCGACCACTGGACCGTCAACCAAGAGCTCGTCGCGGTCAAGAACGCGGACTACTGGGTGACCGATGCAGACGGCGTCAAGCTGCCGTACCTCGACAAGATCACCTTCAAGCCGATCAGCGACGTCGCCCAGCGCGTGAACGCGCTCGAGAGCGGACAGATCGACGCGATGCACACGGACTCCAAGGAGCAGATCGCGGACCGCCTCCGGCCCCTCGAGGAGGACGGGACGATCGGCCTGGTCGAGTCGGATTCGTTCGGCGAGGTCGGCTACATCATGTTGAACGCGTCGAAGCCGCCGTTCGACAACAAGAACGCGCGCCTCGCGTTCGCCCACGCCCTCGATCGCGAGCTGCTGATCCAGGTGCGCAACGGCGGCCTCGGCACCGTGGCCAACGGTCCGTTCCAGGAGGACGTGCTCGGCTACGTGGAGGACACCGGCTTCCCCGAGTTCGACGTCGAGAAGTCGAAGGAGTTCCAGGCTGCCTACGAGGCCGAGACCGGCGAAAAGCTCTCGTTCACCTACAGCTTCGTGACCGCCGAGGGCGGCAACCTGACGGCGCAGGAGTACCAGAAGCAGCTGTCGGACGCCGGCATCAAGATGAACATCGACTCCACCGGTGACCAGGCGACCGCCATCAACAAGGCGCTGGCCGGCGACTTCCAGTCGATTGGCTGGCGCAACCACCCCGGTGCCGACCCTGACACGCAGTACGTCTGGTGGTACGAGGGTTCGCCGGTGAACTTCGGCCGCATCAAGGACGCCGAGATCAACGCGCTCCTCGACAAGGGTCGTAGCGATCCCGGGGATCGGGAGGCGACCTACCAGGACCTCAACAAGCGCTTCGGCAGCGAGGTGTACAACATCTGGACGGACTTCACGATCTGGGCCATCGGCACGAACCCCAAGCTTCACGGCGTGCTCGGCAACGACCTCCCCGGAGGGGGCAAGCCGTTCCCGGGTCTCGGCGCCGGGCATCCCTTGAGCGGGCTCTGGCTGGAGCAGTAGCGAAGCGCTGACGCGCAGGTTGGCGAGCATGGACGACAAACTGTGAAGGTCTTCGGACGGCGCATGGCGCAGCTCATCGTGGTGCTGCTGCTGGTCACGATCTTCACCGCGATGCTCGTCAACCTGTTGCCAGGCGACGTCGCCGAGACTGTGATCCCCTTCGGCGAAGAGTCAGCCCGCGAGCAGCTCCGCGAGGACCTCGGCGTCAACGACCCTCTGTACGAGCAGTACGGCCGGTGGCTGTCCGACTTCGTGCGCGGCGACTTCGGCAAATTCTACTTCCAGGGCAACGTCACCTCGGTGTCCGAGCGCATCAAGGACACCGCACCGGTGTCGTTGCAGCTGATGATCTACGCGCAGGTGCTGACCCTTGTGCTCGCCATACCGCTCGGCATCTTCACCGCGCACCGCGCCGGCTCGCTGGCCGACAAGGCGGCGAACACGACCGCGTTCGCGCTGCTCTCGGTCCCCAACTTCGTGCTCGCGCTCGTCCTCGCGTACTTCGTCGGCGTCAAGCTCAACTGGCTGCCACCACAGGGCTACGTGAAGGCGAGCGACGACCTGGTGGATCACGTCCGCTCGATGATCCTGCCGTCGGTGAGCCTGGCCGTCGGGCAGGTGGCGGTGTACATGCGACTGCTGCGCACCGACCTCGTCGCCACCCTGCAGCAGGACTTCATCCTGATGGCCAAGTCGAAGGGGCTCTCCGCCCAGCGCGTGCTCTGGCGCCACGCGCTCCGTCCGTCGAGCCTCACGCTGCTCACCGTCGCCGGCCTCAACATCGGCGCGCTCATCGGCGGAGCCGTCATCATCGAGGTCATCTTCAGCCTCGACGGGATGGGACGGCTGATCTTCGACGCCATCGGCAATCGCCAGATCGTTGCCATCCAGAGCCTCGTCGCCATCATCGCCGTCGCGTACGTGCTCGTGAACGTACTCGTCGACATGCTGTACTCGGTCCTCGATCCAAGGATCCGCCATGGAGGCTGACGCCGGCAACCTGCGGCCGACCGACCTTCCGGCTGGCACGACCATCGCCGAAGAGCTGGACCTCGCGCTCGTCGAGCCTGTCGTCGACGAGGCGCCGGACACCGCTGCCGCCATTGAGAAGGCCAAGACCAAGCGGCTCGGCATCGTCGGGTGGATCGCGATCACCTGGCTGGTCATCGTCGCGCTCATGGCCGTCGTGCCTGGCCTCTTCCCCGTTCCCGGTGTCGACGAGCGCTTCAGAGAGCCGATCATCAGCGACCAGTTCGGTCCGCAAGCGGGGCACCTCCTCGGTTACGACTCGAGCGGCTACGACATGACCGCCAAGGTCGTCTACGGCACACGGGCGTCGATGATCGTGAGCGTCGGGGCCGTCACCTTCGGCCTCTTCGTCGGCGGCTTCCTCGGCCTCATCGCCGGCTACTTCCGCGGCCGTCTCGACGCCGTCATCACCTCGGCGTTCAACGTGATGCTCGCCATCCCCCAGCTCGTCCTCGCGCTGACCCTCGCCACGGTGTTCGCCTCCGGCGAGAACGTCACCTACGGGCGTCGCATCACGATCGTCACCTTTGCCATCGGCATCGTCTCGATCCCGATCCTCGGACGGATCACGCGCGCCAACACGCTGACGTGGTCCGAGCGCGAGTTCGTCATGGCCGCAAAGGTCCTCGGAACGAAGACGCCTCGCATCATCTGGCGCGAGGTCCTGCCCAACGTCCTGCCCGCGATGTTCTCGATCGTCCTCCTCGGCATCGGCGTCGCCATCGTCGTCGAGGGCGGCCTCGCGCTGCTCGGTGTCGGCGTGCCGCCCGCCATCGACTCGCCGTCGTGGGGCAACCTGATCGCAACGCTGCGGTCGCAGCTGTTCCTCGGCAAGCCGTGGGGCGTGTTCGCGCCGTCCCTCGCCGTCTTCCTCACGGTGCTGTCGCTCAACTACCTCGGCGACGTCCTGCGCGCCCGCTTCGACGTCCGCGAAAGCGTCCTCTGATGGCGAACCGGAGGACAATCCGCAGCCAGGTCCCCTACGAGGGCGCCCTGCTCGAGGTCAGTGACCTCGTGACCCACTTCAAGACGCCTGCGGGAATCGTCAGAGCGGTGGACGGCGTGTCGCTCACGCTGGAACGAGGTCGGACGCTCGGCATCGTCGGCGAGTCGGGCTCGGGCAAGTCGGTGCTGTCGCGCTCGATCATGGGGCTGCTGCCGTCGAGCAACGTCATCCGTGAGGGCAGCGTGCGCTTCGAGGGGACCGAGCTCACGACGCTGTCTGCCAACGAGATGCGCCGCTACTGGGGCTCAGAGCTGTCCATGGTCTTCCAAGACCCGATGACCTCGCTCAACCCGGTGATGCGCATCGGCAACCAGATCACCGAGTCGTTGCGCTTCCACCTCGACATGTCGAAGGACGAGGCCAACGAGACCGCGCTCGCGCTCCTCAAGTCGGTGAACATCCCAGAGGCCGGGCGGCGGCTGCGCCAGTACCCCCACGAGCTGTCCGGCGGGATGCGCCAGCGCGTCGTCATCGCCATCGCGCTCGCCTGCGGTCCCAAGCTGCTGTTCGCCGACGAACCGACGACCGCGCTGGACGTCACGGTGCAGGCGCAGATCCTCGACCTGCTGCAGCGCCAGCAGGAGGAGCGCCACATGGCGATGACGCTCGTCACCCACGACCTCGGCGTCGTGGCAGGGCGCACCCACGACATCGCGGTGATGTACGCCGGCAAGATCGTCGAGAAGGCACCGACCCGCACGCTGTTCGCCGAGGTCCGGATGCCTTACACCCAGGCGCTGCTGCAGTCGATCCCCAAGCTCGACTACCCGAGCCACACGCGCCTCGCGGTCATCCCCGGCCGTCCGCCGAACCTCATCGACCCGCCCGCCGGCTGCAAGTTCAGCCCGCGCTGCCTCCACGCGCAGGAGCAGTGCCTGACCGAGGAGCCGGCGCTCATCGAGGCGGAGACGCCAGGGCACACGTACCGCTGCTTCTACCCCGTCGGCACCGTCGCCGGCGTCGAGGCCGCGGCGCGCAACGAGGAGCGCGGCCAGACCGCAGCAGGCACGCCCGTGACCCTGCGCACGGTGGTGGTCGCCTGATGGCCGGCAGCGGCAAGGCCCACCTTCGGCCAGAGGGGGAGGCGCTCCTGCGGGTCGAGGACCTCACGGTCCACTTCCCTGCTGGGCGCGGCAAGGTCGTCCATGCCGTCACCGGCATCAGCTTCGACATCCTCGAGGGCGAGACGCTCGGCCTGGTTGGCGAGTCTGGCTGCGGCAAGTCGACGACCGGCCGGGCCATCGTGCAGCTGCCCAAGCCGACCAGCGGCAAGGTGCTGTTCAAGGGCACCGACCTCGTCGGACTCAAGCCACGCGACCTCCGACAGATCCGGCCAAAGCTGCAGATGATCTTCCAGGACCCGATCTCCTCGCTGAACCCGCGGCGCCGCGTCGGCGACATCGTCGGCGAGCCACTCAAGGTCTGGAACAAGGGCGACGCCAAGTCCCAGAGTCAGGTGGTCGACGAGGTGCTCACCGCCGTCGGGCTCGACCCCGAGATCGCTCGGCCGAAGCGGCCCCACGAGTTCTCCGGCGGCCAGTGCCAGCGCCTGTCGATCGCCCGCAGCCTCGTCCTCGACCCGGACCTGATCATCTGCGACGAGCCGGTGTCCGCGCTCGACGTGTCGGTGCAGGCGCAGATCTTGAACCTGCTCGAAGACATGAAGGCGCGCTACAACCTCACGCTCGTCTTCATCGCGCATGACCTCGCCGTCGTGAAGAACGTGAGCGACCGCGTCGCGGTGATGTACCTCGGCAAGATCTGCGAGGTCGCCGACCCCGACGACCTCTACGCCCACCCCGCGCATCCGTACACCTCCGCGCTGCTGTCCTCGATCCCGCTGCCCGACCCCGAGGCCGAGCTCACCCCACTTGGTGTGCTGGGTGGCGAGCTGCCCTCGCCGGTCGACCCGCCGAGCGGGTGCCGGTTCCGTACCCGCTGCCCGCGCGCGCAGGAGCGATGCACCGAGGAAGAGCCGCTTGTGCGCGAGATCGACGACAACCACTTCGTGGCATGCCACTTCCCGCTGGTCGGCGAGCAAGCGCCCTCCGCGGCCGGGGTTCCCGTCGACGTCAGCTCCTAGCGATGAGCCGGCCCGTGAGGACCAACACACGACTCGACCCGGCGGTCCGGCGGGGCCAGATCGTCGATGCCGCGGCGCGGGCGTTCCACGGGCACGATCCCTCCACGGTCAGCCTCGAAGAGGTCGCGGAGGCCGCCGGCGTGTCGCGCTCGCTCGTCTACGCCTACTTCGGCGACCGCGGTGGACTCATCGCCGCCGTCTACCTGCGCAACGTCGAGCGCCTCGACCACGAACTCGGACAGGTGATCGAGACCGACCTGCCCGACGAGATCCGGCTGCGCCGGATCGTCCACCGCTACCTGGAGTTCGCGCGCGAGGACGCGCCGTCCTGGCAGCTCATGGCGGCGACGGGCGGGGTGCAGCACCCCGCGGTGCAGACGGCACGCCGGGAGCGCATTGAGCGCATCGCTGCTGCGTGGGGCGGCGCGGCCGAGGCGCGGCTGCTCGCTCGCGGCGTCATCGGCATGCTCGAGGCTGCCGCCCAGGACTGGCTCGAGTACCAGGACTTCCCGCTCGATCGCGCCGCCGAGGTCCTCTTCGCCGCGCTCTGGTCGGGCCTCTCGGGCTTCGAGCGCCAAGAGCTCGCCCTCAGCACAGAGCCGATCTAGAGCCACCCATCCCGAATGTGGTGCAAGAGATGCGGTGATCACCGCACTTCGTGCACCACATTCGTTTTCAGAGGCCGAGGTTCGCAGCCTCGAGTATGGCGATCGCGCTCGGATCGCCCGACCGCTCGACCTCCGCGACGCCGCGGCGGCCGTTGAGGAACAGCACGATCTCGCCCGGCTCGCCGATCACGCGCGCGACCGGTGCGCCTCGTTTCGCCACGACGGGCGGGTGGCCCGGCCGCACCAGCTCGACACCCGCCCCGCGCACCTTGCGCAGCTGCAGCGTGGCGCCCCGCCGCGTCATCGACCAGAGCGCGTCGTCGAGGTCGGGTCGGTCGGTGCGAGGTCCGCGCCCGTTGGCTCTGCGGACGTCCTCGTGGTGGACGAAGTACTCGTTGAGGTTCAGCAGGACGCGGACGCCGGGCACCGCCATCGGCCCGAGCGGCGGCCCGGAGCGGATCTTGGCAACGAGCGCTTGGTAGCCCTGCTCCTGCGCCTTCTCCATGAGCCGGTCGAGTCCGGCCTCGAACCGGCCACCGAACAGGATGCCGGGCATCGCCCTGGGGTCGCGCTCGCGCACGACGAGGTGGGCGGCGAGGTCGATCGTGTCCCAGCCCTCACAGCACGTCGGTGCGTCAGGACCGAGCTCGAGGAGCAGGTCGCAGAGCTGGTCGCGCTCGATCGCGTCGAGGGATGGCACGGCGGCGACCCTATCCCCGACCAGTAGCCTGCCCGGCATGGCTCAACCTCCCGCCTTCGAGATCGACGCCGACACCACCTACGAGGTCACGATCGCCACCGACAAGGGCGACATCGTCATGGACCTGAACCCCGAGCTGGCTCCGAACTCGGTCAACAACTTCGTCGGGCAGGCCCGGAAGGGGTTCTACGACGGCCTCACCTTCCACCGCGTCGTGCCCGGCTTCGTCATCCAGGGTGGCGACCCAAAGGGCACCGGCAGCGGTGGTCCCGGCTACAAGTTCGCGGACGAGCCCGTTCGCGGCGAGTACGCCGTCGGCGCCGTCGCGATGGCCAACTCCGGTCCTGATACCAACGGCTCGCAGTTCTTCATCTGCATCGACGACTGTCGGCGCAAGCTCGATCCGCTCTACAACCTCTTTGGCTACGTCACGGGCGGCATCGACGTCGCGCAGTCCATCGCGGTCGGCGACGTCATGCGCAGCGTCACGGTCGCGGAGAAGTAGTGCACGTGGTCGGCCCGGCTGCCCTGGTCGACCTCGATCGCTACCCGATCCTCGACCTCGACCAGCCGGGCGCGCCGCTCGCCCACCCCAGCGGAGGTCCGGGCACCGCCTACCGAGCCCCGCGCCGGAGGCGCCCCACGCGGGACGGCCACCCCGCCTATCCGAACCTCGATCAGCCGAACGGCCACCCGACCCGCTGGATCGGTGACTACGGCGTCGGTGCCGTCGCCTACGACCTGATCCCACCCGCATCGCCGCTGCGTCTCCTCTATGAGTGGGAGCCGCTCATGCGCTTCGTCGAGGCCGCCCTCGACCGGGGCCTGCTGTTCTCCTACGCCGACCCGATGGGCGCGCTCAACCTTGCGGTGATGGGCGCGGGCGACGACTTCGAGGTCGTGCCTCGCATCCGCAGCGCGGACACGAGTGCTACGAGGCCGTCGCCGAGGTGCTCGCCGGTGACACGAGCGGGGTCGTCCGGTTGCCGATGACCCCCGGCACGCTGCTGATCTTCGAGGGCCGGCGCTCTATCCACCGCGTCAGCCCGATCGCCGGCCCGACCGCGCGGCTGGTCGGCCTGCTCGCCTTCGACACGAAGCCGGGCACCGTGAGCACCGACCTGCTCCGCATGAACCGGTGCGGGCGCGCCGTCTGATGGCAGGAGGCGGAGCTGAGGGCGGCGGCGAGACGCTCGACCTCGTCGTCGACGTCACGGCATCCCCGCCCGTCGTTCGAGTCAAGGGCGTCCTGGACATCGCGACCGCCGGCCGGCTGCGGTCCCAGCTCACCCGCCTCGTCTACGAAGGCGAGAGCGCGCTCGTGCTCGATCTGTCCGGCGTGTCGTTCGTGGACTCGACCGCGCTCGGGGTGATCGCTCGCTGCGCGCAGAAATGCCGGGTCGTCGTACGCGACGCGTCACCCCAGGTACGGCGGCTCTTCACGATCACGATGCTCGACTCCATCCTCGAGCTGGAGCCCTAGCCAGCGACGACCCCGACTCGGCGATACATGCACGGAACTTCCGCGCGGCTGCACTAGACCCCGCGTAGCCGTAGCCTTCGTGGCATGTGCCGCAACATCACCACGCTCCGAGGGCTCGAGCCGCACGCGACGGCGGAGGAGATCGAGGCCGCCGCCCGCCAGTACGTGCGCAAGGTCAGCGGTGTGACCAAGCCGTCGGACG
>CAYSAC010000012.1:0-31772 GCA_964428815.1 uncultured Acidimicrobiaceae bacterium | reverse complement strand
ACGAGGGCAATGTCACCGGCCTCGAGCCGGGTTCGTAGCCGGCAGGGATATGGGCGGGTTGACCGGAGCCGCCGCGGTCCGTCCCGCGTAGCGTTCGGCGACAATGTGGACTGAGGTTCTCCCGCCAACGAGTGCAGAGATCCTCGATGCGTTCGGCATCGGCGTAGGAGCGCTCCGTCGCCACGGGTTGGGTTGGGAGAGCGCTGGTTGGACCGACGGTGTCTGGTTCGTGAAGGTCTGGCGCGACGTTCCGCCGGCGAACCTTGCAGTGCTGGAGCGACTCACGCTGACAGTGCCAATCCCGGTCGCACAGCGCGCTGTCGACGGCGAACGGTTCGCGGTAACGGCTGCAGGCCGACGCTACGGTGTCTTTCAGTTCTTCAACGGGCGTCACGCGACCAGCGACGACTGGAGCGAAACAGCTCGGGTCCTGCGTCTAGTTCACGAGCACCCGCTGGTTGATCTGCCCGCGGTGACGGTCGGCGAGCCGAACATCTCGCAACTGCGCGATCGGCTAGATCATCCATGGATCAGCGATCGCCGCCGCGAGGTCGAGCAGTACCTGAGCCGCCTTGAGTCAGTGATCGAAGAGGCGGCGCGTCATACGCCGGAGTCGGTGCTGCTCCACAGCGACTTTGGCGGATGGAATCTCCTGGTCGACGATGCGGGAACGGCGTCCGCGATTCTCGACTGGGACCACGCCTGCATCGGACCCCGCGAACACGACGTGTGGGTCGCTTTCGAGCATGCCGACCCGCCCGCATTTCTTCGAACTTACGGGGTGAATAATCTGGACCGCGTTCATCTGGAGTACGCGCTGCTGAGGCGAGCAGTGCAGGACCTCGCGGCGCGCGTCGTCCAAGAGACAGATCGGGCGGGCATCGAGCTTTGGGGATTTGCTCGCTGGCGTCGACTTGATACTGACCTTGCTCGCGCCGCGCCGTTCCTAGCGAGCTGACCCGCCCGCCTGCCGGCGGTAGGGGACGCCGCCTCGGAGCGCTCGACGACGCGTTGACCTACCTTTCGGAGGACAGCTCGGAAGGCAGTGCCATGTCCAGCGCGCAGTTGTATGACACCATCGGAGCCACCTACGCCGTGACGCGGCGCACCGAGCCGCGAATCGCCGCGCAGGTCTGGGCTGCGCTCGGCGATGCACGTACCGTGCTGAACGTCGGTGCAGGCACCGGGTCCTACGAGCCCTCCGACCTGGACGTCACCGCGGTCGAGCCGTCGGCGGTCATGCGCGCGCAGCGTCCCGTAGGCGCAGCGCAATGCGTGGCTGCCAGCGCTGGGAGCCTTCCGTTCGAGGACCAATCCTTCGACGCCGCGATGGCCTTCGCCACCGTGCATCACTGGCAGGACCCGATCGCCGGGCTGCGCGAGATGCAGCGCGTGGCTCGCCGCGTGGTGGTGTTTACGTGCGACACCACTGACCAGACCTGGCGTCGCCGGTTCTGGCTGACTCGTGACTACTTGCCCGAGGTCGCTGCCTCTCGCGTCGGTCTCGCTACCGAGCTTGCCCGCGCGATCGGAGCCCGGATGGAGCCGGTGCTCATCCCGTGGGATTGCGCTGATGGCTTCTTCGAGGCCTACTGGCGTCGGCCCGAGGCGTACCTGGACGAGAACGTCCGTCGCGGGATATCGGTGTGGGCCAAGGTCGGGCCCGACGCCGAGCAGAGGGCTGTGCGCAGCCTCCGTGACGACCTCGCATCTGGTCGGTGGGCCGCACGCAACCGTGATCTCCTCGATCTCGAGGCGGCAGAGCTCGGCCTTCGCCTGCTTGTCGCCTGAATCCGGCGTTGGAGGGCACATTCGACGAGCGACGTTTATGCGCGAGCCAACACGCTCACGCGACCGGGCTCGCCGTTGTACTCGACGACGGTCAGGCCCTGGTCCTCGACTAGACGAGGGAGGGAGTTCGTGTCGTAGAAGCGGACGACGCCGGGCACGAGGTGATAGCACGCTGCGCGCAGCCGCCAGTACAGGTTCTGGGACGTGAGCGACGTGCTGTCGCGGGCGGGAGCGGTGATCAACAGGTGCCCGCCCGGCCGGAGGCAGCGCCGGATCTCGGCGATGAAGGCCGCGGGATGCGGGAGGTGCTGTAGGACGAGGATCGCGAGGACACCTCCGAGCGACGCGTCCGCGAAGCGGAGCGGCGCGCTGACGTCGTGCACGTCGAACGTCGCGTCGACCTCGTCGCGCGCGGCTCGTGTCCGCGCGACCTCGACCATGCGAGGTGACCCGTCGACACCGACGACGTCGTAACCGCGCCGCGTGAGTGCGAGCGCGTGCGCGCCAGGTCCGCAGCCGAGGTCGGCTACAGGTCCGGGCGGTGCAACCACGTTCGCGAGCTCGTCGGCGGTCCGCTCGACTAGCTCACGATGCTCCGGCTCGTCGCGTCGCCGCTCCCAGGCCGCGCTCTCGCGGTCGTACATGAAGCGAAAGAACCAGTGCGGGGCAGGCATGGCGGCGACGCTACGCGTGCGGCTGCCCGCGGGGTTCCCGATGCGATCCGTGAACTGGTCGTCGGGGACCAACGGCGACGGAACGACATCTGTTGGCGGGTGTTCGACTTCTAGCCGGGGTGACGCTCGTGGTGTCCCCGAGGATTCGGTCGGGGACGCGACTACTGCCGGTTCTTCGGCGGGCTGCGCCACCAGAAGGAGGTGCGGCGGCCGAGCCGAGTTGGGATTGCGGAGCGCCCCGGCGAGGACGCTCCGTATCCCGTGGTGCTAGCGGTGGTGGATGGTGTCGCCGCGGCTGGCGCCGATGCATTCCGTGTTCCCTTCGTGCGCGGCGGGCGGATTCGTGTCTCCGTTGGACTATGAACGACGTGCGATGTGCGCCACCCCGGCTGGAGCTCGTTGCCGCTGCCGCCGCGATGGCACGCGTGCGGCTGCTCGTGGGCTTGGATCGTTGAGGGGCAGACAGCTCGGGCGGGCGAGGTGATATCCCTGCCCCCAGGGGACGCCGAGTGCGCGCAGCGTGGAGAGCTCGTCGGCGGTCTCGATGCCCTCTGCCAAGATCACCGAGCCGATCTCCGCGGCGAAGGTGATGAGGGCTCCTGCGAGGGCCCGGCGGGCGGGATCGCTGTGAATGCCCCGAGTCAGCTCGAGGTCGAGCTTGATCACCTCGGGGCGTAGACGCAGCAGGTGTTGAAGGCCGGCATACCCGGCACCGGCGTCATCGACCGCGATCCGCACGCCACGGGTTCGCAGCTGGTCCATGGCAGAGGTGAGCGCTCCGTAGTCGTCGACTCGGGTGTGTTCGGTCAGCTCGACCACCACCCGATCACTCGACCCTCTGCCCAGCAGGTCAGCGAAGGCGGCGGATGTCGCCGTGGCCGGTGACACGTTGACCGACATGAACGCATCGGCTGGTACAAGGTCCAGATGGCGCAATGCCGCCTCGATCGCCGCGAGCTCGAGGGCGGTGCCGAGATCGACATCGTGGGCCTCGTCGAACCACTCGTTCGGCGGGCGGGCCGGCTCGCACTCGAAGCGAGCCAGCGCCTCGACCCCCACCACCGAACCGCTGCCAAGCTCACAGATCGGTTGGAAGACCATCCGCAGCGACCCGTCTCGCAAGACCTGCTCGATGCGCGTCCGGCGTACCGCGCGTTCGGCTGCGAGGCGTCGCTCCGCCCGTGCGCGCTGTTCGAGCTCGCCGCGTAGCCGGGTGTTGTGCTCCTGCACCGTGCGGTACAACGCGCGGGTCTCGAGCAGGTTGCGGACTCGCTGGATCGTTTCGACGCGATCTAACGGCTTGGTCAGGAAGTCCTTCGCACCGGCGTCCAGGGCTCGTTCCCGAGCTTCGGTGGTTACATCGGCGGTGAGCACGAGCACCGGAAGAAAGGAATCGTCGGGCAGCGCCTCCCGTAGGGCTGCCAGCACCTCGTAGCCGTCCATGTGGGGCATGTGCAGGTCGAGGAGCACCAAGTCCGGGTTCAGCTCCAAGCAGCGCGTCACCACCTGGCGGGCATCGGTCACCGTATGCACCGACCCGACCCCGGCGGCGCGGAGCAGCTTCTCGAGCAACACCACGTTCGGCCGTTGATCGTCCACCACCAGGATGGAAGCGTCGACCAGCGACGCAGCGACGGTGCTGCCGTGCCCGGCTCCAACGGGGTGCGCCCAAGCCGTCGATGACAGTCGCGCCATGCTGGCTGTATCGGCATGCCGCCAGCGATGCTTAAGCCGCCCGTAATGGGGGTCGATCAGGCCTAAGGAACGGGTAGGGCAGGATTCACTCGTCTTGTGTGGCCCCGCTGGCTGAGAGAGACCATCAATGACCCCCGACATCGACGCCGCACGACCGAAACGACCAGCAGCGCGGCTCGTGCCCCTGGCGGTGCTGGTCGTGCTCGTCGCGGCCTCGCTGGGCTCGTTCTTCGTCACTCGCACAGTGGTCGACGATCAGGAGAAGCGTCTGCTGAGCCAGCGCAGCGACGAGGTCGCGGCTTTGCTGTCGAGCTCCTTCGAGAGCATCGAGTCGTCACTGCGGGTCCTCGGGGCGCTGGGCTCGCTGCCCGAGCCGGAGGCGGTGCGACTGTTCGAGCGCAGCGCGGCCCCGCTCGTCGAGGGCTCCACGGTGGCGGTGGCGGTCGCGGCCGACGATGGACGCGGGTTCATGGTGCTCGCCGCCGTCGGTGACAGTCCCGGGGCGGGCGCGGTCCTCGTCGGCGACCGTGCGACGCTGGCGGCGCACGCCCTCGCAGAGGAGTCCCTGGTGTCCGGGCTGTTCGAGGACCCCGACGGCAAGCGGCTCATCGTCGCCCTGCCGGCCGGGGACGGACGAGCGGTCGCCTACCAAGAAACGGTCCTCGACCCGGCCACACCCATTCCGCGAACCCCAGGGACGCCGTATCAAGAGCTCCGAGTGGCGCTGTACGCCGCGGAGACGAACGACCCCGCGCGGCTGGTGCTCAGCACCGAGACACGGGTGCCGCTGACCGGCCAAGTCGTGCGAGCGCCGTTCCGGGTGGGTGCCGAACAGTGGCTGCTCGCCGCCGGCGCCCGCGAGCCGCTGGTTGGGTCGTTCGCGCAGCGTGTCCCGTGGCTCATGCTCGGCGGCGGGCTGGTGGCCGCCCTTCTCGCCACCGCCGTTGCCGAGACGCTCGCCCGGCGGCGCGCCTACGCCCTCAGGTTGGTAGAGGAACGGACGAGCGAGCTCGGCGACACCCAGGCGTTCCTCGAGCGGCTGCTCACGGCAGGACCCGTTCTCGTCAAGCGGATCACGGTGGCCGACCGCCGGATCTCCTATGTGAGCCCCAACGTCGAGCGCGTCCTGGGCGTCACCGAGGCGGAGGCGCTGTCACCCGGGTTCCTCGGGAGCCAGGTAGACGCCGAAGATCGCGCCGACTTCGATGCGGCGCTCGATCGCGTTGCTGAGGGCTCGTCGGCCCGCGAGGTGAACCAGCACCGGATCAACCGGGGCGACGGCTCCTCCCGTTGGGTCTCGGCGGTCCTCGTTCCCGAGACCGACGACGACCGCGTCGTCGCCGTGCTCGCGTACGTCGTCGATGTCGACGACCGCCGCCGGGCGGAGGAGGCCCAGCGCGAGGCGCAAGCAGCCGCCGAAGCCGCGAACCGCTCCAAGAGCGAGTTCCTCTCGCGGATGAGCCACGAGCTGCGCACCCCGCTCAACGCCGTGCTGGGGTTCGGTCAGCTCCTCGAGCTGGAGGCGCTGACCGACGATCAGCGTGAATCCGTCGACCAGATCCTCAAAGGCGGCCGTCACCTGCTCGATCTCATCAACGAGGTGCTCGACATCTCGCGCATCGAGGCCGGCGACCTCGCCCTGTCGCCCGAGGCGGTCCTGGCGCGCGAGCTGATCGACGAGACGGTCGCCCTCGTACGCCCGCTCGCCGACCAGCAAGGCCTGCAGCTCGTAGTCGACCGCTCAAGTCAGTGCGACGTGTATGTCTTCGCCGACCGGCAGCGAACCAAGCAGGTCCTGCTGAACCTGCTGTCCAACGCGGTCAAGTACAACCGGCAGCACGGAACGATCGCGGTCACGTGCGAGCAGCCCGACGACACCCACGTTGGCATCACGGTGAGCGACACAGGACCGGGCATCGCCAACGAGCGGCTGGGTCAGCTCTTCACGCCCTTCGAACGCCTCGGCGCCGAGGACACCAACATCGAAGGAACCGGCATCGGGCTCGCGCTGTCCAAGCGGCTCACCGAAGCCATGAGCGGAACACTCACCGTGACCAGCACGCTGGGCAAGGGCAGCAGCTTCACCGTCGAGCTTCCCCGAGTCGAAGGTCCGGTCGAGCGCTACGAGCGACTCAACGGCGACGCCGATGCCATCACCTCACATGAACCCCCACGGCACAAGATCCTGCACATCGAGGACAACCTGTCCAACCTGAAGCTCATCGAACGCATCCTCGCCCGTCGTCCTGATGTCGAGGTCGTCCCCGCGATGCAGGGACGTCTCGGACTCGAGCTCGCACGAGAACACCGCCCGGTGCTCATCCTGCTCGACCTCCACCTCCCTGACATGAACGGCGAACAAGTGCTGCAACGACTACGCGATGACCCCGCCACCGCGTCGATCCCGGTCGTCATCATCAGCGCCGACGCCACCCCCGGTCAGGTCCGCCGCCTACTCGCCGCCGGCGCCACCGCATACCTCACCAAGCCAATCGAAGTACCTGACCTGCTTCGGATCCTCGGCGAAGCGACCGGCCGCGCCCCAGACCTGTCTGATGGTTGAGAGTCGCGGTGATCACGCTCCCGATCCGTACTGTGCATCCCGAGGATTCGTTCGGCATGCGTCGGCACGTGAAGGTCGTTCTGGAGGGTCTCTCCCAATGACGGACACGACGCCCGTGCGCGCAGCGAGTCACGAGGGAGATCCACTTTGGGGCCACCGCGCTGATCGGAGCTGCTCGCGGCGGACGACCGGCGAAGGGCGGGAGGGCAGGTGACATCTGAGCAGCTCGGCGGGTCACCGGACCGAGAAATCGACTTCGAGCGATTCTTCGAGTTGGCCGTCGATGTGATGGTCGTCACCGGACCGGACGGTCGATTCGAACGGGTCAACTCGGCGCTCGCCCGCCTGCTCGGCGTGTCCAAGGAAGTGATCCTGGCCAATCCGTGGAGCGAGTTCGTCCACCGCGACGACCGCGACGCCTCGTCGGAGGAGAACGCCCGCGAGTTCGACGACGTCGGTCATCGCACGATGACCTTCGAGAACCGGTACGTCGACGTTCATGGCGGGGTCCACTGGATGGACTGGAACGCTGATCTCGACCCCGAGACGGGCTTGGTCTATGGCACGGCGCGCGACGTCACCGAGCAGAGGGCCGCCCGGCAGGCGTTGGAGGCAGCCCACGCCGAGGCGGAAGCAGCACGCGCCAGCGCCGAGGAGGCCCGAGCGGCGGCCGAGATCGCCAACATGGCGAAGAGCGAGTTCCTGTCGCGCATGAGCCACGAGCTGCGCACACCGTTGAACGCGATCCTTGGCTTCGGGCAGCTGTTGGAGCTCGACCAGTTGGACGACGACCAGCGTGATTCCGTGCGGCAGATCTTGCAGTCTGGCCGTCACCTGCTCGGGCTGATCGACGAGGTGCTCGACATCGCCCGCATCGAGATCGGCGCGGTGTCGATGTCGGTCGAACCGGTGCGCGTTGGCGACGCGGTCGCTGACGCGCTGAGCCTGCTGGGACCGTTGGCGGCCGAGCAGGGCGTCACCCTGCGGTCGATATCGGCCAGCGACGGGGACGAGTACGTGATGGCCGACAAGCGCCGACTCCACCAAGTGCTGGTGAACTATCTCGCCAACGCCATCAAGTACACGCCGCCGGGAAGCGTGACGACGGTTGAGTCCACGAGCGTAAGGGACGGCTGGCTGCGAATCGCTGTCGTCGACAACGGCCACGGCATCCCGTCGGACCTGCTCGATCGGCTGTTCAGTCCGTTCGAACGCATCGGTGCCGAGCAAACTGTCGTGGAGGGCACCGGCCTTGGGCTCGCCCACTCCAAGGCCCTCGCCGAACACATGGGAGGGAGCGTTGGTGTCGACAGCACGTTCGGACACGGCAGTACCTTCTGGGTCGAACTGCCGATAGGTCAGCCACCCGCTCGTCAGGCCGACGATCACAGTCGACGACCGGTCACCGCCGACACAGGCGTCTCGGGCACGGTGCTCTACATCGAGGACAATGCTGCGAACACGCTGCTGCTGGAGCGACTGCTGGCCCACCGACCCGGGCTGCGCCTACGGTCGGCGGTGTTCGGACGGCTCGGCCTAGAGTTGGCGAAACAGCTCAGGCCCGACCTCATCGCTCTCGACCTGCATCTCCCCGACATCGCCGGCGAGACAGTGCTGAACATGCTGCGCAGCGATCCACGCACCAACGACATACCCGTCGTGATCCTCAGCGCCGACGCCACCCGCCGCCAGATCGATCACCTGCTGTCCATCGGCGCCACCGCCTACCTCACCAAACCGCTCGACGTGACGCATCTGCTGAAGATCATCGATCAGTGCGTCGGACCCTCCCCGACCGAGTAGGTCTACGCCGGGAGCCTCAGCGAAGGACACATCGCTCGGGTCTAGCCTGGGCATCGGCAGTCGGATCCATCACCGCAACCTACCGACGCATTCACGCGACGACCCGGACATTCCGGCACCCAACACGCGACGCCCCAACCGGGGTTGTGGGGAAACCGCCGTCAACCGTCAACGCGCGGGTGGGCAATCGTCGACTGGGACACCGTCCTGGTCGCCCCACCCGAGCCGGATTTCTGGGACTTGCCCGGCGATCACGGCGACCCGCTCCTCACCAAGCTCTACCGCCTCCGCTGGGACCTGAGCGAGGTAGCCGTCTACGTCTCGGGCTTCTACAACGAGCACACCGGCGACGCGAACGACGACCGCTCGTGGGAAGGCTTCCTGGAGTACATCGACCTACGTCGTCGCTGGCCAGATCTCCTCTGAAGAACGAGGGCCAACCTCAAGTCCGAGAGCCCACGCACGCGCCGATATGTCGGGCGGTCGTCTGGTCGTCAGCCGCGTTATCGGGCGCGCGTTCTGTGCGCTGGGCAGGAGCCAGAACCGTCGATCTGTTCCGCACCCACGCGGCCCGGCGATGCGCCATCAGGGCATTCGGTGCGATGGCCATGGGATGATGCGCCCGATGGCGACGAAGACCGCGACCGTTCTGCTTGTCCATGGAGCCTGGTGCGGGGACTGGGTGTACTGGAAGCTGGCCCCATGTTTGGACGAACGCGGCCTCGACTGGGTGGGCGCCGATCTTCCCACGTGCCGAGCGACGGATACGTCAGTAGGCCCGCTCGACGATGTGGCGTACGTGCGCGACTTGATCGACGCCATCGACGGTTCTGTTGTTGTCGCAGGCAAGTCGTACGGAGGAACGGTCATCAGTGGTGCGACGGCAGGCAGCTCCAACGTCAAGCACCTGGTCTACATCGCTGCGATGATGCCCGAACCGGGCGAGCTCTTTCAGAAAACGACCGCTGCCGCGCGGACGCCCGAGTTCGCTCAAGGGGGGCGGTTGCTCGACGACGGTCGAGTTGCAATGGATCCGGAGATCGGGGCGGCCTGCGCGTTCTGGCAGGCGACCGAAGAAGATCGCGACGTCTGGCGTCGAAACGGGAGCCCTATGTCGGTTGGTCGCGATCCCTCCGTGTGCCTCGAGCGCGTCGGCTGGGTCGACATACCGAGCACCTACATCGTCTGTAGCGAGGACAGAGCGATACAACCATCGGCTCAGCGGGCGTGGGCCGAACGAGCGACGCACGTCATCGAGCGGCCGTGGGATCACTCGCCGGCCGTGTCGCATCCCAGTGAGGTTGCCGATCTGCTGGCTGACCTCGCGCGCGTCGCCTGACGGTTCTCGGCTGTCGTCGAAGAGCCGGCGGAGTCTTGGTCAGCGGGCGGCCTCGTAGGTTTGGCGGGGCGCCTGGCTCGCCGGACGACGTGCGCACGACAGCACAGAACTGCCAGGGAGATCTGAACGTGAGGCTAGGCGCCGGTACCCCGCGCCGAATCGGCGATCGGGTGCGCCGGCCCGGCGCACATAACAACGGCCTCGACGGTGCCGGCAGGTAGCTCCGAACCGGCATCGATAGCTGGCGCCCTCCGAGTGCCTCTGACGCGCGAACCGAGGGGGAGGTACGAGTAGCTCTCATGTGCCGTTGGAGGGCGCGGGTCACCCGAGGTGGCGTCACCTGGCGGTGTCGACCGGGCGGACGGTCAGCGTGGGGGATTAGCGAAGCAGACTCCGGCGCTCGTCGCGCTCTGGTACGCCGGGCGAACGCACGCGGATGCCACATGGATCATCCGTGTACTACGCGTTTGGGGGTCAGCTCGATCGCCGTCACGGCTGGTCGCGCTGGGTCTCCTCGACGGTCTCAACCAGGCTGAAGCGCTCACCGACACCGACCCAGCCCAGGCCGCCACGCTCATCGGACACATCATCAACCGCATGACCGAGGAGGGTTTTCCAGGCACCACCGGTATCCTGCGGCGCCAGCGAGCCGAGCTGCTCATCGCCGCTGGCCAGATCCATGAAGCCACCTCGGTGCTCGCCCAGCTCGCGTGGGCGAACCGGACCAACGCAGGAGTGGAGGACGACCGGCAAGCCGAGGCCCGGCTCCGGGCGCTCGCCAAGGAACACGAACTGCCGACCGTGAAGCTGCTCGTTGACGCGATCGATGCCGTCGACCGGTGGCACCAACTACCAGACCCAGATCTGGACGCTGCCGCTGACCTGGCGCTGCAACTCGACGCCGCGGGCCATCCGCTTGCGACGGACCTGGTGCTGTGGGTCGCAGAGACAGCGGTCGCAAGTCGGCAGATGTTGCGTGACGGACCACTGATTGACGCCGTACACCGGATCATCGCCGAACGAGCGTCGGCCGGTCTCAGTGATGAGTTGACCGTTCGTCTCCGGGCCGCCGCGGCCGACCTCGGGAGCGACTGGACAGGTGTGTTGCGTCACGCACGTGCTGGATGGCTCGGTGCTCGCATGGCGACGCTGGTGCATGCTCGCTACGGCCGTCACCTCCACTTGCACGGCCAACCTGACGATGCGCAGGTGGAGTATTCCGCGGCGGTTCAGGTTGCGTGCCAGGCGCAACTCGGCAATGAGGCCGCCGATGCCCTGTACTCGATCACGCAGGTCCGAGCGCGTTACGGGCCACTGGCGGAGGATCTCAACACCCTCCCGCGCATGGCCATCGACCTTCGCCGCCAGGGTCACACTTCCCCGCTTCTGACCGGCCGGGATCCTGCCGACGCTGGAGCGGAAGCGCTCGCGAACGGGAAGCTCCCGTCTGCGTTCCAGCTCTTCCGCGCTGCGATCCGCCACACCGTGATCCGCGGTGACGCAGCCGGCGAGCTGAACGCGCACCTTCACGTCGCCGAGATCCTGCTCCGGAGCGGAGAGCCAGTTGCTGCGATCCCTCACGTCATCCGTTGCGGCAGCACGGACCTGGTCAAGAAGATCACCGTCCCCGCCACGTCGACCTGCGTGGTGAGGTTCTCGAAGGGGCACATTGGGAACGAGCAACGGCCTTGAACATCCTCGCAGCCGAAAGCGACCTGGTGCCCGACGACCACGTCAACAACTACCTCGCAGTCACTCTCGCTGCGACCTCGGAGCTCTACCGGAGCGTTTTCGGGCCGCACGTTTCGCTGATGGCGTGGAAGGCGATTGCATCGCTCGCCGATCGACTGCCGGAGGCCGACGCGGTCACTGTCCTTACACTCCTCGACGGGCACATCCATCGGGAACCGAACCATCATCGGCACACCGATGACGACCACGTCGCCACCGTCGCACGCATCTACGACTCGCATCCGTCGCTCACTTCCCGTGCCGCAGACCACCTCGCCCAGATGGTGCTGCAGGACTTCAACCTTGGCGAGACCGTCCGTCGTGCGGTGCGCCGTTCGATCGTCGACCCGTGCCAGCTACTCGACGCGCTCCGACCGCATGCCTCCAGTCACGAGGCTGCTGCCCGGATTCTGGATGACTACGGCGAACAGGTGGAGGAGTCCCTAGAGCGGGTCGCCCAACGGATCGAGGCGGTGCTCAACGCGCCTCCTTCCAAACCGGGGCACTTCGCCTTCGGGACTGACCTGCCGAACGTTGCTCAACGGGCCCGGGGTCTGGATCAGCAAACCCGCGACCGCCGCCCTCCGAACGAGTGGTTCGAGGAGGCGGCCGAGGTCGACCTTGGCGCAAGGCTCGAGCTTGCCGCTGTCGAAGCCGCCCTCACCCACGTCGATCGGTTGCCGGCGCAGGCGTTCATGTCGGTCAACGTCTCACCGGCCACAGCAACAGAGCCCGACTTTGGCGCGCTGCTGTTGGCGGCCTCGGGATCACGCATCGTCCTCGAGCTGACCGAGCACGCTCGCGTCGAGAGCTACGAGCCGCTGCTCGCCGCGCCGGATGAGCTGCGCGGGCACGGCGTGCGCATCGCCCTCGACGACGCCGGTGCTGGCTACGCGGGCCTTCAACACCTCCTTCGACTCCAGCCCGACGTCATCAAGCTCGACCTGGATCTCACACGCGGCATCCACGCTGATCCCGCCCGACGGGCATTGGCGGGAGCGCTCGTCGGCTTCGCCCGAGAGATCGGTGCCACCATCGTGGCCGAGGGCATCGAGACCGCCGATGACCTCACCACCTTGCACGCCCTCGGAGTCGCGTGGGGGCAGGGGTATTACCTGGGACGACCCAGCCGGGTGCTCGCCGACACTGCGTAAGAACCCTGCCGGCCATCACGGCGAGCTCGCTGGTCCGGTCTGGGCCGGGAACTCGCGGTGGAGGGCCGCGCCGACTCGTTCGAGCTCGGCCTCGATGACCGCTAACAAGTCCTGTGCGCCGCCTTGGTCGGTCGTCGCGAGCAGCTCGAGCCGTTCGCACAGCCTCGGGAGGAGGCGGGCACCGACGTTGGCGCCGGCACCCCTCAGCGCATGAGCCAGCCGCTCGATGGCCGGACCGTCGCGGGTGGTGATTGCGTCGCGCAGCTCCGCTACTCGTCGGCTGGACTCGGCCGTGAACAGCGCAACGAGGTCGGCGAGCTGACCTCCGGGCGGCGTGTTGTGCAGCTCGCGGAGCGGAGCGATGACCCCCTCGCTGAGCGGGCTGTCCCCGCCGTCGTCCGCCATCGCCGGTGCCTCCACGATGGCGTCGCTCGCCGCGGGGACCGCGTCGACGATCTCGAGCACCCGACTCAGGTCGAGGGGCTTGGTCAGGTACGCCTGCGCGCCCGCGGCGAGGAAGCGCTCGATCTTGGCCGGCGTCGCCTCGGCGCTGACCACGACCACCGGGATTGCGCGAGTCCGCGGGTCGGCCTGGAGCCGCCTGAGCACCTCGTCCCCGTCGATGTCCGGCAAGTGCACGTCGAGCAGGATGAGGTCCGGATCGTGCTCGCGGGCCAGCTCGAGCGCCAGCCGTCCCTGCATGGCGACGATCAGCCGGACCGCGGGCCGACGCTTGAGGATCAGCTCGACGAGGCGAAGGTTCGACAGGTTGTCCTCCACGTAGAGAACCGTCAGCGCTCTTCCCGCGGGCGGCGCCGCGAGCGCGCTTGCCGGAGGCTCGTCATGCGTCTCCACACCCTCGACGGCGTCCAGCTCCACCCAGAACGTCGAGCCTCGGCCCACCTCGCTCTCTGCACCGATCTCGCCCCCCATCAGCTCAACGAGCCGCTTGCAGATGGAGAGGCCGATCCCGGTCCCCTCCACCGCTGACCGCTCCGCACCCAGTCGCTCGAAGGGCAGGAACAGCCGTTGCATCCGCTCCGGTGAGATCCCCGGCCCCGTGTCAGCCACCGCGACCCTGAGCCGGCCGGTCGATGTGGGCTCGCACGAGACGGAGACGGTCCCGTCCGGCCGGTTGTACTTGACCGCGTTCGATACCAGGTTCATGAGCACTTGCTTCAGGCGTTGATTGTCAGCCAGCGCGTGCCGCTCGAATTGCGAGGTGTCCACGAAGACCCCGATCCCCGCGGAGACCGCCATCGGCAGAACGAACTCGAGTGCCCCGCTGACGACATCATCAAGCCGGACCGGCTCGATCGACAACAACACGCTGCCCTGCTCGATCCGGGCGACGTCAAGGAGCTCATCGATCAGCTGCAGGAGGTGCTGACCGGCACGGACGATCTGCTCCACGCTCTCGCTGTGGTCTCGGTCGAGATCCTCGAGCTGCAGGAGCTGCGCGAACCCGAGGATGGCGTTGAGCGGAGTGCGCAGCTCATGGCTCATGCTGGAGAGGAACTCGCTCTTGGCGCGGCTCGCCCGCTCCGCTTCCTCCGACGCCGCCTCCGCTTGTGCCGTGGCGGCTCCCAGCTCAGCCTCGGTCCGCTTCCGGGCAGAGATGTCGCGCAGGAAGGCGTTGAACACAACCGTCGAGTCGGTGCGCATCGGCGAGATCGTCAGCTCAACGGGGAACTCCGACCCGTCCCGACGAAGCGCCTCGATCTCGATCCGCTGGCCGAGTATCGGGCCCTCACCGCCGGCGTTGTACCGCTCGAGGCCGCGAACATGCGCAGCCCGGTGACGCTCGGGGATGATGAGCTCGGCGAGCGGTCGACCCAGGATGTCCTGGCGGCGCCAGCCGAAGACCCGCTCGGCTTCGGCGTTCCACTCCGCGACCCGTCCCTCGACATCGATGGAGATGAACGCCTCATAGGCGGTGTCGAGGATGAGGCGCGTTCGCCGCTCGCTGTCCCGCAGCGTGTCCTCGGTCGCCTTGCGCGCCGTAATGTCGACGGCCATGCCGTACAGCGCGCCCTCGTCGAGGGCCGGCCGGTAGTTTCCCAGCAGCCATCGGTACGTCCCGTCCTTGCACACGACGCGGATCTCCTGGTTGAGCACCTCGGAGCGACCGGCGATCACCTCCTGCACCGACGCAGCCAATGCGGCGACGTCGTCAGGATGGACGAGCTCGAAGAACGGGCGGGCGAGGAGCTCCTGCTCGGTCCAGCCGAGCAGTCGCTGATAGCCCGCGCCCACCCGCTTGAAGTAGCCGTCGAGTCCAGCGACGAACACCAGGGCGAGCGGGAAGCCGAACAGCTGAGCGTTCTGCTCCTCCGCCGCGCGCCATTCGGTGATGTCTTGGACCAGCACGACCAAATACTCCGCCGCGCCGAGTTCGTCGGCGACGACCTCCACGAAGCTCTGAACCCAGACGACTGTCGCCTCGGGGCCCAGCAGACGGCTGCGCCTCGCGAGCGGAGGCGCGCTTGCATCACCGAGGCCGTCGAAGAAGGCCACATACGCGGGCCTGTCGTCGGGGTGAACCAGATCGATGAGCAGTGTGCCAGAGAGCTCCGGCTCGGTCCGGCCTACGATCTCGAGGAACGACGCGTTGGCGGCACGCAGCCGCCCGTCCGGTGCAACGCAGACGGCTCCCGCGCCACCCGAGGGGATGCAGGCCAAGGTCCGCTCGATCTCCGACGCGATCTGAGCGTCGGACCTCAAGACGCTTCGCCCGGATCGGTCATCGACGAGTCGGGTTCGAAGCGGTAGCCCACCCTGCGCACGGTGACGATCGACCGGGGGTGGGCCGCATCGAGCTCGATCTTCACGCGGAGGCGTCGGACATGCTCGGTCACCGTCGCGGGGGTCTGCCACGTCTCCAGCGAGCCCCAAACCTGTCGCAGCAGCTGAGCTCGCGAGAACGCCTCGCGGGGTGCGCTCGCCAATGTGGCAAGGAGGTCGAACTCCTTCGGCGTCAGCTCGACGGGCGCGCCGCGAACCGATACCTCGCGGGCAGCGAGATCGATCCGCAGACCCTCGAACTCCAGCACGCCGGCGGGACCGCCGGCGCGGGCGCGTCGCAGCACCGAACGGACCCGTGCCGCCAGCTCCCCCGGCGAGAACGGCTTGACCACATAGTCGTCCGCGCCAAGATCGAGACCCCGGATCCGGTCGCTGTCCGCACCCCGGGCGGTGAGCAGGATGACGGGCAGATTGCCGGTCTCTCGGAGCCGAGTGAGCACCGCCAAGCCGTCCATCCCCGGCATCGAGATGTCGAGGAGCACGACGTCGGGCCGGCGAGCGAGGACTGCCGCGATCGCCTCCTCACCGTCGGCAGCCTCATCCACCTCGATGCCCTCCTGGTCGAGGGCGCGCCGAACGAGCTCGCGCGTGACTGCCGAATCGTCGGCCACCAGGATCCGAGCGGGAGCGGTCACAGGAAGCCGAGGCGGTTGGCGATCGACATGAGCGAAGCACGGTTAGGCGCGTCGAAGACCTGGAACAGCTCCGCGATGTCCCGTTTGGTCGTCGACGCCGACTGGTGCAGCACACGAGCAATCTCTGGGTTCGAACGACCAGCAGCAACGAGTCGCAGGGTCTGCCGGTGCCGTTGACTGAGCCGAGGCACATCCTGCGCGAGCGCGATGACGCGCTCTGGCACCACTGCGGCGCCCTGTCGGAGTGCCTCGACCGTCGCGGTCAGCGTCTCAGGTTCGTCCCACAGAACGACGGAGCGGGCTCTACCCGCCAACACGGCATCGAGGGCGTCCTGGCACGCCGCCGGGTCGTCCCGAATCACCAGTACGTCGACCCTGTCTGTCTCGCATCGGATCGAGTCGCTGATCCGCACGCAACGACATGAGATGTGGTCGCACACACCCCACCCGCGGTCCTCTGCGACGTAGGAGAGGGCGAGTCGCACCACGATCGATGCGACGTCGATCCGAACCACGAGCGCCGCCGCGTGATGCGGCGCCGTCGTCAGCATCTCGCTTCCTGCGGGCTTGTGGGGTTCGTCTCCGCGATCTGCACGATGAGATCGTCGGCCGAGATCGCGAACGCGGCCGTCACGATCCACCTGCCGTGCTCGTCATCGAGCGCCGCTTCCAGGTCCAACGCAAGCGGCTCGCCCGACGATCCACCCGACCCCTGGACCATCACCTCGAAGCCTGAGAGAGCTTGTGCGAACTCATTGAGCGGTCGGCCGGCGCCGGCCGTACATGCGAGCGGCTCGCCTGGCGCGAACGCATCGCTGAACGTCGCATAGGGCTCGCCCGGGCGCGCCGCGCGCCCGAGCAACACGGTCAGCCTTCCCTGCCAACCCGCGGGGATCGAGAAGCCCATGAACGCTGCGCGGGTCTCGTCCACTCGCCGCATGTCCGTCGTGCCCCCGGTGGACGTCCGCTCACCGACGAACCTCCCCACGTTCGACGGTCCGGCTGGGACCGCTTCCACCTGCACCTCGAGGCCCTCGGCGCGCATAGCTGTCTCGACGCTCTCGGGCGAGTTCCGGAGGTCGGTGAGGAGCACCTCGATCCGCCCGTCGCGCCGCGAGATCCTCACGTCCGCGCTCGCAGTGTCCGAGCCACCAAGCACGATGACGAACCCGAGCATGGCCGCAAGCACAGCGATGGTGCCCAAGCCAACGACACGCGCCCGACGCGGCGGTCGCCGCGCCGCTCGGATCAGCTCGTCGCGAAGTACGGCATCGAACGGCCGGTTCATACGCCGGCCTCCATGAGATCTCCGAGGGAGTTGAGCCCGCGCGCGACGCGGACGCGGGCGGCACCGACGGAGCAGCCGAGCGTACGTGCAACCTCCTCATAGGGAAGCTCCAGCGCGACTCGGAGCAGGACGGCGTCACGCACCGAGGGGCTGAGCTGAGCGAGCGCGCCGCGCAGCCCATCGCGAAGCTCGGTTGTGTCGACAAGGTTGTCGATCTGCTCGAGGTCGTCCTCTGAAAGCTGAGGCGTGGCTATCCCGAGCCTGAGGCGTGCCCGCTCGCGCACGACCCCTCGGCGCAGCCATTGCTTGTGGAGGTTGCCGGCGATCCCGAACAACCAGGACCGGCCCGTCCCCATCAAGGGATCGAAGCGACGCAGCGACCCCAGTGCCTGGGCAAAGGTCTCCGCGCACAACTCAGCAGAGGTATGCGCGCAGAAGGTCCGCCGATAGAAGAAGGCCATGACCCGCTGCTGGTTTCGGTCGTAGAAGACCCCGAACGCCTCTGGATCGCGCCCGGCGGCGATGAGGGCGTCGCCATCCTCATCGTCGCCCGGACCAGCGCGTGGATCCCTCGCCATCAACCGGGTCATTGTCCGAGCCTCGTGCTGACGTTACATGGGCTCGCCTGATCAGCTCAGGTACTGAATCGACGAGGTCAGGTTATTCAGCGTGGTCAGGTTTCCGCCTGGCGCGTAGGTGGTCTGAGACGCACCGGTCAGGTTGTACCCGGCATAGTGCCTGATGCGGGGGCACCCGTTCTGGGTCGAGCTGATCCGGTCGTTCCACGCCGCGGACACGTTCAGCCACCCGCCCGTGCAGCCCGAGCCGACGACCGATGTGGACGGGCCCGTGAAGTTCGCACCGTCGTAGTGGATCCCGATCGTGAACGTAGCTGCGGCGAGCGACGACGCCCGCGCCGACGCGCCAGCCCCCCATGCGGTGACACCCTCCGAGCGCATCGCCCCCTCAAAGGTCTGGTAGCACACCGGATCGGACACGAGCAGCTCACCGGAGCCGCGTTGGCCGATCACACTGACGACGCAATGCTCGCCAACATCAGCGCCGGATGCGGGTGTGGCGCCGCTCGCGAACGTGACCGCAAGCGCGATGAGCGCGCCAAGACATCTGATCATTTCATGTCTCCTGTGTCCCGGCCCGGCGCCGATCGCCGAGCTCGTGACGCAAGCCCTACGAGACCGACCGGCCCAGGCGGGAGGGGCCGATCGGCCACTTCTCGTGACCCGAACGGGCAGCGGGCCGACCCCGGGGAGCTCGGCGCGGGCCTCGCGCGTCCCAGTCCGGTAACAGGGTCGTCGCCTCGCACAAGCGATGGACGTGGAAGCGATCCGAACGCCCGCCGCCGAGCTGGTCATCGTCCACACCGATCCGAAGGTCCTCGCCCCCTGGCTCACGTCCGAGACGAGAACCCGCGTCTGTTTCGTCGCTGGCGATGATCTGATCGAGCCGGCACGCCGAGCCGAGCATCAGACGATGACGGAGACTCGTCTCTGGGATGTCGCGACATCGTCGGGCCTGTTGGTCGACTGGCTTCCTCTCGACGGCCCGCGGTCGGTGGTGCCCTTGGCGATCCGTGCGTTGCGGCATCGTCGAGCGAGCGTCGGAGGCCGGGCCGCAGTCGCACCCCTACCAATGGATGGGAGCCCGCCGTCCCTGGAGGTCCTTCGCACCATCGCCGCAGAAGAGCTTCTGCCCGCGGCTGACCTTCGTCGCGTCCGCTGGATCAGTGCTGACGGCATCTGGTGGTGCCAGGGACACAGCTCGGTGCGGCTGCCTCTTGCAACACGCTCGCGGGCCGACCGACGACGCTCGGCCGAAGTTCTGTGCTCCCTACGGGGGTTCGATCCGACATCGCGGACCGGTACGTGGGTGCAGTCGATCGCTGAGGGGGTCGTCGCTCCCGGCTTACGCGATTGGTGTGCCGCACTCGCGTCGCACTATGTCGCCATCACCTACGTCGAGCTCTCGTCTGAGGTCCCTAGGACGTTCCTCACCTGAGCTCGGCTCGGCCCCATGTTCAAGCTTCGCAAGTTCTTGTCGATGAGTAGTGAGACGCGATCGGTGCCGGGGGGAAACCTCGTCGCTGCTGTCGGCTCGGAACGACGAGAGCGGCCGTGCTGTGTTGAGGTCGTCACGAGTTGGTACAGGTCGGCACCCCTGGCGGTGAACTCGGCATTGCCACGGACATGAGACACGGGCCCCTCGCTACATCGACCTCGCCGTGGGTCAGGCCTTCCCGCGCAGATCGATGACGGCCGGAGCGATCACCCAGCGCAGCAGTGTCCGCTCGAGCTCGTCTTCCCGGAGCGGCTTGGTGAGGTAGTCGTCGAGGCCAGCAGCGATGGCCTTCTCGCGGTCGCCGTCCATTGCCCGAGCGCTCAGCCCAATGATCGGCGTGCGCCGGCCGAGATCGGCCTCAACCGCTCGTATCCGAGTTGTGGCTTCATAGCCGTTCATGTCCGGCATCATGATGTCCATCAGCACGGCGTCGAAGCGCGCTGCTGTGCAGGCGTCGATGGCCTTGGCACCTGTGTCCACGATCTCGACGTTGTAGCCAAGCTTTTTGAGTGTCCCGGCCGCGACGAGCTGGTTCAGCCGGTTGTCGTCTACCAGTAGCACGGTCATTCCCATCTGGCTCCCATCGTTGGTCCTGCGCCGACAAGGTCGGTCGCGGACGTTGGTGTGGCAAGGCTGTCCATGATCCGGCGAAGAAGGTAGGCGTTGCGCACCGGGCGGATCAGGACGGATTCGATGCCGGCGTCGTGGGCGGCTTGGCGCGACACGCTCGGATCAGAGCTCAAGAGCAGGATCACGGTCGAGGAGGTGGGCTCCTGGGACCGCAGCACATCGGCGAGCTCCAGGCCGTCCATCCCCTCCATGTGATGTTCGAGGAGGGCGAGGGCGTACACCTCATCGGGCCCGCTCGACCACCCGTAGAGGTGCAGCGCCTCCTCGGGTGTCGACGCTTGGTCGACGATGAAGCCCCAGGTGTGCAGGGTGTAGGCGAGGACGGTGCGGCTGACGGCGTTGGTGTCGACGACGAGCGCGCGAAGGCCGGACAGCGAGGCGAGGCTCCGTTCGGCCGACGGCGGGCCCGCGACCGGCAGCGGCAGGTCGATGGTGAATGTGGTGCCGCTTCCGAGCGCGCTCTCGAGTGAGATCGTGCCTCCTTGCAGCTCGACGAGGCGCTTCACGATGGTGAGCCCGAGTCCAGTGCCGCCGTGGGTGCGAGTCATCGAGTCTTCGAGCTGGGTGAAGGGCTCGAACAGTCGGCCGTGGTCGGCGGGGTCGATGCCGACGCCGGTGTCGATGATCTCGAACGAGACTCGATCGGTACGGTTTCCTGCTGGCACAGCGCGGATCACAACCGAGCCGTGGTCCGTGAACGCAATCGCGTTCGAGGCGAGGTTGAGCAGGATCTGTCGCAGTCGCAGTGGGTCGCCCCTGCGGCACGTCTCGAGGCCCGGTTCGCTGTACGCGAACACGTCGACGCCCTTGCGGTGAGCGCTCTCGGACACGATCATCGCCACTTCGCCGAGCAGATCGCCGAGGTCAAGGTCGACCTCATCGAGCACGACCTTCGCGGCGTCGGCCTTGGAGAAGTCGAGAACATCGTCGATGAGCGCGAGGAGCCCCTCGGCCGAGATCGCGACGCCTGTGGCGAGCTCGCGCTGTTCGGCGTCGAGGTACGAATCGAGAAGCAGCCCGGTAAGACCGATGACGGCGTTCATCGGAGTTCTGATCTCGTGGCTCACTGTGGCCACGAAGTCCGACTTCATGGCCAGGGCCCGCGCGGAGTCGTCGCGCGCCTTGATGAGCTCCTCGCCGAGCATGGTGGCTTCGAGGATGAGAAGCAGGTGGAGCACCACGAGGAGACATGCGACGACGATGGCGATCACATGATGCGCTGAGTCGACGGTCGGCACATCGCGAACGCTCGTGGCGGCGACCACGACGATCACCAGCGGGGGAACGGTCGATGCAACACGCGCGAGCGGGTGCCGGATGGTCCTCGTCGCAACGAAGAGCACGAGCGACACGGCCAGGACGCCGAGCAAGGGAACACCGAGGACAGACAGCTGGTGTGCCAGCGGCGCACCGCGCGCGTGGTCGACGGCGGGGAGCACCACCGGCCGCCACGCCACGAACAGCGTCGAGCCAGCGAGGAGAAGCACCTCGAGGAGGTCACGAGTCGTGCGCACCATTGCCGGCGCCGTGATTCGGTCGTGCCTCATGTGAAGGGTTTCGGTTGCCCGTTGCCGGTCCCAAAGCAGCGTTGATCAGATGTTGACGTGGATCGCTCTCATGGCTCATCACACCAGGCCGCCTGGTCAGGCGTCCGGGGTCAGCCTGCGGAGCGCGGCCGGGTCGCCTCGGCGCCGACGCCGGACTATCACGGTGCGAGCACGCCACCGGCGATGGAAATCCCCATCGATCTCAGCCGCGATGGCCTCGAGCCGTGGCTGATCGAACTCCCACAGCGTGCAGACCGAGTGCAGGCGCGCCATGCCGATGTTGCCCGGGTGGCTGACAGCCGCCTCGGTGAGCAGCGAGTGAAGGGCAGTCGCGTCGTCGAGATGCGACGCAAGATCGCCGACGTCATTGGTGCTCGCCCGCTCGGGGATGCTGATCATGTGGCCGAGCAGCTCGATCATGGCATCGACCCAGGCGAGCATCCCGGTCACATAGGCGCGGCCGCCGCCCCTGAACGGCGGAGGCTCGTTCAAGAGCTGCTCGGCCGCTGGGCGCTGCAGGTGCTCGCGAAGCGAAGCGCGCTCCCGGGCACGAACGCGTGCGGACACTAGCGCCGCGGCTGTCACCGCGGCGGCGAGCGCGACCGTGAGCATCATGTACATGGCCCTGCCACCACCTGCGACTACCACGGCCAGCAGGACGGCGCCGAGCGCCAATGCGCACGCGAGCCACGGCGTGAGCGGTTCCGGCCGGGCCTGCATGAGGTGCTGGGGTCGGCTGGGCTTCGCGAGTGCTCGATCCTGACGCCAGCGCATGGAGGATGCATCGGTCGTTCGGGCGGTGTCCCGTAGGACGCCCTTGACTACGTTTGGACAACAGGGGCGACGGCGCGATTGTCGCCCCCGGGCTGACGCGGTCGAAGAGTCCTGGCGCCCTTGGGCGGATTCGGTCACTCGATCAGGTGGACTGGGTAGCCCTGGATCGCGGCGGACCAGGTGGTGCGGTCGGTGACCGTCGCGCCGGCGGTGAAGTTGTAGCGGATCTGCCACCAGGCGTTGTTGGTCGGCGGTGCGTAGCCGGCGAGGTCGACCTTGATGACGACGGACTGGCCGTTGAACACGCTGTTGCGCACGTCAAGCGACGTGCCAGACCCGGCGGCGCCGTTCGAGGCCGTCCAGGTGAAGGTGGCATCGGTGAACCCGGTGGCGGTGGGCTTGCGAATGTGGATGTTGTCGCCGCCCTCGCCCGGGTCGAAGAGCGTGATGCTGAGGGTCTTGCCGGTGAACTCGGCGGAGATCTCCGAAAGGAAAAAGTCGGCTTGTGAGCCGCTCTGGTCGGCGAACACCGAGATCGAGCCGTTGCCGTAAACCTTCGGGCAGGTGGCGTCGGTCCTGGCGTCGCAGAGCCCAGTGCCGGTCGCGTTCTGGTACTTGGCGATGACGGAGTAGTTGTTGGCGCCGGCCGCGTAGCGCGCATCGCTGGTGTTCTGGACGCGCACGATGTAGCGGCCTGCCGGGTCGGAGACGCTGATCGTGCACAGCGTGTTCCACCGCGTCTGGTCGAGGTAGGTCAGCGTCGAGAACGCGGTCGTCCGCGTGTAGGTGATCGCAGGGCATGTCGCCATTGGCGGGTTGTCGGAGTCGTCGAGCGGCGTGTCGTCGGCCTCGAACACCGTGTAGACGAACGATGATGAGCCGCTGTAGAGCTGGAGGTCCGGCGAGCCCGTGTCGGCTGGGCTGTACCGGGCGTCGTACAGCAGGACGTCGACGGGGGAGGTGCGGTTGTCGGGCACTTCGACGATCAGCTCATAGCCCGTCGTCCGGTACTCGGGGTTGGCCTTCGCCGAGGTCGCGGGGTTCGCCGGGCAGGAGGCCGAGCTGCCGTTGTATGGACGGTTGCCGGTGAAGCGGCTCTGGTATCGGTCGCCATCTGCCTTGTCCGAGCACCATGCGTTCACCGACATCCAAAGGTTCTCCGAGAACCCGGTCGCCAAGTTCCCGGTGCCGAGGAAGTTGCGTGGGCTGCCGAGGGGTACCGGCATCATGTACTCCGCGGTCGCGGTCTTGTTGAGGTTCACGACCCCAGCGGCGATCCGGCCGAGGAACTGTCCGCTGGTGGCGTGGATCACGACGCGCAGCTGCTGGGGCCCGAAGCTGGTGACGGTGACCGTCACACCGGTGCCCGAGGGGTCGTGGGTGTAGCCGTTCCTACTAGCTACCTCCTGCGCAACGGCGGAGGACTTGGCCAGATCCGGCATCCACACCACGCCGGCGGTTGCAGCCGCGTCGGCGGCGCGTTGCACCTTGGTGGCTTGCACGTACCAGCCACCGACGTCGACCGAGAACGCGGCGAGCGCCACCAGCGGTACGAGCAGGATGACCGTCAGCCCGATGACAGCACCGCTGTCGCCTTCTCCCCGTCGCCTGATCATGACAGCGGCGGTTCCAACCGCACGACCGTCGTGTCCTTGATGGTGATGCCGGTGCCCGTCAGGGCACCGACGACGTAGCGGTAGTCGACTTCCATCCACATGCCGACGTAGTCGGCGCCAGCGGTCGCGCTCTGGTGGCTCTCGCGGGTGGCCGGGCAGTACCAGCGGTCCCACGACGTGCTGGTGCAGTTCGTGGCGCCCGTGGCGGTGAAGTCCGTTGGCAGCATGCTCGTGAGCTGCTCGCGGCTGTAGACGTTGCACTTCACCGTGGAGGTGCTGATACCGGTCCCGGCGGCGGACGGAGTGAGCGCGAGGCACGATGAGGGCACCGCACCGTCGGTGGTCGTCGACTTGTAGACGATGATCCGCAGGACGTTGGCGTGACCGAACTCCATCGCGCTCGACGCGAGCGTCGTGAGGGACTCGAAGTCGGCGCTGCCGTCGGCGCCGAGGCGAGCCTCGACGCGCGAGGCGCTCCGCAATGTCGCGGCCACCTCGTTCGATCGGCGCCATGCGAGCCCGAAGTCGACGATCGCGGAGACCAGCAGGAAGAGGACCGGCAGGATGATCGCGAACTCGATCAGGAGCGCGCCGTCGTCGCCACGGCCGCGGTCAGCTCTCATGCAAGGCCTTCGGCTCGAGCCGCATGATCACGGTGCGCTCCAGGTTCCGCGAGCCGCCGAACGCCAGCGTCACGGGGTCATGGCGGAGACGCACGAAGATGCCCACGTAGTCAGGCGGTGAGCTGATCGCTATCTTGCGGTCGATCGGGCAGTAGTACTGCGCCGGCGACGTCGCGCCGCAGTCGAACTGGCTGGGGTCGGTAGAGCTCAGCCACGACGGCGCGTACACGTTGCAGGCGTCGGCCCCGGACTGCGGCGTGCCCCCACGGCAGCCCTCGGGCAGCGTGTCGCCCGGGCCGGTCGCCTTGAACACGACGACGCGCTCGATCTGGTCGATGTTGATCGCCGCGGCGCTCGCCTTGAGCTGCTGGAGGATGCCGTAGTCGGCTTGCGGGTCGTTGCCGAACACCGACGCGGAGCGGCCGGCTTCCGTCGTCATCGCCCCGATGGTGAGGTGGTCGCGCAGCAGCAGCCCGCCCTCGATGATCCCGAAGATGAGGAAGACGAAGACGGGAAGCACGAACGCCGCCTCCACCAGGACCGCGCCGCGCTCGCCGTCCGCTCGCCCGTGCCGGTAGAACATCAGAAGCCGTTGGCGAGCTGGATGCCGGCCGGGCCGATCGTGACGATGAACATCGGCGGGAAGATGCAGAACACCATCGGGATGAGCATCTTCACTGGCGCCTTCATGGCCTTCTCCTGCGCGGCCAGCTGGCGGCGGGATCGCATGTCTTCCGCCTGGTTGCGTAGGACGGACGACACGGAGATGCCGAACTGGTCGGCTTGGCGCATGGCGACGACGAAGGACCGCACCTCGGGTAGGTGCACCCGCTCGGCGATCCCGCCCAACGCCTCGGATCGGCTGGCGCCGGCGCGCATCTCGCCGAGCGCGAGCGCGAACTCGTCGGCCATTTCGCCATCGAGGTTCGCGACCGTGCGGGAGACCGCGGCGGAGAAGCCCAGCCCCGCTTCGACGCAGATGACGAGCAGATCGAGCAGGTCGGGCATCTGGCGGAGGATGAGGCGCTCGCGGGTTTCCACCGCGCGGGCCAACCGCATCGATGGGAGCTTCACGCATGCGAAGAGGCCGAGGCAGGGCGCGGCGAGGCGGACGATGCCTCCGACGGACGCCGTCGCCGAGTACAGCAGGACGGTGACGATGGGTGCGGCCAGCAGTGTGATCGAGCGCATCGCGAGGAACCGGTCCGCGGCTGCGGGGTCGAGGCGACCGGCGCGCAGCATGTTGTTCCGCACCTGGGCGACGTAGCCGGCGGGTGAGAGCCGGCGGCCGAGCTTGGTGAGGATGCGGAAGACTGGCGCCGCGAGCCGGTCCTTCGCGGTCAGCATCAGCTCTTGGTCGCGGATGTTCACGAGTGCGTAGAGGTCGTCGATCTCGCGCAGCTTGGTCCGCAATGACGTTCGGTCGGCGATGACCACGCCGACGGCAGCAACGAAGCCGGCGAGGCTCAGCGCGGCGATGCTCGCGATGAGATAGCCCTGGAGCGCGGCCGGATCAGGCATCGATCTTCGTCAGCTTGGTCATCCACGCGTAGCCGCCGGCGATCATGACCGTGGAGATTCCGAGCATGATCTTGCCGACTGACGTGCTGAACAGTGGCGCCATGTAGGTGGAGTTGACGACGTACATGACTGCGCCGAGGCCGGGCACCATGATCACGAGCATCATCGCCGAGGCCCTGCCTTCGGCCGTGAGCGCCTTGACCTCGCCTCGTAGCCGGGCGCGCGCCCGCATGGTGTTCGCGACCTGCTCGAGCAGCTCGGCCAGGTTGCCTCCGACCTCGGACTGGATCTGCATGGCGAGCACGGCCCAGCGGAAGTCCTCGCTGTTGACTCGCTCGGATGCGTCGGCGAGCGCGTCGGGGAGCGGCCGGCCGAGGCGAAGGTCGGCGACGACCTTGCGCAGCTCGCGACCCATCGGGTCCTCGGTCTGGCGCGACAGAGCTTCCATTGCCTGGCCGACCGAGCGGCCAGCGCGCAGCGACCCGGACAGGTTGATGAGTGCGTCGGGCAGCTGGGCGATGAAGCGCTTGTGGCGGCGCTTGACGAGGAACTTCAAGGTCAGTCCTGGCATCGCAACGGCGAGCAACATGGCGAGCGCCGTCTTGACCGTGCTCTGGGTCACCGCAAACACCACGGCCGGCAGCACGATCGCGATGACGGCCCTGGCAAGGATCAGCTCGACGGGGCGGACAGGCAGGTCGGCGGCGCGCAGCTTGCGCTCGATGTTGCCGACCATGCCCCGCCGCTCGGCCAGGTTCGCCGTCACCGCGAGGGCGCGCTGCAGCACGGGCGAGGCAGCGACGGCGTTGTCGAGCTTGGTGGTGCCCCGGGTGGCTCGCGTCGCCTGCGTTCGCACCGGCGTGACGTGCTTGTCCTTCGCGGTCGACGCGATTCGCAGCAGCACGACCACGACGGTGGTGAGCCCGGTGACGATGCCAGCGCCCAGGCCGACCACGAGAGGATCGATCGTGGCGATCATCGCAGCGCGTCCATGCGGTCCTTGAGCGACTGGTCGGGCGCCTCGAACATCTCGGCGCCGATCTCCACGCCGGAGTCCTCGAGCTTCTCCGAAAAGCCGGGGCGGACGCCGGTCGGCTCGAGCACCCCCTGGTGGCGGCCGTACTCACCGATGCCCGCCTTGAAGTTGAAGAGGAAGATGTCCTGGAGGGTGATCTTGTCGCCCTCCATGCCGTCCACCTCGGTGATGTGCGTGACGCGGCGAGAGCCGTCGCGAAGCCGGGTGAGCTGCACGATGAGGTCGACGGCGGCGGCGACCTGCTCGCGGATGGCACGGACTGGGAGGTCGAAGCCGGCCATGAGGGTGAGCGTCTCGATGCGGGCCAGCGCGTCGCGGGGGCTGTTGGAGTGGACGGTGGTCATCGAGCCGTCGTGGCCCGTGTTCATGGCCTGCAGCATGTCGAGCGCCTCGCCCCCACGGCATTCCCCCACGACGATGCGGTCGGGGCGCATGCGGAGGCTGTTCCTCACGAGGTCGCGGATCGTGACCTCGCCCTTGCTCTCGATGTTTGCGGGGCGAGTCTCCATGCAGAGCACGTGACGCTGGTGGAGCTGCAGCTCCTTCGCGTCCTCGACCGTCACGATGCGCTCGTCGTTGGGGATGAAGGAGGACAGGACGTTGAGCAGCGTCGTCTTGCCCGTGCCTGTACCGCCCGAGACGATGATGTTGAGCCTGCCCTGGATGCACGCGCGAAGGAACTTCGCGCTGCGCTCGTCGAGGGTGCCGAAGCCGATGAGGTCGTCGGCCTTGAACGGGTCCTTGGCGAACTTGCGGATCGTGAGGAACGGGCCCTCGATGGCGAGCGGCTGGATGATCGCGTTGACACGCGAGCCGTCTGGTAGGCGAGCGTCGACCATGGGCGACCCCTCATCGATGCGCCGGCCGACCTGCGAGACGATCTTGTCGATGATGCGGCGGACATGGGCGGCGTCCACGAAGCCCGACTCGACCTCGACGACCTTCCCAGCCCGCTCGACGAACACGATGTCCGGTCCGTTCACCATCACCTCGGTGACCGACTCGTCGTTCAGCAGCTCCTCGATGGGCCCGTAGCCGACGACGTCGTTGCGGATGTCCGCCGCGAACTGATCGAACATGTCGCCGTCGAGCGCGATGTCGTTGGCTGTGAAGGCCTCGGGGATCAGCTCGGCGAGCCGACCTTCGAGCTCCTTGTCCTCCACGGTGTCATCGAACAGCAGCGGCCCGAGCTCGCGCACGATGTGGCGGTGGACCTTGGCCTGGACGTCGGCTGGGAGGCGCGTTCGGGGCGCGGGCGGCGCGACGGCCTCGCCAGGTGCCGCGGTCGGACGCGACGTGGCGGGGCCGGCACCCTGCAGCGGGGGAGCGAGCGGCGCAGGGCTGGTCGCGCTGCGTGCTGCCTCGATGCGATCGCGGAGCTGGCTCATGCGCCGGGAAAGGCGTTGGTCTTGTTAATCGCCGCGACCGGATCGCCGCCATCGGCGGAAGGACCGACGAGCGTGAGGTACACGTCGTACTGGCTGGTCAGGAACAGAACTCGCGCCGCGTCCTCCGGCGGGACCGCAACGCTGTAGAGCCCGGTGCCAGGGTTGGCCGGAGCCTCGGTCGCGCCCTCGGCCGGGGCGATGACCGCTCCGATCGCGATGATCTGCAGATCTCGGAAGGCGTGCAGAATCGCGGGGCCGCCGGAGTCGGGCAGACCAAGGTCCGCAGCATTGGGCACGCCGATGAGCAGGTTGATGCGATCGCCCGGGCGGATCAGATCGGCAACCGCTTGAGGTGCAGCTGCCTCGAAGGACACAGCGACGGTGCCCTCGGGGAGCTCGTCGGCGAAGGTTGCGGGGCCTTGGTCGTTGGCCGTGGACGCGTCGGCGAAGGTGCCATCGACGAGCATCTGGCCCTGGTGCAGCACGCCAGTCGCGACCATGTTCTTGAGGGCGGCGGGGTCAGACAGGGCCGTCGGCGGGAGAGCGGCTCGGAGCGTCTGGGACTGCGTCACGAGGCCGTCGGCCCAGGCGTCGCCAAAGGGCGTGCCCTCAGGGACGTCTCGCGCCGCGACGAGCACCGAGACGAGATCGGCGCCGGCGGCGGCCCGCTTGTCAGCGCCGCCGACGTAGCTGACGAGCGCAACGCCGGAGCCGAGCGCGACGAGCGCGGCGACGATGAGGACAGTGATCTTGCTCACGACGATCTCCGCGCGGTCTCGTAGACGGGGACGTTGCGAGCCCGTGCTTCGGACGCTCGCTGACAGGCCAGCAGATCGTTGACGAGACCCTGGACCGTGGCCGCGGGCTGACCGGCGCGCGCTGCCGCGGCCGCGCCCTCTTCGAACAGATCAGCGGCGATGGGCGCGTCCTCGAGCCAGCGCGCAAGTCCGGCGACGGTCACGCCCGGAGCTCCGGTGACGCCCGCCTTCGCCGCGTCCGCGGACCACGCGTCAGCCACCATCTGCACGGTGCGAGCCGGCTCGACCACCTCGCGGACGGTGAAGGCGTCGGCGCGTAGCAGCCCGTCCAGCCTGGCGGTATCGAGGCGGTCACCGAGAGCAGCCTGCAGCTCGGTGACTGCGACGAGCGCATCGGCTGCTTGTGCGGCGTCGGTCATCGGGCCGCGATCGAAAGCGCCGAGGTGGATGGTCAGCAACGGCTGAACGCTCGCGATCGCGGCCCGGGCGGCCGTGGCCTCGAGGAGCAGGCCGAGCGCGTCCCTCATCCTTGGCGCCTTGCCGGTGCGGCTGGCAGCGGCGAGCTTGCGGCGCACGCCGACGATTGGCCACGCGGCGCGGCGGCGCCCCAGCTTCCAAACGGGAACGTCCCAGACCAGGTCAGTGAAGGCCGCATAGACGCTCTCGTGCAGCTGTCGAGACGAATCGAGCAGCGGGCCGTGGATCCCAAGCACCGCATCAGCGAGCGCTGCCGCGTGGGGATCCGCCCACGCCGGCTCGGGCGTCGGTCCGGAGCCGACCGCGATCGCGGCGACTGCGATGTGTCGCAGTTGAGCGAAAGGCACATCTTCCAGAGACGTGCCGAGCACCTCGCCCAACAATTCGACCCCCTCGCGCACCAGCTCGATCGCGGCCGAGACCGAAGGGATCAGCTCGCGGATCGTCACGGCAGCGGCGTCCGGCGCGACGGTCCCCGCGTCGAGGGCAGTGGGCGCAGCCGCGATCAGCCGCTCGGCGTAGAGGCCGTCCCGTCCCATGTCAGCGGGCAGGCACGTCCAACGCACGCCGTAGCGCGCCTCGAGGTGGTCGACGTCAGGCGAGCGGTCAACGCCACCCCGACGCACCGGCTGGAGCAGGATGACCTTGGCGAGGCCCGACTCGGGGACCCCGCACGACTGTGAGACATGGGCCAGCGGTTGCACAGACGAATCTTCGGCGCCACCCCATCACAACCTGATCGGTGGCGGCAAGAGTTGTCAGATCGTTGCTGGAAGCTGTTCACGTGCGACGTCGTCCCAGAAGCGGAGTCGTTGTAGGGCGCGGTGCGCGGTGTTGCCCGAGAAGGCTTCACCTGGCGCCATAGTGGGGCCGCAGCCAATGGTGGGGGATTAGCGAACCAGACTCCGGTCGATCGAAATCCCTGGTTTCGGGATCGAGTCGTCGGACATCGCTGCGACGGCGTGATCGTCTCGGCAATGCCCTCTACCGGCATTCACGATGGTGGCAGGCTGCACGAGTGGCTGCCTTCTCCCGAGTCGTCGCGGCCATCGCGGTGGCGTGGTTGGCTTCATGCTCCTCTTCAGACCAAGGCGATGCATCGACTGGGCAAACGACCGACGTCTCATCCCTAGATCCTTCGATCGCGGGAAGTGTCCCGTTGATGCCGGCGTCACCGACTCTCGCGTCGCAGTGTCAAGATGCCGCTGCGGAATTGGGCTTCGCCGTTCCGTGCCCATCGAACGTCCCGACCGTCCATGGTGCGTCCGTGGGCTGCGACGACGGATGCGTCAGTCTCGCTGGCGGCGACGAGACCTTGCATCGGTTGTTCTCCATGGACATCGCCGACTTCGACGGTGGTGAGGAGCTCGGTGAGGTTCGCCACGCGAGGGTGGAGGCGCGGCGCGTCACTGACGCGCCACCAGTTGCGTGCTACAGGGGTACCGATATGGGACGGATCGACGGTCTGAGTGTGGCCGTCCTCGACTGCCCGGAGCGGTCAGACGAGTCGGCAGCGAACACCCGCCACGGGGAGGGAGCACACGCCGGCCACCTGCTCGGCTATTGGGATGCCGAAGGTATCCGGTACGTGGTCAGTGTCCACGGGAAGTCGGCGGCAAGCCGGACGCTACTCGAGCACCTGATCGCGTCGATCGAGCTCGTTGTCGCCTGATCGTGCGCTATATCAGGACCTGGGAACACGCCGGGCCACGATGGTGCGAAGCCGCGCTCGCTCAGGGTGTGGGGGATTAGCAAAGCAGACTCCGGCCTGCTTAGCGCGCGCATCCTTGCGTCCCTGGGTGTCTTGGATGCGGTCCTGGATGAGGCCGTCGAGGCGCTGATCGAGGT
>CAYSAC010000011.1:0-32879 GCA_964428815.1 uncultured Acidimicrobiaceae bacterium | reverse complement strand
GGCGGCTCTCGGACGGGCGGTGCGCAGCTGCCCAGCGCCGCCGCGGGGATGCCGAGCAGCTGGGCGCGGTCCGCGAGGTCCGCAGCGGTCGTCGCCGCGGCCGTGAGCTCGAGCTCGTCCCAGACATCCCCGGTGACCCGCCGGCGGAGGAGGGCCTCGACCGCATCGATATCGTCCGGGCGGGCCAGGTTCACCGCGAGCCAGCCGTCGGCGGTGGCGACGAGCCGGCATGTTCCGCCGGCCGAGACTCGGCCCTGCGCCACGGCGCCGGTCAGCGCGGCGCGGCCGAACAGGAGCTCGTCGATGTCCACGCGGACCTCGGCGCCGATGCTCGCGGATGTCTCGGCGAGCGCCGCCGCGGCGGCATCGAGGCGGGCCCTCGCGTGCGCCGGCGGGGGCGGGAGCGCCTGCTCGCTGAGGTGCGCCACCGGGCGAGGTTACGCTCCGCCCGTGCCGGTGCGACCCGTCCCGAGGCAATACCTGTCGGATCGCAGACTTGAGGCAATGACTTGCATATGCGCGAGGCATTGCCTCAAGACGCGTCTGGTCGGGTGAGGGTGACCACGCCGGAGGTCCAGTCGGCGACCGACGTGATGGCGCTCATCGGCGGCGGGCTCGATCCTGAGTCCATCGGCCCGCTGGCTGGGCGGCCGCTGCTTGCCATCGGGCTTCCGGCGGACCAGCCCACGCTCAACGAGATCCTCGACCTGCCCTGCGTTCTTGTCGGAGTGCACCGCCACGGACCACGTCCGCACCCGCCGGCCGAGCTCGACGTGCTGCTCACGTCCGATCGTGGCGCGCCGTCACCGTGGGTGGACGATCCGGACGGGGAAGTGCTCCTCGAACTCGACCGCGCGGTACAAGCCTCATCCACTGCAGCGGTGACGCTCGTGCAGCTGCTGCGGCTGACCAGCAGCACGCGCCCGAAGGATGCGCTCGTCGGCGAGTCGCTCGCCTACTCGGCGCTGCAAGCGGGCCCCGACTTCGCGCGCTGGCTCGCCGCCCAACCGGACCGGAAGCAGGGCGGCGACGACGGCGAGCCAGTGCTCGTGACCCGCGACGGCGACATCCTCAACATGACCCTGAACCGTCCCGCGGTCCGCAACGCGTTCTCCGCGGCGATGCGCGACGGACTGGTCGACGCGCTGCGGGTCGCCTTCGCCGACCCTGACATCGCGGAGGTGCACTTGCGCGGCGCTGGCCCGGCGTTTTGCAGCGGCGGCGACCTGCGCGAGTTCGGCACGGTGCCGGATCCGATGAGCGGCCACATCGTGCGCACTACGCGCAGCCCCGCGGCGTGGCTGGCCCGTTCGCGTCTTCGCGTGGTCGCGCACGTGCACGGTGCTTGCCGCGGCGCGGGCGTCGAGCTGGCCGCGTTCGCGCACCAGGTCGTCGCCGCACCGGACGCGACCTTCGCCCTGCCCGAGGTCGCCATGGGTCTCGTGCCCGGCGCCGGCGGCACCGTCAGCATCCCCCGGCGCATCGGCCGGCAGCGCGCCGCGCACCTCGCGCTCTCCGGGTCCCTCATCGACGCCGAGACCGCGCTCGGCTGGGGTCTCGTCGACGAGGTGAGCGAGTGACGCCGACCGCGGCGGGGCTGATCCGCCACCTCGCAGCCCTTCACGGCGATCGGCAGCTGGCGGTGCTCGACGGGCGCGCGCTGACCTACGCCGAGGCCGAGCACGCCTCGGCGGCGATGGCCAAGGGCCTCCTGGCCGGTGGCGTCGGTAAGGGGTCGCGCGTCGGGCTGCTCGCGCCGAACGGGCCCGATTGGATCGTGGCGTGGCTTGCCGCGACACGGATCGGCGCGGTGGTGCCGCTGCTGAACACGTACGCGCCGGCGCGCGAGCTGGCCTGGGCCCTCCGGCACGCGGACGTGGGCGTCCTGCTCACCGTCGATCGTCACCTCGGCCACGACTACGTCGAACGGCTCGAGCTGGCGGTGGAAGGGATCGGAGACCACGGCCACGAGCGCATCCGGGCGCGGTCGCACCCCTACCTGCGCGCCGTCTGGGTGCTCGGCGCGGTCGACCGCGTGTGGGCGGCGCCCGTGACCGAGCTCGTCGAGCGGGGCGCCGAGATCGGTGACGACCTGCTCGCCGCGGTAGAGGAGCAGGTGGTACCGGCCGACCCGATGGTCGTCATCTACTCCTCGGGTAGCACCGCCGATCCGAAGGGCGCGGTCCACACCCACGGCGCGGTCGTGCGCCACGCCCGCAACCTGTCTCGCTTCCGGCGGCTCGAGGCCGGCGACCGCGTCTACACGCCCATGCCGCTCTTCTGGGTCGGCGGGCTCGTGTTCGCGCTCGTGCGCGCCATGCACGCGGGCGCGACGCTCGTGTTCGAGGAGCGGTTCGAGCCGGGCGCGACGCTCGACCTGCTCGAGCGGGAGCGGGTCACCCACGTCCTCGGCTGGCCCCACATGGCGCCGGCCCTGACCGAGCACCCGAGCTTCGCCGGTCGCGACCTGTCGGCGATCCGCGGTGGCAGCCTTCCCGACCTGCTGCCGCCCGGGCTACGGCCCGCGGACCCTGGCCTGCTCGCGGGCTCCCTCGGCATGACCGAGACGCTCGGACCCCACCTCATCGACGACGAGGGCACCGTCCTGGACGAGGCCAAGCGGGGCTCGTTCGGTCGATCGGTGCCCGGCGTCGAGCACAAGGTCGTGGACGGCGAGCTGTGGGTCCGCGGCTACTCGCTGATGACCGGACTGCACCGCCGCGAGCGCGACGAGGTCTTCACCGCCGACGGTTGGTACCGCACCGGCGACGGCGGCCGGTTCGACGACGATGGCCACTTCTTCTTCACCGGCCGGTTGGGGGACCAGATCAAGTCGAGCGGCATGAACGTGTCGCCGCGCGAGATCGAAGTGCTGCTCGAAGAGCAGCCAGCCATCAGCCGGGCCGTCGTCGTCGGCATCCCGGGCGGCGAGCGGGGCGAGGACGTGGCTGCTGCCGTGGTGCTGGCCGACGGGCACGCCATGACCGCAGACGAGATCGCGACTCGGCTGCGCGCCGACCTAGCGTCCTACAAGGTGCCGCGCCACATCGCCGTGCTCATGACCGACGACGAGCTGCCGTGGCTGGACTCTGGCAAGGTCGATCGCCGCGGTGTCGTCGCGATGCTCAACGACCGGTTCGGCTGAGGGTGAGCTAAATCAGCCAACCGTCCATCGGCCCCACTCTCCCTTTGCTCACCGCGGTATCAGGCACATCCCGCGCGTGACCGCTCGGTGTCCGTCAAGGACGGTCGGTGAACATCACCTTCTCGCCGCTCGCGTAGCCGGTCGCTGTCTTGGTCAAGCGCGGTAGGGCCGCGACGATAACCCGCGCACCGTCGAGCCCATCGACTTCAAAGGTCGGCACCGACATAGGCTCAGGTTGCGGCGCGGGTTCGGGTTGGGGGTCCGGGTCGTTGTAGTTGATGACGTACTCCTCGAAGGTGAACTCAAGCGCGTCGATGTTCGGCGCGACCAAGCACGATCTGATCGCGCGCCTCCTGGGCCGCTTCCTCCGCGACCGCCTGGTCCCCGCAGTAGAGCGTGACCGCTCTCACCACGTGGGGGTAGGACCTCATGCAGAGCGCGTCGAACTCGGCGCCCTCACTCGTAGCAACCCGATCGCCCAGCCCCACCCACGACACCTCCGCGTCGATCATCACGCACAAGATGCTGGGAGCGGCGAAATCGCTTAGCCCCGTCGAAAGCCTCGCGACCGACTCAGAAGCGTCCGCCGACGACCTACGGGCGGTCGGTGTGCATCACCCTCTCGCCACCGGAGAAGCCGGTCGCCTCGTACGCGACATCCGGTAGCACGCCGACGAAGAACCGCACCGCGGGCAGTTCGGCAACCTCCATGAGCAGGCGGCTGGGGCTCGGGTCGCGCGGGAATGCCGGGTCCCGAGCGCTACCGCGCCCTGTGAGTGTGACGAGAGTCACGTCGTTTGTTGTTGTGAAGCGAACATATGTTCGATAGACTCAGCGCATGGCGCTGGCCGAGGTCACCGGATTCGTCCCTCAGGTGACGCTGAACGCTGCCGAGGGGCGGGTCGAGGCAGCCATGGGGCTCCTCAACGTGGCGACCGCAGATCTGATCACCGCGATCGGCGAGGTGCTGGCTGTCGGCGCGTGGCGCGTCGATGGGATCGCCGGCCCCGAGCAGTGGGTGGCGTGGCGCTGCGGGGTGTCCCCGGCGCGGGCCCGCCGCCTGGTCGCCAGCGCGCGTGCGTTGGCGGATCTGCCCGCCGTCGCCGCGGTGTTCGAGGCCGGGTCGTTGAGCGAGGACCAGGTCCACGCCGTCTGCGCGCACACCGACGCTGCCCACGACGATCAGGTCGCGCAGCTCGCACCGAACTGCACCGTCAACCAGCTGCACCGGGCCCTGCGCACCATCCCGGCCCCGCCCCAAGCCGATCCGGTGCCGGCCGAAGCCGACCCGGCCAGCGGTCGCGACGTCCTCTCGTATGGCTTCGATGACGACGGTCGTTGCCGGGGCCGGTTCGACCTGTGCCCGGACAAGGGTGCGGTGCTGGTCAAGATGCTCGAGCGGGGACGGGCCGACCTTTTCGACCACCGCCACACCAACGACCGCGGCGATGCCGTCGGCACCGAGACCTCGATCAGCTGGGTCGACGCGCTCATCCACGCAGCCGAGACCGCACTCCGCGCCCTCGACGCCGATGCCAGCGCGGGCCGGCCGATCGGTGAGCGGTTCCAGGCGATCATCTACATCGACGCCGACAACCCCGCCGACACCCGCCTGCACCTCGGACCGCTCCTCTCAGACGCGACCCGCCGCTACCTGAGCTGCGACGCGACCCTCCGCGGCATCATCGAACGCGACGGCATCCCCATCGCATCAACCGAGCTCGCCCGCACCGTCCCGCCCCGGATCCGGGCGCTCATCGAGCAGCGCGACGGCGGATGCGTCATCCCCGGCTGCGACGTGTGCCGCTGGCTGCACATCCACCACATCCTCCACTGGGGAGACGGCGGCCTCACCGTCCCCGACAACCTCGCCGCCGTCTGCCCCGCCCACCACCGCATGCACCACCAGGCCGGCTCGGCATCCGCGGCGACCCAACCACACCCGGCGGGCTCACCTTCACCTTCACCTACGCAGACGGCACACCGATCCGCGGCCCCAGCCCCCGACCACCCGACGCCCCACCGGGCCAGCTCCTACGCACCCACCACTGGACCAACCCCAGCGGCGAACACCTCGACGCCTCCGCCATCGCCTGGAGCTAAGTCGGAGGGAGCTAAGGCGCTTTCAATCCGACGACGGGAGGGGCTTGGCTCCCTTGACTGCCAGCGGCGCGTCCCCGACGGCGAGCGTGCCCGCACCGGCATGGGTGCACAGCACCTCGAGACCGATGTCGTCCTGGCTGTAGCGCTTGCCGAGCGCGGTCCCCTCGCCGGTGGCGGTGGCCGGGACCCGCTCGGTCGACGAGCCCAGATCACGCATCGGTTCGCCACCGCAGCGGAGGTCGACGTCGGGCGCGTCCTTCGGCGCCCTGACGACGACGACCTGGGTGTCGCAGGTCGCGCTCTCGAGTCGGAGACCGGGGCGAAGCTCCATCAGCTCCATCTCCACTCGGGATCGCGCTTCTCGAAGAACGCCTGCCTTGCCTCGGCGGCGTCGTCGTACTGCATGAGGCGCCGGGTGTACTCCTGCTCGATCCGGTAGGCCTCCTTCAGGGGCAGGCCCTCGACCCGGTCCATGGAGTCCTTTGCCATCCGCAGCGCGATGGGGCTCTTGGCCGCCAGCACCAGCGCCAGCTCGCGTGCCGTCGCCATGAGCTGGTAGTGGGGCACGACCGCTCGCACCGCACCGAGCCGGTGCAGCTCGCTCGCAGGGACGAGCTCGCCCGTGAAGAACATCTCGCGCGCCTTGTAGCGGCCGACGAGCCGTGAGAGGTGGGCGCTTGCGCCGAGCAGGCCGACGTTGATCTCGGTCGTGCCAAAGGTGGCACCCTCGGACGCGACGAGGATGTCGCAGCATGCCGCGAAGGCCAGCCCAGCGCCGATGGCGGGTCCGTTGACGGCCGCGATCACAGGCACGGCGCAGTCGGTGATGGCCCACATGGCGGCGCGAGCGGCGCGACCGGGGTCAACCATCCTCGATGGAGGGACCTCCGCCGACGCGTCGATGGCGACGCTCTTGAGGTCGACGCCGGCCATGAAGGCGCGGTCACCCGCAGCCGTGAAGATGGCCGCGCGCACGTCGCGGCGGTCGTCGAACGAGCTGAATATCTCGGCCAGCTCCTGCATCGCGGGCGCGTCGATGGCGTTGACCGGCGGCCGGTCGAAGGTGACGGTCGCGATGTCGTCGGCGATCTCGACCCGGAGACTCCCCATCCGGCAGAGCGTAGTGAACAGGTCGCTAGTCTCCGCCCCATCGTGACCGAGTCGAGCCGCTGGAGGGCGGCACCGTCGGCCTCGTGTACGCCGGTGACGTCGTTGGCGGCCCGCCTGAGCACCCGCGCCTCGTGCTCAAGGTGGCGCCACCTGGGCTGCCGCCCGTGCGCAACCGCGATGTGCTCCGACAGGCGCGCTGCATGGCCGCGCTCGACGGCCGACCGGGCGTGCGCGTGCCGCCCGTCCTCTTCACCGACGCCGGCGAACCCGATGACGTGCCGCCGTTCTTCGCCTCCGGCTTCGGGGCGGAGGAGTGCGCTGAGCCGTTGCTCGAGGCGCTGCGCAACCGGCGGCCCGACGACATCGTGCGGGGACGGTCTTTCGCTGCGGCGCGGATGCTGGCCGCCCTCCACCACGTGGCCCCGGCGAGCATCGGGCTCGGGGACGAGCCGGAGACCACCCTCGTCGGCGAGGTCGACCGTTGGACTCGCACCTTCGACACGGTGCCGGCCGAGGTCCGCACTGGCTACTTGAGCTGCGCCGAAGCCCTGCGCGCCACCGCGCCCGACGCCGTGCCACCAGTCGTCGTGCACGGCGACTACCGGCTCGGCAACATGCTCGCCGAGGGCGAGGAGGTGCTCGCCATCATCGACTGGGAGATCTGGTCGCTGTCGGACCCGCGCATCGACCTGTCGTGGTTCCTCTTCTTCACCGAGGAAGCCGAGCACCCCGTCGTCACCCCTGGCGTGGACTCGGGCGTGCCATCGGACCGCGAGCTGCTCGAGGCCTACGAGGAAGCCGTCGGCGCGCCCACCGCTGACCTCGAGTGGTTCCACGCGCTCACCCGCTACAAGGAGGCGGCGGCCATGGCGCTCATCGCCAAGCACGCCAGCCGTCGCGGCGACAGAGACATCCTCGCCCGCATGGCGGAGATGCTCCCGGGGCTGATCGCCGACGCCCACCGCCGCGTCGGCGGCTGACCAGAACGCATGACAGCTAGATGGTGACGGGGACGCGGGCGGGGCCAGCGACGTTGGTCATGTGCACCCAGCCCACGCTGTCGAGGTCGACGTCGAGGTCGGGCCAGCGCCGGTACAGCTCGGAGAACGCGATCGTGCCCTCGAGGCGCGCAAGATGCGCACCGATGCAGTAGTGGATGCCGTGGCCGAAGCTGATCCCGAGCGGCGCGTCGCGATCGATGTCGAAGCGGTCGGGGTCGTCGTAGGCACGCGGGTCACGGTTGGCGGCGCCGGTGACGATCAGGACCGGGTTGCCGGCAGGGATGGTCACGCCGTGCCACTCGCGGTCGCGCCGCGAGTAGCGACCTTGGTACTGCGAGGGCGCTTTGTAGCGGAGCACCTCGTCTACGGCAGCCGGTGCCATCGAAGGGTCGGCGACGAGCTGGGCAAGCTCGTCCGGGTGCTCGGCGAAGGTCATCACGCCGTTGCCGACGAGCTTCGTCACGGTCTCGCTGCCCGCCGCGGTGAGCAAACCGACGAAGCCGGCGATCTCATCGTCGCTCAGGTGGTCGACCTCGCCATTCTCCCGCTCGACTTCGGCGTCGATCAGGTGGCCGATCATGTCGTCGGACGGGTTGCGGCGCTTGTCGGTGACCAGCGCCAGCATGTACGCGCCTGACGCGAAGGCCGCGTCGAGGCCGGCGCTGGTCGGGAAGGGGTTGCCAACCTCCCGCTCGAGCATGGCGTCGGTCCAGTGTCGGATCTGCTGCCGGTCGGCCTTTGGCACTCCGACGATGGAGCAGATGACCTCCACCGGGAACGGACCCGAGAAGTCGACCACCGCGTCGAAGCTGGCGCTACCGGTCAGCTGGTCGAGCACGTCGCCGATGACCGTCCGGACGACCGGCTCCCATTCGGCGATGCGACGGGGCGTGAAGGCGCGGCTCACGAGCTTGCGCATCCGCTCGTGCATCGGCGGATCCATCATGATCATCGAGCTGATCCGCTCGGCGATGCTGGCGAAGTCAGCGCTCCTCAGGTGGTCGAGGGTCAGCCCTCGGGTCGAGGTGTAGGTGGCGACGTCGCGGTGCACCTCGACGCAGTCGTCGTAGCGCGACACGGCCCAGAAGCCGAGGTCCTCGTTGTGGTAGGCGGGCGCTTCGTCGCGCAACCAGCGGTAGACCTCATAGGGTCGCTCGAAGAACTCGGTGCTGAACGGGTCGAACTCCATCACTCAGACGATGCGCGAGGCGCGGTCGCCCCAGTAGCGGTCCTTGAGCAGCCGCTTGTAGAGCTTGCCCGTGTCCTGGCGCGGCAGCTCGGCCTCGAAGTCGATCGACCTCGGGCACTTGAAGGGGGCCAGCCGCTCGCGGCAGAAGGCGAGCAGCTCGGCTTCCATGTCCGGCCCAGCCGCCGCAGGGTCGAGCAGCTGGACGACACCCTTCACCTCCTCGCCCAGGTCATCGTTGGGCACGCCGAACACCGCCACGTCGGCGACTGCCGGGTGCAGCACGAGCGCGTCCTCCGCCTCCTGGGGGTAGATGTTCACGCCACCGGAGATGATGGTGAAGGACTGGCGGTCCGTGAGGTACAAGTAGCCGTCGTCGTCGAGGTAGCCGACGTCGCCGAGGTTGAACCAGCCCTCCGGGCTGCGGGAGGCGGCAGTCTTGGCCGGGTCGCCGTGGTACTCGAAGGCGGCGCCCGGCGTGTCGAACCAGATGTTGCCGATCTCGCCGATCGGCAGCTCGCGGTGCTCCTCGTCGCAGATGTGGACCGTGGTGAAGCGGGGCAGCCCGACCGAGCCCGGGTGGGCGAGCCACTCCTCCGGTCCGATGAGCGTCGAGCCGACGTTCTCCGACCCGGCGTAGTACTCCCAGATGATCGGGCCCAGCCAGCTCATCATCTGCCGCTTGACCTCGACCGGGCAGGGCGCGGCGGCGTGGGTCACCAGCTCGAGGGACGACACGTCGTAGCGGTCGCGCACCTCCGGCGGCAGCTTGAGAAGGCGCACGAACATCGTCGGCACGAACTGGGCGCGGTCGCAGCGGTAGCGCTCGATCGCAGCCAGGCACGCTTCAGGGTCCCACCGTTCCATGACGACGGTGGTGGCACCGACGCGGTGGGCCAGCGTGCAGGTGACGACGGGGGCGGTGTGGTACATCGGAGCGGGCGAGAGGTAGACGCTGTCGGCGGTGTTGCCGATGGGGCTCTTCATGGTGACGAGCGGGTGGTCGTCGTGCACGGTGCGGTCGGGCAGCGGGAAGAGGATGCCCTTGGGCCGGCCGGTCGTGCCGGAGGAGTAGAACATCCCGGCGCCCTCCGGCTCGCGTTCGAGCGCGGTGCTGGGCTGGCCCGTGACCGCCTGCTCGTAGCGCTCCCACCCGTCGATGTCGCCGCCGAGGACGAGGGGGATCTCGACGTTGAGGTCGCTGACCTTGTCGGCGAGTGCGGCGGAGGTGAGGACCGAACGAGCGCCGCAGTCCTCGACGATGTAGGCGACCTCCGGCGCGGTCAGGTGGAAGTTGACCGGCGTGTAGTAAAGGCCCGACCGCAGGGCGGCCCACACCGCGTCGAACCAGCGAGGGTCGTTCTCGAGGAGGATGGCGACGTGGTCGCCGCGGCGCAGGCCCCGCGCGTGCCACAGCTGGGCCAGCCGGTTGGAGCGCTCGTCGAGCTCGGCGTAGGTGACGGTCTCGCCGCTGCCCGCCATGACGATGGCAGGGTGGTCGGGACGGGAGCGGGCGTGGAACCCAGGGAACATCAGGTGGCCAGCCTCCGCTAGAGGTTGCCGATGGTGGCGTCGAGACAGGCGGCCATCTCACGCACTGTCGTGTCGTTGCCGGCCGAGCGCTGCAGAAGCGCGTCCCCATGCCACTAGGCAGCGACGTTCATCAGGCGCGCCAGGTTGCCGCCCATCACCTTCGCGACCTGGTCATCGGGGAGGCCCTGCAGATCGTCGACGAAGCTGATCGGGTCGGCCATCCCTTCCGGGTGGGGGTAGTCAGAGCCGAACAGCACGTTGTCAACGCCGATCACGCCGACGAGGCCGACGGGGTCGTCCTCGTGGAAGGGGTGCACGAAGATGTTGCGCTTGAAGACCGTGACCGGGTCCTCCTCGAACATGTGGGGGTTGGTCGCGTAGGCCTGCTCCATGTCGTGGAGGATCGGGCGCACCCAGCCGCTGCCGTTCTCGACGGGCGTGATCTTGAGGCGGGGGAAGCGGGTGCAGAGGCCGTGGCCGATGGCCGACGCGACGGTGTCGGTGATCGCGCGGTGGCCCCCACCGATGATGGCTGCGAACGCGGAGCCGCCCTTGAAGGGCGTCATCTCGTCGTCGCGCACGCCCTCCCACTCGTTGAGGTAGCGCTGGTAGCCGCTGTCAGACGCGTGCATGCCGACGACGACGTCGGCCTCCTGCACGAGCTCCCAGAACGGGTCGAACTCGGGGAGCGCGAACGACCGTGGGCCGCGGAAGCCGGGCACAGGAGCGGGTCGGACGAGGATGATCTTGGCGCCCCGCTCGAGCACCCACTCGAGCTCCTTGATCGCCTCGTCGACGATCGGAAGGGTGACCACCGGCGCCGGGAAGATGCGGTTCTCGTAGTTGAAGGTCCAGTGCTCGTGCATCCACTGGTTGAGGGCGTGGACGACGGCGTGGGTGGCATCGGGGTCGTCGCGGAGGCGCTCCTCGACGAGGCTGGCGAGGGTCGGCCACATGAGCGCACGGTCGAGGCCGAGCTCGTCCATCAGCTCGAGGCGGGGCGCAGGGTCGCGGTAGGCGGGGAGGGCCTCGATCGCCTTGCCCATGATCTCTCGCCGCGACTTGCCGTCCGGGTTGCCGGTCTTGAAGTACTCCTCCTGGGCGCCGGGCGCGGCGACGCGGTCGAAGGTGGGGTTGGGGATGTAGTCGCTGATGCGGCCCTTGACCGTGATCTTGGTGCGGCCGCGCACCTCGACGAAGTCGATGACGCCGGCGTACTCCGGAGGGAGGAACTTGGTCAGCGCATCCTTCGTTTCGTACATGTGGTTGTCGGCGTCGAAGACCTCGAAGTCGAGCTGACGAGACGGCATGGCTTCCCCCGGGCGACATTGATGACAGGACTGTTAGATGAAACTATATGCTCCGCCCCGATCCAGAGAAAGGCCAGTGTGGAGCTCGAGCTGAGCGACGACCAGGAGTTCTTCCGGCAGACGACGCGGAAGTTCCTCGGCGCCGCGTGTCCGCTCACGACCGTGCGGGCGCTCGAGCACGATCCCGCCGGTTATGACCACGACTACTGGCGCCGCGGTGCTGGGCTCGGTTGGACCTCCATGCTCGTGCCGGAGGAGCTCGGCGGCGGGAGCCTGAGCGGCCACGGCCTGCTCGACCTCGTCCTCGTGGCCGAGGAGATGGGGCGGCTGGTCTCGCCAGGGCCGCTCCTGCCGGCCAACGTGGTCGCCAGCGCGATTGCTGCATCGGGGTCCGATGCGCAGCGCGCGGAGCTCCTTCCCGGCATCGTCGCCGGCGAGCACGTGGCGGCGTGGTGCTTCGCCGAGCCGGGCGCGCGATGGGACGCAGCGCGGGTGGCGCTGACCGCGGAACCACGCGGCGATGGCTTCGTCCTCTCCGGCGCGAAGGCACCGGTGGAGGCGGGGGCGCAGGCCGATCACCTGCTGGTGACCGCTCGCGCCGGCGCCGGGTTGACCCAGCTGCTCGTTCCCGCCGGCGCGCCAGGCGTGACCATCACGCCGATGCGGAGCCTCGACCTGGTGAAGCGCTACGCCGAGGTCCGCTTCGACGGGGTGGTGGTGCCGGGATCGGCGGTGGTCGGGGAGATCGGCGGCGCGGCCGACGACGTTGAACGCCAGCTCCAGATCGCGCTGTGCCTGCAGCTCGCCGAGACGGTCGGCGCGACGGATCGGGTGTTCGAGTTCACCTGCGAGTACGCCCAGGACCGCTACTCGTTCGGCCGGCCGCTCTCGTCCTACCAGGCACTGAAGCACCGCTTCGCAGACATGAAGGTGTGGTTGGAGGCCTGTCACGCCACCGCCACCGCTGCAGACCTCGCGGTGCAGCACGCCGACGCCAACGCCGCCGAAGTCGTGAGCGGCGCCGCGTCCTACGTCGGCCCCCACGCCACGGAGATCATCCAGGACTGCGTCCAGATGCACGGCGGCATCGGCGTCACCTGGGAGCACGACATCCACCTCTACCTGCGGCGGGCGACCGTGAACCGGGGCATGTACGGCTCGCCATCGGAGCACCGGGAGCGCATCGCGGTGCTGGTGGGGATGGACCAAGGGCTGGCGTCATGAGCGCTGAGGTCGAACCCGTGGAGGAGTTCCGCATCCGGGCTCGTACCTGGTTCGCCGACACCATGCCTCCCCTGGACGGTGAGCCGGCCGACCCTTCCTCCGACGGGCGACGCGACCACGAGCGAGCCCTACAGCGCACGCTCTGGGACGGCGGCTTCGCGGGCATCTGCTTCCCGGCGGCCTACGGCGGTCTCGGCCTGACCCCCGAGCACCAGCGCGCGTTCACCGATGAATCGCGGCCCTACGACATGCCGTTCTCCTTGAACGTGCCCACCCTGTCGATCCTGGCCGCCACGCTCGTCGACTTCGGCACCCACGAGCAGAAGCTGCGGCACCTGCCGGCGATCCTGCGCGGCGAGGAGCTGTGGGTGCAGTTCCTGTCAGAGCCCACCGGCGGCTCCGACCTCGCCGGCTGCATCACGCGCGCCGACCGCGATGGTGACGTGTGGGTGCTCAACGGCTCGAAGATCTGGAGCTCGGCGGCCTTCGCGAGCGACTACGCGATGTGCCTGACCCGCACGAACTGGGACGTGCCGAAGCACCGCGGACTGACGATGCTCATCGTGAAGATCCACCAGCCGGGCATCCAGGTCGACCAGATCCGCCAGGTCGACGGGTCCATGGAGTTCTGCCAGGAGTTCTTCGACGACGTGGCGATCCCCGTCGAGGACGTCGTCGGCGAGGTCGACGACGGCTGGACGGTCGCGTCCGCGCTCTTGATGCACGAGCGCACGGCGGTGGGCGGAGGATCGCCGTACACGAGCGGCCGTTCCGTCGGCCACGACCGGTCTGGCCCCGACACGAGCCTGGTGGCCCTGGCCAAGGAGACGGGTCAGAGCGGTGACGACCACGTCCGCCAGCTGGTCGCCGAGGCCCACGTCCTGCAGCTGGTCAGCGGCCACCTCGTCACGCGGATCACCAAGGGCATGGCCACCGGGACGATGGCTCCGCCGTCCGGCTCGATCCTCAAGCTCTTCGGCGCAACCCTCGTCATGCGGCAGGCCGAGATCAGCGTCGAGATCGCGGGGAGCGACGGGGTGGTGTGGCCAGAGAGCAGCACGGCCGTCGGTCCCGGCCTGGCTGAGGCCTTCCTCCGCCGGCAGGCCATGTCGCTCGGCGGCGGCAGCAACGAGATCCAGCGGAACATCATCAGCGAGCGCGTGCTCGGGATGCCGCGCGAGTTTGCCGCCGACCGCGACGTCGCGTTCCGCGACGTGAAGAAGAACGCGACACCCACCGGCCCGCGCTGAATCGATGGATGCACTGAGCGAAGCGGCCGCGGCCGACGCGTTCCGCCTCGAGCTGCGCTCGTGGCTCGACGCGAGCTTCACCGATGACGTCGCCGCGCCACTCCGGAAGCTGGGCAGCGACGCGGCGTTTGACGCGCATCGGAGCTGGAACGCCACCCTCGTCGACGCCGGCTACGGCGCCGTCGCGTGGCCGGTCGAGTTCGGCGGTCGTGGGTCGGGCATCCTCGAGCAGCTGGTCTACAACGAGGAGATGGCGCGAGCCGGGGCGCCTGGGCCGGTCAACGTCATCGGCGTCGCCAACATCGCGCCGGCGATCATGGCCTACGGCACCACCGAGCAGAAGCAGCGGTTCCTGCGGCCGATGCTGCGCGGCGACGAGATCTGGAGCCAGGGCATGTCCGAGCCAGAGGCTGGGTCAGATCTCGCCTCGCTGCGCTGCCGCGCCGTCCGCGACGGCCACCACTTCGTGATCAACGGACAGAAGACCTGGAATTCCAACGGTGATCGGGCCGACTGGTGCCAGCTCTATGTGCGCACCGACACCGAGGCGCCCAAGCACAAGGGCATCACCGCGTTGCTCGTCGACATGCGCACCGCGGGGGTGGAGGCCAGGCCGATCCTGACGATGGCCGGCGACTCCGGCTTCAGCGAGCTGTTCTTCACCGACGCCAGGGTCCCGGTGTCGGCGTTGCTCGGCGAGATCAACGAGGGCTGGACCGTTGCTACCAGCACATTGAGCAACGAGCGCGCGGGCGTGGCCAGCCTCTACATCAGCCTGCGCCAGCGGCTCGACCGGCTGCTCGAAGACGCCGCGACGCCGCGCGTCGACGGCAGCCGGCCGATCGATGCGCCGGTCGCCCGATCGGCTCTCATGGCGCGCTACATCGAGGTTCGCAACCTCGAGTTCCTCGCCAAGCGCTCGCTCGGCGCGGCGCTGAGCGGTCGGCAGCCAGGAGCGGAGGGGAGCGTCATCAAGCTCGCCTGGTCGACCACATCGCAGGCCCTGGCGCGCACCGCCACCGACGTGCTCGGCGTGCATGCGCTTACTGGGCCGTGGGCTGCTGGGCTGTTGTCGTCGGTGTCGGTCAGCATCGCCGGCGGCACCACCGAGGTGAACAAGAACATCATCGCCGAACGCGTGCTCGGCCTGCCGAAGGAGCCGAGGCCCTAACATCCGCGTTCAGGTAGCAACTTCGAGTCGGCGAAGGCGTGGTCGCTCATCATGCTGAACAGCCCCCGGCAGAGCTACACGACGGCGACCACCCTGTTCACCGACGGCGGCTTCAGCGGCGGCCTCTACACCAACAGCATCGACTTCTCGGCCCTCATGCCCGAGGCCTGACGCCTGGCCTGTTGAGTCGGCGGAACATGTCCTTCTGCGCCTTGTACAGCTTGGGGAACTCGAGGTAGAGCCGCTCGTAGTCGGCGCGCGTGTCGGGATCGGGCGTGAACGTGACGTCGCTGGGTGCATGGTCCCGTGCTCGCGCTCGATCGACGTCACCCAGCGCGATGCCGGCGAGGAGGGCGGCGCCCCGCAGGCCGGTGTGGATCGGGTCGGCGAGACGCTCGATGGTTCGGTCCATGACGTCGGCGTGGATCTGGCACCACAGGTCGGACTGCGCGCCGCCGCCGAACACGCGGATCGGCTCGAGCCGTCGCTTCGCGAACCGCTCGACGGCCTCGTGCAACCATCGGTTGTTGTAGGCGACGCCCTCCAGCACGGCGCGCACCATTGCAGCGCGGTCAGTGGCGATCGAGAGGTTGTGGAACCCAGCGCGCGCGTTCTTGTCGTCGATGGGCGAGCGCTCGCCAGCGAGCCATGGCGTGAAGATCACACCACCTGACCCAGGCGGCACCGATGCGGCGAGGTCGACGAGTGCATCGAAGTCGGGGCGCTGGCTGTGGTCCAGCCCGTCGGCGGGGGCGATGACCTTGTCGCGCAACCATTGAAGGCACGCGCCCGCCGTCTCGTGGTTGTTGGCGATGAGGTAGCCCCGCGGTCCGGCGCCGGGAACCGAGGCGATCTGGTGCACAACGTCGGTCTTCTTGAACGACACCGGACAGCTGATCCATGACGTGGTGCTGATGGCCATGTGCGTCTGGAAGTCCAAGACGGTGCCGGCGCCGACGGATGCCGAGTGCAGGTCGGGAGTGCCGGCGATGACCTGTACGCCATGAGGGAGGCCGAGGTCGTCGGCGATGTCATCGCGCACCATACCGATGACCGACGCGGTAGGTCGCAGCGGGGGCAGCTTCGACGAGTCGACGCCGGCCAGCTTGAGCAGCGTGTCGTCGTACACGAGCGTGTCGAGGTGGCGGTTGTTCGTGAGCCATGCGCCGGTCATCGACGCGCGCGTCGCGATCGCCTCGCCTGTGAGGCGCATCGACAAGTAGTCGACAGGTTCGAGGTACCAACGAGCGGCGCGAGCGATGTCGGGTTGGTCGATCCCGAGGTGGAGCATGTGCCCGATCGGGTCAGCGCCGCTGGTCGCGGGCGCGCCGCCCGTGCGTCGGATCCACGTGGCGATGGCCCTCGCCTTGTACCCGGACACGTTGCCGCCGATGCGCTTGCGGATGTGGCGGCCGCCGCGGGTGTCCATCCAGAGGATGCACGGCCCGACGGGGACGCCGAGCTCGTCGACTGGCACGGTGCTGGCCCACTGCCCGGTCGTGCTGACCGCGACGATGTGCTCTGGGTTGACCGCGCCGCTGGCGATGCCGGCTCGTGCTGAGTCGGTGATCAGCCGCCACCACTCCTCCGCGTCCTGCTCGGCGCCGCCGCCGGGTAGGAGGCTGGTCGTAAGCTCCGCGTCCCTCGTCCACGCGATCTCGCCGGTGACGGAGACGAGCCCGACCTTCAATCCCGTCGTGCCGAGATCGATGGCGAGCACGAACCGTTCGGTCATGGGCTGTCCTCGCTGCGCTCGGTCAGGGGATGGCTTGTTGCTCGTCCATCATGTCGGCCATCACCGCGCGTATGAACTCGTCGGCCTCCGAGGTCATGCCACCCAGCACGCCGCCGTAGATGGCGCCGCTCTTCGCAGGCTCGTCCTTGTGCTCGCCGGCGTACTGCACGGCTTCGGCGAGGTCGGCGGCGAACGCTTCGGCGACACCGGGTTGCGTCTGCGGGCGCGTCACGGCCATGTGCAGCGCGTTCGGGTACTGCTGGCCGTTGAAGCGCCAGCCCCTGGGGCGCATGAAGTCGTTCACGTGGTACACGTCGAACTCGTCGGACGTGAAGCTGAACAGGAACGTCGGTTCGCCGAGCATCTGCAGCTCAGGGTGTGAGCACACTGCCTCTTGCATCGCCGCTGATGTCTCGAAGATCTTCTTGGCGTAGCGCAGGTAGCCCTCCCACCCGAAGCTCACCATCGCCGCCCAGGTCGCGGCCAGCAACCCTCCCGATCGTGAGCCTTCGATGCCGGGCGAGCAGTACTTGCCGCCGCTCCAGTCGGTGAGGAAGAAGTACTGCGCGTTGCGCAGCGCCTTGTCGCGGAACGTGCACACCGACGATCCCTTGAACGCGTAGCCGTACTTGTGGGTGTCGGCCGAGATGCTCGTGACGCCCGGGAGCCGGTAGTCATAGACGGGAACGTCGTAACCGAGCTTCTGGCCGAACGGCAGGATGAACCCCCCGAGGCAGCTGTCGACGTGCAAGCCGACACTCCGTTGCAGGGCGAGGCTCGACAGCTCGTCCATCGGGTCGACCGTGCCGTAGCCGTAGTTGCATGCCGAGCCGACGAGGGCGACGGTGTTGGCGTCGATGTGGTCGGCCACCCAGTCGACGTCGACCTGCGTGGTCTTCGGGTTGACCGGTGCCATGCGGAGCTCGATGCCGAACAGATGGCAGGCCTTGTCGAACGCCGGGTGCGCTGTCTCCGGCTTGATCACGTTCGGAGCCGTGATGTTGCGCTGCTGCCTGCCGTGCTCGCGGTAGGCGAGCACGGCGTGCAGGATGCTGCCGGTGCCGCCGGTGGTCACCACGCCGACGGGTGTCGAGTCGGCGGCGGCGCTGCCGTTGAGCACGTCGAGGGTCATGGCGATGATCTCGGCCTCGAACTTGGTCTGGCTCGGACACATGTCGCGCTGCAGCGCGTTCACGTGGGCGAAGCGACCGAAGGCCTCGGTCATGAACCCGTAGTGCTCGTGGTCGCCGCAGTACATCGTGCCCGAGCACTTCCCGGTCTCCCAGAAGGCGTCTTCCTCCTCGGCCATGGCGGCGAGCTCAGCGAGGATCTCCTCGCGGGGCCGACCCTTGTCGGGTAGCACGCGGTTGACGGCGAAGCGATCCTCGTACGGGTACGTGGTCATGGGCCGGAACGGTAGTGCGACCGGCGCACCGCTCTTCCGATCAGTGCGCTTCTGTCTCGTGCGGCGCTTGACTTGTTCCAGCCTGCGTCCAGTCAGAGCTGGACGGTGACGACGACGCCGAGGTCGCGCTCGAGGTGGGCGACCTCGTTGTCGTCGGCGAACCCGGCGCCTTGCACGTTGACGAGATCGACGTGCTCCATGAGGGGGTACGGGCCCCAGTGCCAGGTGGACAGCGCGATGTTGATGCCGGCGGTGCCGTCGCACACGAACGCCCGCACCGCACTGAGGTGATCGCGGCTGGAGAAGTCGAGCTCGGCCGGTGCCACGACGACGAGGGTGGGTCGGCCGGCGAGGGCGACGAGGGCTTGGGTGGCGCGGTGGTGGCGGTTGAGGTGGTCGCAGACGAGCGGGTGACGGTCGTAGGAGAGCACGTTGAGATGGAAGCGCTCGCCCTCGCGCAGCTCCATCACCATGTCGCCCGTGGCGATCACCTGACCGAACGGTGCGAACGCTGCTGCGGTGAGCGGTTCGGCTTGGACGGCGAAGCTCTCGGGCATCGCTACGGTTCCTCGTCGAGCTGTGTGGAGTCGAGCACGAGCAGCTCGACCGTGGTGGCGCCGGCTCGCAGCTCGTTGAACAGCCGTTGCTCGTTCGCAGCTCGAGCCCTCGCCGCGAGGAGCACCTGGTCGAGTGAGGCGACGGTGATCGCCACCACGCCGTCGCCGTCACCGACGATCCAATCGCCGGGCTCGATCGGCACGCCGCCGACCGTGACGGCACGGCCGACCGTACCGCCGGCCACCTTCGCCGCTCCCGGCAGGGCGATGAGCGACGCGAACACTGGGAAGCCGTGGGCCTCGAGGGCGGCGACGTCGCGCACGCCGCCGTCGACCACGAGGCCGGCGACGCCGCGGGCCTCGGCGGCGGTGGTGAGCACCTCACCCCAGTAGCCGAGCTCGGGCAGCTCGGAGGCGTCGACGACCAGGACTGCGCCCTCGGTGGCGGCCCGAGCCACCGCCACGTGGATGGCGAGGTTGTCGGCCAGACCGCATCGTGCGGTGAGGGCAGGCCCCGCGACGGCCGCGCCCGGCCACACGGGCTTGATCCGCGGCAGCATGGTCCGGGCCCCGCACTCGCCGAGCGTCGCCGCACCGAGGGCCCGCAACTCGGTGGCCACACCGTCGGACATCAGTGCTCGGTGTAGTTGATCTCGTCGGCGTCGGGCGTGGCGACAGCGAAGCAGAAGCAGTGGATGGGAGCGTTGTCGCTCACCGGCCGCAACGAGTGCGTCGCCATCGGCGGGATGTGCACCAGGTCACCCTGGCCGATCTCGCGGGTCTCGCCCTCGATCTCCATGAGGCCGCGGCCCGAGGTGACGTAATAGAACTCGTGGGTGGGGTGGCTGTGGGGATCGACGTAGCCGCCGCCCGCCACCTCGAACTCGCTGACCAGCTCGAGGTGCCCGCCCTTGGTGAGCTCGAGCATCTCCCTCGGCTGCACCAGCCACCACACGGGCACGGTGCCGTTGTGCTCGACGACGGGCACGACGTCTTCGATCGACCTGACGTCCATGTGGTGGAACCTACCTCTCGCTCGTAACGGCAGCCGTGAGCTCGATCTCGACCGCCCCGCCCCTCGGCAGCGCGGCCACGCCGATGGCCGACCGAGTGTGGCGACCCCGATCGCCGAACACGTCGACCAGCACGCGCGACGCGCCGTCGATCACGGCGGGTTGCTCGATGAACCCGGGTGCCGAGGCTACGTAGCCGGTGACGCTCAGGATGCGCTCGACGCGATCGAGTGAGCCCAGCTCGGCCTGCAGGACCGACAGCGCGTTGAGGGCGCAGACCGCCGCCGCCTCGCGCGCGTCGTCGACGGTGACCGTGTCGCCCACGACGCCGACGCAGGTCAGCCGGCCGTCGATGCGCGGCAGCTGGCCGGATGTGCGCGCCACGCCCTGGTGCACCACCACCGCGTCGAGCGGATCGTGCGGAGGATGAGGGCCGTGTAGCACGAGGCCGAGCTCGGTGAGGCGCGCCTCGACACTCACAGGATGGCGCCTGACTCCTTCATCGCGGTGATCTGGTCCCAGTCGTAGCCGAGCTCCATGAGCAGCAGCTCGGTGTGCTCGCCGTGCTCTGGCGCCCGTTCGACGGTGACCGCCACCTCGTCGAACTGGGCCGGGCTCGCCACGAGCTGGATCTCGTCGCCGTTGCCAGCGACCACCGACGGGAGGTAGCCGTTGGCGATGACCTGCACGTCCTCGTAGAGCTCGTCGAGGGTCTGGAACGGGCTCCACACGCCCTCGAAGCCGTCGAGAGCCTCGGTCAGCTCGGCGAGGGTCAAGCTGGCGAAGGCCTCGTCGAGCCTCGCGATGCACTTCTCGGCGTTTTGGGCCCGTGCCGCGGAGTCGACGAACTTGGGGTCGTTGGCCATCTCGGGCAGGCCGAGGCGCTGCACGAAGTTCTCCCAGAACTTGTCGCTCTGCAGGAGGATGAGCGCGATGAACCGGTCGTCCTTGGTGCGGTACGTGCCGACGCCCGGGTTCGGGTTCTTGGTGCGATCGCCGGCGGGAATCTTCGAGAAGCCGAAGAGCTTCGACGCGATGACCATCGGCGAGAGCTGCCACATCGCGGTGGCGAGGAGCGACACGTCGACGACGCTCGTCTCACCGGTGCGCTCGCGCTTCACGAGTGCGGCGGCGATGGCGCCGGCGGTCGCGAGGCCACCCATGACGTCACCGAACGCCGCCGTTGGCTGCCCGTTGGGCCAGCCGTCCTCGCGTCCTGGCATCGTCATCCCCATGCCGCCGCGCGCCCAGAACGAGGCGCCGTCGTAGCCACCCTTCTCGGCGTCCGGACCCTTCGGGCCGGCGCCGGAGCCGCGGGCGATGATGATGTTCGGGTTGCGGGCCCGGATGTCCTCGGTGTCGATCTGGAGCTTGCGGCGGATCGGTGGCAGGTAGTTGGTGAGAAAGACGTCGGCCGTCTCGACCAGCTTCATGAGGGCCTCGCGGCCATCGGCGTGTGAGAGGTCGAGCCCGATCGATCGCTTGCCACGGTGCGGCTGCTCCACCATGAAGTTCACGCCGCCCGCGCCGCCCGGCAGGAGGCCGGAGGTGATCAGGCCGCGCTGCGGATCGCCCGTCATGGGCTCCACCTTGATGACATCGGCGCCCCAGTCGACCAGCACGGAGCCGCCGGATGGGATGAACATCCAGCTGGCGACCTCGATGATCCGGATGCCGTCGAGCGGTCCAGGCATCAGGCGGGCCAGCCGACCGTCTTGGTCTCGGTGAAGATCTCGAGCCCCTCGATCCCGCACTGGCGACCAATGCCCGACTGCTTGTAGCCGCCGAACGGCGCGTCGGCGCCGTACCAGATGCCGCCGTTGAGCCCGAGGGTGCCGGTGCGGACGCGGCGGGCGATGGCTTTGGCGCGGTCGAGGTCGCTGGAGGTGATCATGCCGGACAGGCCGTAGGCGCTGTCGTTGGCGATGCGCACGGCGTCGTCGTCGTCGTCGTAGCCGATGACGCAGAGCACCGGCCCGAAGATCTCCTCCTGGGCGATGGTCATGCTGTTGTCGACGTCGGCGAACAGGGTCGGCTCGACGTAGTAGCCGGTGGGGAGGTGGGCCGGCGCGCCGCCCCCGGTGACGAGGCGAGCGCCCTCCTGCTTACCCTGCTCGATGTAGCCGAGCACCCGGTCACGTTGCTTGGCGGAGACGAGCGGGCCCATCAGGTTCGACGCGTCGGTGGGGTCGCCGTAGCTGACCTTCTCGAAGCCGGCCTTGGCCAGCTCGACGGCCTCGTCGTAGCGAGCGGCGGGCACGAGCAGGCGGGTCGGCATCGCGCAGCCCTGACCGGCGTGGAAGCAGACGCCGCTGGCCCCGGGGATCACCGCGGCGAAGTCGGCGTCGTCGAGCACGAGGTTGATCGACTTGCCGCCCAGCTCGAGGAAGACCGGCTTCAGGGTCGCCGACGCGGCCGCCATGATCCGTCGCCCGGTCGCGGTCGAGCCGGTGAAGGCGATCATGTCGACATCGGGCGAGGTTGTTAGGACCTCGCCCACGAGGTGGTCGGAGGACACGACGATGTTCACGACGCCGAGCGGGATGTCGGTCTTCTCGGCGATGAGCCGACCGAGCCGGGTCGCGTTCCAAGGGGTGTCGGGCGCCGGCTTCAGCACGCACGTGTTCCCCATGGCGAGCACGGGACCGAGCTTGTTGAGGATGATCTCGATCGGGAAGTTCCACGGGACGATGACGCCAACGACGCCGACCGGCTCCTTCCACACCTCGCGAGCAGTCTCCATGCCCACGCCGAAGGCGTCCTTCGGCCCGAGGTCTCGGCGCCACTCGAAGTGCTCGATCTGCTCCGCCGGCCAGCGCAGCGCCTCGCGGAGCGGCGCGTCGAGCTGCGGCCCGTAGGTGATGAGGACCGGGCACCCGACCTCGGCCACCAGCTCGGCCCGCAGCTCCTCTTGCTCCGACTCGATGGCCGCGTGGAGCTGGTAGAGGCACTCCTTGCGGAACGCGTGGTCGGTCGACCAGCTCGTCGTGTCGAACGCGTCTCGTGCTGCGCTGATGGCAGCGTGCATGTCGGCCGCAGTGCCATCGGTGACCTGACCGAGGACTTCCTCGGTGGCCGGGTTGATGTTGTCGAAGGTGCCGCCACCCTCGCCCTCGACCAGCTTGCCGTTGATGAGCATCCGCAGCTCGCCCACGGCCGCGCTCACCAGACCAGCTCCAGGTTCTCGACGGCGCGGAGGCCCTGGGAGTACCGCAGCTCGATGCCCTCGGCGAGTGCGTACTCCGGCACCGCGGCGTGCCACTCCTCCAGGGCCACGCGCAGCTCCATTCGAGCGAGGTGGGACCCGAGGCAGCGGTGCGCGCCCGCACCGAACGCGATGTGTTTGTTTATCTCGCGATCGAAGTCGATCGTGTCGGCGGCGTCCCACGCGGTCTCATCGGTGTTGGCGGATCCGATCATCGGCGAGACGGCGGTGTTGGCCGCGATCGGGCATCCGCCGAGCTCGGTGTCCTGGGTCGTCATGCGGACCACTCCGGCGACCGGTGACTCCCAGCGCAGCATCTCCTCGATGGCATGGGGGATGACCGCCGGATCGTCGACCAGCCGCTTGCGCTGCTCGGGGTGCCGGGCGAGATAGGAGAGCATGCAGTCGAGCGAGGCGGTCACGGTGTCCAGGCCGGCCAGGAAGAACAGGTAGCAGATGTCCTCGACGTCTTCGTGGGTGAGCCGGTGCCCGTCGACCTCGGCGTCGAGGAACATAGAGATGAAGTCGTCCCGCGGCTCGGCCGCGCGCTCCGCGATCACGTCCTTCAGCACCTCGTAGATGCGCAGGCCGGTGGCGGCCACGTAGGCCTGGCGCTCGTGCTCGGTCTCGACCGGTGGGCGGATGATGCCGTCCTTCAGGTTGATGAACTCTGCCGCCCGCGACACGGGAAGGCCGAGCAGCTGGAGGAAGACCGTGCTCGGCAGCGGCTCGGCGACGGCGTGGTGGAAGTTGCACGAGCCGCCGTCGACGACCGCCGCGATGAGGTCGCGCACGATGGCCCGGGTGTTGTCCTCGAGCAGCGCGACCTGCTTCGGGGCGAAGATCGGGTCGAGGAGCTTGCGGTAGTTCTTGTGCTCGGGAGGATCGATCTGCAGCGGGATGAGCGGCCGGATCTGGCCGATCTTGATGGCGTCGGCGCGCGAGGAGAAGATCTCCGGATGCTGGAGGACCTCACGGACGTCGGCCTCCCGACCCACGATCGCCATGCCCTCCACGTCCACGACCGACGCCGCGTCGCGGAGCATCTTGTACATGGGCTGCGGGTGGGCCAGCGCCTCGAGATCCGGCACGCCCCCCATCTCACCGTCACTCATTTGCACTTTCTATCCCAGATCTAACGGCGGCGTCACGGAACGCGCGATGCTCGTCGGCGCATGATCGACCTGGACGCCCACGGTCTCATACGGCCCGCGTCTCCGCCGCGCGACCCCGGCGGTCCGGGCACGATCGCCCGCGTGCTCGACCCGCTGCTCGCCGAGGACCCCGACCGCGTCGCCCTCGTCGGCAGGAGCGGTCGCTACACCGTCGCCGAGCTCGACGCGGCTACGAACCGCGTCGCCCATGTCCTGCGGAGTCTTGGCGTCGAACCCGGCCAGCGGGTAGCCGCGTCGCTGCCCAACGACGCCCCACTCGTGGTGGCCTTTCTTGGTGCGATGAAGGCCGGTGCCATCTGGGTCGGGATCAACCGCCCGCTAGCCGGGCCCGAGAAGGCGTACATGTTGCGTGACGCGCAGGCGGGCGTCTTCATCGGGAGCGCGGACATCGTCGGGCAGGTGACGGCCCACCACAGTGAGCTCGACGAGCTCGTGAGCGTCGTCACCGTCGAGCCAGGACAGCCGAGCGACGAGTGGGACGCGATGCTCGTAGGCGCTTCCGCGGAGCAGGTCGAGGTCGAGGTCGATCCGTCGTTGCCCGCCGCGATCGCTTACACGGGCGGTACGACCGGCTTTCCCAAGGGCGCCGTGCACACGCAACACAACCTTCTGCTGCCGGGCACGGTGCGGGCGCGGCGGTACGGCCCGAACCCAGAAGGCGTGCTCGGAGCGGTGCTGCCGCTCACGCTCCTCAACATGCTGGTGCTGGCCCCGCTCGTCGCGTACCAGACCGGCATGCGGCTGGTCGCCATGGATCGCGTCGACGCGATGGGGATGGCCGAGTGGATCGAGGCTGAGCGGATCACGACGTTCTCGGCCGTACCTGCGATCGTGCACGACCTGTTGACCAACCCTGCAGTGACCGACGAGATGCTTGCGAGCGTCGATGCCATCGCGGTGGGCGGCGCCGACATGCCTGCGGCGTTCCGGCGCCTGTACGAAGCGCGGTTCGGGCGCAGGGTCGGTACCGTCTACGGGCTCACCGAGGCACCGACCGGCGTCACGGCGGAGGATCCGACAGGACCTGTCGTCGCCGACAGCTGCGGTCGCGCGCTGCCCCAGGTCGAGATCCACATCCTCGACGAGCACGACCACGAGCTCGGACCCGGCGAGGTGGGGGAGGTGTGCATCGGACCGGCGACCACCGGTGAGTTCGCCGACCTCTACCGTCCGATGCTCGGCTACTGGAATCGGCCTCAGGAGTCGGCCGACGCGTTGCGCGGCGGCCTGCTGCACACGGGTGACCTCGGCGTGCTCGACGCCGACGGCAACCTCTCCATCAAGGATCGCAAGCACGACCTGATCATCCGCGGCGGCGCCAACGTGTACCCGGCCGAGGTCGAGCGCGTGCTCCACGACGACGATCGTGTGGCCGCGTGCGCCGTCATCGGACGGGCCGACGAGCGGCTGGGCGAGCGGGTCGTCGCGTTCGTCCAGCTGATCCCCGACGCCGTCGCTGATGAGGCCGAACTGCTGGCGCATTGCCGCGCCAACCTCGCCGCCTACAAGGTGCCCGACTCGGTCACCTTCGTCGACACCTTCGAGCGCACCCCGATGGGCAAGATCCGCAAGACCGCGCTGCGGACTTGATCAGTTGGGGCTCGCGGCTCTGACCGTCATCTTCTCGGCCGGGACGATCGGCGGAGCGTCCCGCCACGAGGGGATGCCGTCCTCCGGCTTGGCTGCCGGATAGTGGTCGTCGTGGATCTCGGCCCAGTGGGAGTGGTTGAGCTGGTGCAGCGTGAAGCAGGCGTTGAGGCTGTTGTAGAAGCCCTGGTTGTCGACGGTCTCGTTCACCGACTCCTTGATCAGGAGCGCGGTCATCGTCGGCAGCTGGGCGATGCGCCGGGCGAGATCGAGCGTGGACGTCTCGAGCTCGTCGCGCGGGAAGACCTTCGACACCATCCCGAGCCGGTGTGCCTCGTGGACGTCGATGCTGTCGCCGGTGAGCATGAGCTCCTTCGTCTTGCGAGGCCCGAGCTCCCACGGGTGGGCGAAGTACTCGAGCCCGCACATGCCGAGGCGGGTGCCGACCACGTCCGCGAACAGCACGTCGTCGGCGGCGACGATGAGGTCGCATGCCCACGTCAGCATGAGCCCCGCCGCGTACACGGTGCCGTGCACCTGGGCGATGGTGATCTTGCGGAGGTTGCGCCACCGGCGGGTGTTCTCGAAGTAGTAGTGCCACTCCTGGAGCATCCGCGCCTCGGCTCCGGACCGGGTGGCGCCGTTGATCTTGCTGGTGGGGTGGGTGGTGCGCTCGGCGATGGCCGCCTTCGAGCCCATGTCGTGGCCAGAGGAGAAGAGCGGCCCGGTGCCGCCCAGGATCACGACGCGGCAGGTGTCGTCGGCCTCGGCTCGCAGGAACGCGTGGTCCAGCTCGACGAGCAGGCCGCGGTTCTGCGCGTTCCGTGCCTCCGGCCGGTCGAGAAGGATCCGCACGATCGCGCCGTCATCGTGGGTCTCGTACTGCAGGAACTCGTAGTCGGCCATGGGTCTCCTCGTGATGGAACCGGCGCCCCCCGAAACGTGACGCAAGTGTCAGACTACGCGATCGTGCGGTTCGAGCTCACCCCTGCGCAGGTCAAGCTCCGCGAAGATCTGCGCGCCTACCTCGAGCATCTCATGACGCCAGAGCTCACATCCGAGCTGGCGGCGGCGATGACGACGGAGGAGGGCGGCGACCGCTACAAGCAGGTTGTCCGCCAGATCGGCGCCGACGGCTGGCTCGGCATCGGTTGGCCCAAGGCGTACGGCGGCCGTGGCCTCGGTGCCATCGAGCAGCACATCTTCTTCGAGGAGGCCATGCGCGCCCGCGCGCCGGTTCCCCTGCTCGCGCTCAACACGGTCGGGCCCGCGTTGATGCAGTTCGGATCGGACGAGCAGAAGGCGCGGTTCCTGCCGGCGATCCTGCGAGGCGAGATGCACATGTGCATCGGCTACACCGAGCCCGAGGCCGGCACCGACCTCGCCTCGCTCAAGACGCGCGCCGTGCGCGACGGGGACGAGTACGTCATCAACGGCCAGAAGCTCTTCACGACGCAGGCCAACATGGCCGACTACGTGTGGCTCGCGACCCGCACGGACCCGGACGTCCCCAAGCACAAGGGGATCACCATCTTCCTCGTCGATCTCTCGCTTCCTGGCGTGAAGATCAGCCCGATCGAGACGATGATGGCTCGGACCAACGCCACCTTCTACGACGATGTCCGCGTGCCCGTGAGCGCACGCGTGGGGGACGAGGGGCAGGGGTGGCAGCTCCTGACCACGCAGCTCAACTTCGAGCGCTCGTCCATCGTGTCGACCGGGACCGGCTACCAGATCCTCGACCAGGTCGTGCATTGGGCGGCCGCAAGTCGTCTTACGGACGGGTCGCGGCTCCTCGACCAGCAGTGGGTGCAGGTCAACCTCGCCCGCGTGAGGGCCAAGCTCGATGCACTCCGGCTCCTGAACTACCGGGTGGCATGGATGGTCGGCGAGGACCTGTTCGCCGCAGCCGACGCGTCGGCAGTGAAGGTGTTCGGCACCGAGTTCTACGTCGAGGCGTACCGCCTCCTGCTCGATGTCGTCGGTGAGAAGGGTGTGCTGCGCGACGGGTCACCTGGCGCGGCGATACAAGGAGCGCTGGAGCGGTCGTGCCGCCAGGCGCTCCTGACGACCTTTGGTGGCGGCGTCAACGAGGTGCAGCGCGAGATCATCGCCATGGCCGGGCTCGGGATGCCGCGGGCCCCGCGGTGAAGATGACCGCCTGATGGACTTCGAATTCAGCGAGGAGCAGGAAGCACTCCGCGGCGTGGCTCGTCAGATCCTCGAGACGGAGGTCACCGCTGCCCGCCTGACCGAGGTCGAGGGCGGCCAGCACTGGTTCGACGAGCGCACGTGGCACCAGCTGGCCAAGGCCAACCTTGTCGGTCTCACGGTTCCGGAAGGGCACGGCGGCAACGGCTTGGGCGTGGTCGAGACATGCATCCTGCTCGAGCAGGTCGGTCGCACGGTGGCGCCGGTGCCCGTGCTGTCGACGCTGCTCGGCGCCCTCGCCATTGCCACGTTCGGCACCGAGGAGCAGCAGCGCGCGATCCTCCCGAAGGTCGCCTCCGGTGATTCGGTCATCGCCATCGCTCTGTCCGAGCCGGGTGTGGACGATCTGTCTGCGCCGTCGACCGTCGCGGTCCGGGACGGAGAGGCATGGCGCATCGATGGCACGAAGCTGTCGGTCGCGTCGCTCGACGTGGCCGACCTGCTCCTCGTCCCGGCCTCGACGGCGGACGGTCCGGTCGTCTGCCTCGTCGACCCGAAGGCCGCCGGAGTCGAGCTCTCGCGGGAGATCGCGGTCACGGGCGAGCCGCTGTTCGACATACGCCTGTCGGGTGTGCTCTCCGAAGGAGCGCTGGCGGGTCCGGGGATCGCCGGTTGGCTGGCGGATCGCGTCCTCGTCGGCATGTGCGCCATCGAGGCGGGCGTGGCCGACCGGGCCATCGAGATGACGGCGGCCTACAGCTCGGGGCGGGTGCAGTTCGGCCGGCCCCTCGGCAGCTTCCAAGCCGTGCAGCAGCGGGCCGCCGATGCGTTCATCGACGTCCTCTGCATGCGCTGGACGATGTGGTACGCCGCATGGCTCCTGGACGAGGGCCTCCCCGCCGCTGATGAGGTGGCCGTGGCCAAGTTCTGGGCCGCCGACGGGGGCCACCGAGTCGTGTCCGCCGCGGTGCACCTGCACGGCGGGGTCGGTGTCGACCTGAGCTACCCATTGCACCGCTACTTCTCCTGGTCGAAGCAGATCGAGGCGACGCTGGGGACCGGGACCCGACAGCTGGTCCGGCTCGGCCGCTCCATGGTCGCCGAGGCCGACGCCGTCCGGTGATGCCGTACCGTACGCTCGCCGATAGCGGATCAGTGTCGAACTCCTATCTAAGACACGGGACTAGTGCTATCTTGCGTGGCCATGAAGACGAAGCGCCGGAAGACATCCTTCGAAGTTGACTTCGACAAGGTCGATCGCGCGAAGCGGCTGCTCGGCACGACGACACTGACCGACACCGTCGATGCCGCTCTCGACGAAGTCATCGCCCTTGATCGTCGTCGGCAGCTCCTCGATCTCCTGTTTATGGGGGATGCTCTGGAGCTCGACGATCCCGACGTGATGGCCGGCGCCTGGCGCTGACGATGTGGCCGAGTATCTCGCCGACAAGAGCGCGTTGACGCGACGCGAGACCCGACCAGAGGTACGCGCCGTGGTCGAACCGCTGCTGCTGGCTGGGCGCATCGCAACCTGCAGCATCGTCGACCTCGAGCTTCTCTACAGCGCTCGGACCTCAGCGGCATATTCTGCGCTCGCTGCTGCGCTGCAAGGTATGCCCCGCGTGCCGATCTCCGAGGAGGTCATGGAACGGGCACTGGAGGTTCAAGCCGCCTTGGCGGCGAGGTCTGAGCACCGCGCGGTGCCGCTACCGGCTCTGATGATCGCGGCGTGCTCCGAGCATCACGGGCTCATCGTGCTGCACTACGACCAGGACTTCGACCGGATCGCCAGCATCACCGGTCAGCCCATGCAATGGGTCGTCCGACGCGGCAGCGTTTCGTGATGCGATCGCCAAGACCGCGACTCAGGGAGGTCTGATGGCCGCGGCCGGGCTGCCGTCGGGGACGGTCACCTTCGTGTTCAAGCTGCTCGCTCGATAGGCGAAGGGGCTTTTAATGCCGCGCTCGCCCTCGTCATGCTCGGCGCCGGCCACATCGATCTCAAGCTCCCACACGAACGCCCACCCGCGCAGGCTGCCTATTGCCCACATCGGGGTCAGGAGAGTCACCGATCTTGTCGACGGTTGGACATCAGCGGGGTCGTCGATCGCGCGTCGGGAGCACCTGGCCAGCACCATCGACATCGGCGCTGCCGGTACCGACTAGTTTCTTCTGACAGCTCCAGGCAACCTGGAGCGGCAAGGCGGCGAGATGCGGCGAATCATGATCGTTGGTGGGCTGGCGGCTTTGCTGCTGTCTCCCCTACGAGCCAACGCACAAGCGGCTGATCCCGCCTACACGATCTCGCCTACCAGCGGCCCAAAGGGTACGACCATCACGTTCACCGGGACCGGCTGTCTCGGTGACGGCACGCCGGGGAACAACACCGGTGGCCCGGCGGTGTATGAGGGCCACGACGGTTTGTTCGCGTTCGAGGACAATCCCGACGCCGACAACGCCGGGATCCAGCAAAACGAACATGCGTTTATCGACGGCGAGCCGGATGGAACGTTCACCGGACAGATCGATGTCCCGAGCGGCACGACGACAGTGGGCCAGACGTATGAAACAGCGTTGGCCTGCAACGCTGGCGATGGATACGCCCGTTCAGACCGCTCCGGGGACGGCAGAGGGCCCGCAACGCCGCAGGCAGACCGACGGTTCACGGTCACTGAAGCCACCTCAACAACGACACTCTCCACCACCTCCACGACGAGCGCCACCGCGGGGATCGGACCCGGCACCGCTTCCCCTTCCACGGCGGAGCCCGGGAGATCCACGACTCTGACCGGCAGCGGTTTCGCGTCGAACGAAACGTTGTCGATCCTGCTGTTCAGCAACCCTGTCTCCCTGGGGACGACGATGTCTGACTCGTCTGGGAGTTACAGTCAGTCGGTCGTGATCCCGCGCGGTACCCCTGCAGGCAGTCACACCATCGTCGTATCGGGCCCTGGCCGAGAAGGTGGCTCGTTCAAGACGGAAGTTGCGATCGAAGTCCGGGCTCCCGCCGACACACTCGCACTTACTGGTGGCGGTACAGCGCAGCGATCGGGTCTGTTCGGTGCCTTTCTCGCTTTGCTCGGACTCTCTTTACTCTGGTGGCGGCGCGCACCAGCCGACATCGACGCCTGGGTCTAGCGACTCGGATCGACGACTTGGTGTGTGCCCGACAGCGGCCCGGCGGCCGCTACCACTAGCCCCAACTAGCCCTCGACGAGAGGGTCGTCTCGACGACGCCCGCCTCCAGTTCGGTGAAGCGCTCGCCATCGCCCGTCGCCGCCAGGACAAGCCCGTGATGACGTGGGCCTTGGGAGGCCGCAGCTCTATGGCTTCAGCGGAGCTCGACCACGCGACGGCCAGCCTGTTCCTTGAGGAGGCGCGGTACCGGCGGGGATGCCGTCGGCGTCGGGGAAGCGGCCGAAGTAGTGGTCGAAGCTGCGGTTCTCCTGCATCAGCACGATGAGATGGTCGATCGGCGCCTGGGCGATCCCGCCCGCGGCGCGGCGGAGGTGCTGGAAGTCGAAGCGGGCTGCGATCGGAGCGACCGCCGCCAACCGGAGGAAGTCGCGGCGCTCGATCGCGTTCAGAAGGGCCGCTCGGGCGGACCGACGACGGGGCCGGGGGTGAAGGTCGCTGGCATCCGCACGACGCCAGTGAGCGTGGGGTTGCCTTGGTAGAACTGCGTGCCGGCGCGGTCGACCGCGTAGTCGGGGATCCGCTCGAGGACCGCACGCATCAGCACCTGGAACATCGTGCGCGCCAGGTGCATCCCGATGCAGCGGTGGGACCCCACGCCGAAGGCCAGGTGGGGGTTGGGTGACCGATCGAGCACCACTCGTTCGGGGTGCTCGAACTGCTTCTCGTCGAAGTTGGCCGACAACCAGCTGATGAGGACGAAGTCGCCCCGCTCGAGGTGCTGGCCGCCGAGCTCGACGTCCTTGGTCACGGTGCGGGACAAGGTCTCGTTGACGGAGAAGTAGCGCAGGAACTCCTCGGTGGCGGTGGGGAGCAGCTCGGGATGCTCGATGAGCTGGCGGCGCAGGTCGGGGTGCTCGTCGAGGTGGTAGAGGGCCAACGACGTGAGCCCGGTGGTGGTGTCGACGCCTCCCCCCACGAGGTTGAAGAGGACGGCCGCAAGCTCGTCGTCGGTGAGGCGGCGGCCGTCTTCCACTTCGAGCTCGACGAGCTTGGTGAGGAGGTCGTCGCGGGGCTCCCGGCGCCGCGCCTCCGCCTCGGCCAGCAGCTCACCCGCCATCTCGGGCACGAGGGTGAGGGCGTGGTCGTACTCCGTGTCGCCGGGCCCATACGCCGCGGTGGCGTGGAAGAATTCATCGACACGGTGGGGCAGAACCCGACTCCCTGCTCGCGCGCTGATTGCGATTTCCGCGTCAGTGGACAGCCAAAGCGCACCATGGCTCTCCTCGGCGCCAGACGCATTGAGCGAACTGACGAGGTTGGCCGAGAGCTGACTGTCAAGCCACATCTGAATTCGTTCTGCGACGACGTCGGAGTCTCCTGTCCGAGTAGAGCCGTAGCCAAAATGGATGTCGATGCCGGGCTGCTCACCGTCGAATGGATCGCGAGCTCGGCAGATCGAGTCGTTGCTACGACGCTTGACGGCCCAGATGGTCTCATGGGCTAGCTAGCCTCTCTAACAGAGGCGTCACGTTTGACGGAGCGAGGGGACCGATGGTGGGAGATGGCGACGGGGCCTCGGGCTTCGACCCTGAGGCCGTTCACGCGAAGTACCTGGCTGAGCGTGACAAGCGGCTCGTGCCTGGCCGCGCCGACATCCGCGACCTGACGCGCGACGAGCACTTCGCGAGCTTCCGCGCGGACCCGTTCACTCCGTTCACCGAGCGCGACGCGGTCGTCGACGATGTCGACGTGGTGATCGTGGGCGGTGGGATCGCGGGGGTCCTCGCCGGTGCTCAGCTGCGCAAGGCCGGGGTCGAGCGGATCCGCATCGTCGACCAGGCCGGCGGTGTCGGCGGCACCTGGTACTGGAACCGCTACCC
>CAYSAC010000010.1:0-32934 GCA_964428815.1 uncultured Acidimicrobiaceae bacterium | reverse complement strand
CCTGACGCCTACGACGCCTTCTGGGCTGACTGACTACCACCGTCTCCGGCTGAGGGTCCCAAGACGCGAATGCCGTTCTGTGCGCGAGCCGAGGCGGCGAGGGGGTGGTTCGGGACCGCGCGTTAGGTGCGCCCAGTTCTTCAGGCGCTCGACGTCGGCGTCGGCGCCGTCGTCGAGCCCGCTACGAGGTGACGAGCCGCTCGAGCTTGTCGAGCGACTGCTCGACCATGTGCTCGGGGACGATCGGCCACTCCCGGCCTGCGGCCCGCAGCTGGTCGTTGATGTTCGACCAGTCGCAGTAGTGGATGACGTCGGTTGACGATCCGTCGTCGGTCGGCGACAGCTGCCACGCGTAGACGTGGCCGAGCGGCGGGGACTCCTTGCCGCCGATGCCCCACTCGATCAGGGACTCCGGCTCGATGCGGGTGACGGTGTTGCGCACCTCGTACTTCACGAGGCCCGGGATGTCATTGAGCGGCGTGCGGTCCATCTTGATGTCGAAGGTGTCGCCGACCGCTGTCAGCGGACGAGCGTCCTCCGCCGCTTCGAGCATCCCCGAGCCGTCGATGTCGACGTGGCCCTGCGGGTGGGACACAACCTCCCAGATCCGCGACGCGGGGGCGGCGATGGTGCGAGTGACGGTGACGCGTTCTCCGGAGACGGGCATGGCGAGGACGCTAGGCGGCTACCAGTGAGTAGGTCAGGTGCGTTCGACGGGACCTGAACGGCGGCTGCACGAGCGTGATCCCGGCGTCAGGACGCACCAGCGAGCGCGTGATATGTGGCGCGCTCAGGCGTAGGTGGGACACCGAGCTCTCCACAGGTGGGTGGCTTGTCGACCATGCTCGCCGATCGCGTGGTCGCGGCCTTCGATCCTGGATCGCCGGTTCGATCGACATTGCCCATGGGTCGGAAGGCAGGATGATCCCGCGACTGCTGGACGCCGCGATGATGCGTGGGCCGGGCTGGCTGACCGGTTCGTCGACGCTCACTACGGGTCGTTGCGGGGGCGAGTTCGCACGCACGTCATCCATCAACACCTACGAGCGACGCTCCCGCTACCACCGCTCCACATCGTCGATGTCGGCGGTGGCGCCGGCAACCAGAGCATCCCGCTCGCACGCGACGGCTACGACGTCACGATCCTCGATCCTTCGCCCGCCATGCTCGAACGCGCGGAACTGCGGATCGCGGCCGAAGACGACGACGTGGCCCGCCGCGTACGACTCGTCGAAGCAGCCGGCGAAGACGCCGCAGGCGCACTCGACGGACGCCAGTTCGGCGGCGTCCTCTGTCACGGAGTGCTCATGTACCTCGACGACCCCGCCCCGCTGGTCGACTCACTCTGTGCGCTCACCGCGCCCGGAGGGGTCGTTTCGATCGTCGCCAAGAACGTCGAGGTCATGGCCGCTCGGCACGCCCTCGAAGGCGACTGGGTAGGCGCGCTCGCAGCGTTCGACAATGACCGACAGATCAACGGTCTCGGCGTCGACACACGCGGCGACAGCCTCGAGTCGCTCTCGGCCGCTGCTCACCGACCGGGGAGTCGACCCAATCGCCTGGTTCGGCGTCCGGCTCTTCACCGACGGCTGGACTCCGGACCGACCCGAAACCGACCCTGAGGATCTCGTCCTCCGAGTCGAACTCGTTGCGATCCAACGCGATCCATACCGGAGGCTCAGCCGGCTGTTCCACCTCCTCGGCCGCCGGCGTTAGCCGCGTCTGTGTTGCGATGGGGCGGCGCCGAGCAGCATCACGTCACGGCCGATGCCGTCGACGCGGGCGCGCAGCCACGCGACGAGCAGCACGAACGGAGCGCCCGCCAGCGTGGTCAGCCACGCCTCCAGTCGGACCCCAGCTCCGTGCGCCGCGTAGTACCGGACGAGCTCGGCGCCTGACGCGTCGAGACCCGGCGACGCGGGAACGACGAGCCGTCCCGCGACGAACAGCGCCGCGAGGGCGAGTGCAGCAAGCAGCGGCCAACGTTTCGTCATCCCCGACCTCCCTGGTTGTGGTGCACGCCGTCAATGTCGCAATCTGCGACGTGGCCGTCGTGGCCCGAAGGGCGCGGAAGCCTCCAGCGGCCGCTGAAGGTGCCCTCGCCCCCGGCGAGGTTCGCGACACCGTCAAACTCGACGTGGCCGCTGGCGCCGGCGAAGTCGCCGGTGGCGTCGACGATGCAGGCATCGATGTGCAGGGCCATGGTGTCAGGGATGCCGGTTGGGGTGCCGACGAGCTTCTCCGCGAAGCGCAGCGTCCCGATCCGACCCTGGTCGTCACGACCGACGAACGTCTCGTCGACCGTCGCGTCGGCCGCGCCGGTAAGGAGATCGAACGTGCCGTCGATCGTGTAGTTGGTCACGCCGGTCCACGTGCCCGCCCAGGTCGTGCTGCCCGTGCACGTCACATGATCCGAGGTCACCGACTCGGGCGTCGTGGGCACGCAGGGGACGAGGCCGACCCACCGCCCGTTGACGACCTCGTCGCCGCTCTTCGCGCTCGCCGGTGGGGCAAGTAACGCGAGGAGCGCGACCGCAGCGGCGGCCGTGATCCGGGCTCGAGTCGATGTCATGGACGGAAGTGTCATGACGCCGAGTGTCTGGCACGCCCCCTCGACGAACATCTGCCAGGTGGCATATTCGGGGAGATATGCCACCTGGTAGATGTTCGGGCCGTCGACGCACCCGAACATGGCGGCATGCCGACATCACAAGCGTCTCTGCCAGACTTGCCGCGCATGGCTGCCCGCGTTGCCGAGAGTGACGGTGTCGGGCGGCTCCCGACGGGGACGGTCACCTTCCTGCTCACCGACCTCGAAGCCTCCACGCGCCTCTGGGAGGAGAGCGGCGAGGTGGCGGCCGTGGCGATCGCACGCCACTACCAGCTGCTCGAGGCGGCCATTGCCCTTCACGGTGGCGTCCGACCCGTCGAACAGGGTGAGGGCGACAGCGTGGTCGCGGCGTTCACGACAGCATCCGACGCGCTCGCCGCGGCGCTCGACGTACAGCGCGCCTTCTCGGAGGAGCCGTGGCCCGAGGGCCGTGAGCTCCGGGTGCGCATCGCTCTCCACACCGGCGAGGCCCACCTCCGCGACGCGGCGAACTACTTCGGACCAACGATCATCCGCTGCGCTCGGTTGCGTTCGATCGCGCACGGCGCTCAGACCCTGCTGTCGGACGCAACGCGCGACCTTGTCGTCGACCAGCTCGCACCCGGCATCACATTGCGCGATCTGGGATCGCACAGGCTCAAGGACCTCGGCCGACCCGAGCGTGTGTGGCAGCTCTGCCATGCGGATCTGGCCAACGACTTTCCGCCGCTGCGGTCCCTCGACGCGCTGCCGAACAACCTGCCCGTGCAGCTCTCGACCTTCGTCGGTCGAGACGCAGAGCTTCCACAGGTCGGCGATGCGCTGAAGCGGAGCCGCCTCGTCACGCTGACGGGCTCGGGCGGATGCGGCAAGACCCGGCTCGCGCTGCAGGTTGCGGCGGAAGTCGCCGACCGACACGACGGCGGCGTGTGGTGGGTCGAGCTTGCGCCGGTCTCGCGGCCCGAGCTGGTCGCGCACGCGGTCGCGGCGGCGCTGGGCCTGCGCGAAGAGCACGGTCGGCCACTTGAGGAGACCCTCGCTGAGCAGCTCCGCGACACCGCGACGCTGCTCGTGCTCGACAACTGCGAGCAGGTCCTCGACGCCGCGGCGCGCCTCGTCGACGAGTTGCTCGCGGCGGCGCCTGGGCTGAACGTGCTCGCGACGAGCCGTGAACCGCTCGGCATCCCGGGCGAGCTCGGATGGCGCGTCCCTCCGTTGGACGAGGCGTCGGCAGTGCTCCTGTTCGTCGATCGAGCGCAACAGGTTCGACCGACGTTCGCGCCCACCCCGGCGGAGATCGCCGTGTTGGCACAGATCTGCGACCGCCTCGACGGCATCCCTCTCGCCATCGAGCTTGCGGCGGCGAGAACCCGGATGATGAACCCCGCTCGGATCGCCTCCGCTCTCGCCGACCGCTTCCGTCTGCTCACCGGGGGGAGCCGCACGGTCATGCCGCGCCAGCAGACGCTCGAGGCGTCTGTGTCGTGGAGCCACGACCTTCTCGATGACCTGGAGCGCGGGCTTGTGCGGCGGCTCTCGGTGTTCGCGGGCGGGTTCACGCTCGAGGCCGCGGAGGCCGTCGCTGCCGACGAGATGATCGACTCCTACGCCGTGCTCGACCTGCTCGCTCGTCTCGTCGACAAGTCGCTGGTGCAGGTGGACTACGACCAGGCCGAGGCCCGCTACCGACTGCTGGAGACGATCCGTCAGTACATGAGCGAGCGTCTGGTCGAGTCGGGCGAGAGCGACGTGACCCGCAACCGCCACCTCACCCACTACCTCGCGGTCGTCGAGCGTGCCGCGCCCGAGCTCGTATCGGCCGACCTGATCGCCTGGCTCGACCGGCTGGACCGAGAACACGACAACATCCGAACCGCGCTCGAGTGGGCCGCCGGCACCGACCAGAGCGAACACCTCCTCCGCATGGTGACGTCGCTGACGCTGTTCTATGAATATCGCGGCCACCTCGGTAGCGGCGGTCGATGGTTCAGCAGGGCTCTCGCCGCCGTCGAGGACGCGGAGCCGACCGTCGTGCACGCCCGCGCGCTGTGGGGCGCGGCGCACGTTGCGGTCTACGGCGACGACCTGGAGATCGCCAGGCAGCGTGCGCCGGAAGCCCTTGCCATGGCTGAAGCCGTCGGCGACGAGTGGGCGATGGCGCGCGCCCTCAACACGATCGGTTACCTCCAGATGTGGTCGGAACCCGAGGCCGCGCGAGCCGCCCTCCAGCAGAGCGTCGAGCTTGGCCAGCAGATCGGCGACGACTGGGCCGTGGCAGACGGCCTGAAGATGATCACCGTCGCGTGGCTCTTCCAAGAAGACCACCAAGGCCTACGGCACACGTTCGATGACCTGTTGAGGGTGGCCAGCCGGCTCGGCAACGACTTCTTCATCGCCTGGTACCACGCGGGCATCGGCTGGCTCGCGCTGCGCCAGGGCGACTTCGACACCGCACGGCACGAGCTCGACCTGTCGATCGAGCACTCCGACCGCGTCGGCGATCCCGCGACCCGCGGCCTAGCGATCGCGTGGCTGAGCCATATCGACGGGCTCACCGGTGAGGGTGGCGCCGCTACCGCGCGGCTGGAGGAGCTGCTGGCGCGGGCGAGCGCATCGGGCGGAAGCGCCGCCGTGCCCGAAGCCGTGGTGCAGCTGGCGACGCTCGCCGTCGGGCGCGGCGACACGGCCGCGGCGCGTGAGCTTCTGCAGCCGTTCGCCGACGACATGCGCGGGTTCGGCATGCTGTGGCCCCAATCATGGGCGCAGTCGATCCTCGGGGCTGCACTCCTGGCCGAGGGCGACGCCGCCGCAGCCAGCATCGCTCTCGACGAGGCGAAGACCGTCGCCCGGTCACTCGACAACGCCTGGCTCATCTCGTTGGCCGACCACTGGCTCGGGAAGATCGCGCGGCGTGCCGGAGACACGAGCCGCGCCGAGCAGCTTCATCACGAAGCGCTCCACCTCCAACACCGACAGAACCTACGGCTTGGCATCGTCGAGTCGCTCGAAGCGCTCGCCGCGCTCGCCTCCGACCACGAGAGCCCAGCCGAGGCGGCCAGGCTGTTCGGCGCCGCCGACGCATTGCGACTCTCGATCGGCATGGTGCGCTCGCCGGCGGAGCAGACCGGCTACGACGACGACCTCTGCAGCGCTCACGCGCAGCTCGCCGGGGACGAGTTCGACGCAGCGTGGAGCCAAGGCGCCGCGCTGTCGATGGACGACGCTGTCGAATACGCATCGCGCGCCCGTGGCGAGCGAAAACGGCCGTCGTCAGGATGGACGAGCCTCACCCCGACCGAGGACCGCGTCGTCGCCCTCGCCGCCGAAGGCCTCACCAACCCCCAGATCGCAGAGCGGCTGTTCGTCGCTCGCGGGACGGTGAAGGTGCACCTCGGGCACATCTTCACCAAGCTCGGCGTGACGACGCGCGCCGAGCTCGCCGCCGAAGCCACCAGGCGAACCGAGAGAAATGGCGACAGGAGCGGTTGAGGAAGCCCGCCCGCCTGAACGATCCCGGACGAGAGGATCTGGATCTCCCTCTCACGAGGAGGGAGCGGAACACTCCGGCCGCGGAGCCGAGTCGAAGACTCAGCGGTACGAGACAGCGCCGCCGCTGAGCACACCGCGGCCTCCCTCGTTCGCGAGACGCCCGAGAACACCTCAAGCTGGAGCTGAACACAGCTCGAGAAGGCACACCGATTCGCGGGCCTATCGGGCGTGCGCCCGCCACCAAGGACGCAGATATCCGGCGATAGCTGGCGCCATCGGAGTACCTCACAACGCGCGCCGGCCAGGACGTGCTGGACGTATCCCCAAGTGCGTTGCGGGCGCAGGTCATCAGACGCTGCGAACTACTCGACGCAGCACGAAGTCCTCTGAGGCCACATTTGCGATATCGCGCTCCACGAGCGCTGGCAGGGCTGTCGCGAAACCGGCGGTCTGGGACGGAGCGCGGCCTGATCGTCGACGCTCGTTATGTGGCAGTCCGCCACTCCCTACGCGATAGCGGCGGGGTTGGTGTTCGTGGCCCGCGATGTTCGGTGCGCGCGATATTGGTGCGTCCCTGACCTGCACCTTGGGGACGCGGATCTCCCACGCGGCGCCGCACCCCGATGGAGTCTCGTCACTGCGAGGCGAGTTCATCGATCAATGCGACGACCAGGTCGGGCCGTGAAAGGAACGGTGAGTGGCCCGTCGGCCAATGGACAACGCTGGTTGCGCGTGTCGATGCGCGATCCTGGTCCTCCGGCGAGATCGCTCGGTCTTCCTCGCACACGACGTAGGTGGACGCCACCGACTTCCATGCTGGGAGCGAGGGCGGGGGGGCGGCGAACGAGTTGCCGGCCTGAGGCCGCAGTCTCGAGATAGCCATCTCGGCAACGGAGTCTTCGCAGTCTGCATAGAAGAGGTCCCTGACAGCACGCGGCGCCACCGTGATGTAGCCGTCCTCGTTGGTCTCCATCGCCTCACCCAGCGCCGTCGTCGGCGGCGTCATCGACTGTGCATCGTTGCTGTCGGGAATGCTCGCGGCGATGTACACGAGGGCGGCGAGGCGCTCGGCCGGAAGGTCGGTTACCACGCGACCGCCGAGCGAATGGGCACATGCGATGACGGGGCCGTCCAGTGTCGCCAGCAACTCTGTTGCGGCCGCCACGTCGGCTGCATGGCCCCCGCGATGAAGATCGATTGCTGAAGCTGAGATGGCCAGGTCGCGGAGACCGGCGATCACAAGATCCCAACACCAGGCGCCGTGCCACGCGCCGTGAACGAGCAGCACCGACCGTGACTCGTTGCCCATGGAGGAATCATCGTCGATCGAGGACCGCCGCGCTGCGGTCGCAAGTGGCGAGCTCATACATCCCAGAACATCGGCGACAGCGGCTCAAGTAGGCGCCGCTCGGTTCGTTTCCGACGACGGCGGAGTCGGGATTCTGGTGCGCCTGATAGGGGGCGTCCTCCAATGGCCCGGACCATCTGAGAGGGTGGGCGGCCTGCGGTAGAGCCAACTACGGGCCCTTGGGTGCCGGAGGTGGCATCTGGCGTCGAGCCGGGGGTCCCCTCTTCTTGAGTGGCCGCCCCGGAGGGCGGCCACTCGTATGCTGATTTTGCGCGGAGCCGAGCTAGGGGCAGGGGCCGACCTTCGGGTTGTAGTCCTCGAACATCCCGGACGGGTTGTGCCTCCACACCCACGCATGGAGGATGTACAAACCGGTGTTCCCCAGGGGATGCAGCGGCTGTCCGAGGACGGTCAGGTTGTCGGCCCCGAGCCCGGCGGCGATGTACTCCACCGCCACCAGCCGCAGGCCTCGGTCGGTCACCTCGTACACGAGCGAGTCGGGCTCGGTCGCCTCGACCTCGGCGTCGAACTGGCTGCCGTCAGGGCCTCCGTTTGTGTAGTGGATGCCCATGCCTCCGTCGGCGCTCTCGAAGCATGGGGCGCCAAGCAGCGTGTAGCCGGCGGCGATGGCGGCGTCGACGTCGTGGTACTGGGCGGTGGCGGCTCGGATCGCAGCCAGCTCGGAGCCTTTGACGTCGGCGCTCGCCGAGCCGGAGAGGGACACGGCGGCGATCGATGCCGCTGCCGCGGCCGCGAGAGCAGCGACTCGCAGTGCGGGCCTCATGACTGCGCTCCGTAGAAGTAGATGAGCTTTCGCACTTGGTTTCCTCCGGGTTCGGTTGACGTCTCGCGACGCCGGTTGACAGGGCTGTGCAATGACAGGTCCGTCTCGCGGGTCCTCCTCAGGCGGGACCGGTGTAGAAGTACGGGTCGAGCACCCGCACCTCGGCGATGGCGTCCACAGGCAGCCCGTTGGCGGCCGCGGCGCGGTGGATCGACTCCGAGTTCGGGCCGTCGTAGACGCGGTAGGTCTTCGTCTTGTCGACCGAGACGTACGACGTCACCCAGGTCACGCTCTCCTCTGCGTTGTTCTCGATTACGTCCAGGCACGTGCGCGCTCCCTCGTCGGAGGTCGGGATCTCCAGACGTTCTGGGAATGTCCGTTCGACGATGTATCGCGGCATGGGTTGGTCCTCCTGATCCGGCACCGGCGATGCGGGTGCTCGCTGTGGATGGCACCACACGCTGGTCAAGCCGTGGTCCAGCCCCGCTCAGGTGGGGCCCTGGTTCGGTAGCCTGGCGCTCGTGCGGGTGAGCCTTTTGGGGCCGTTCCAGGTGGATGGTTCGCCCGCGGGTGCGGTCGTGGCTGCGGCGAAGGAGCGCTCGTTGTTGGCCGCGCTGGCGCTGAGCCCGGGTGGGGTGGTGTCGGTCGAGTCGCTGATCGCCGCGCTCTGGGGTGAGGACCCGCCGTCCGCGGCGCGCAAGACGTTGCAGACCTATGTGTGGAACCTCCGGCAGTCGCTCGGTGCCGACGTGATCGCCACCGAGCCTGGCGGGTACGTGCTGTGCATCGCGGCCGGTGACGTGGATGTCGGCCGGTTTCGTGTCCTCGTCCGCGACGGCGAGGCGGCGATGGCCGCCGGGGACCCGGCGAAGGCGACTGCGGTGCTGGACGAGGCGGTGGCGCTTTGGCGTGGTGAGCCCTTCAGTGGTGTCGCCGCCCACACCGGCCTCGCCGGTGAGGCGACACGCCTGACGGAGGAGTACCTCTCAGCGCTCGAGACGCTCTTCAGCGCGAACCTCGCGGCGGGCCGGCACAGCGAGCTGGTCGGCGAGCTCGAGGCGCTCGTCTGCGAGCATCCGTTCCGCGAGCGCCTGTGGGGCTACCTGATGGTGGCGCTGTACCGCTGCGGCCGGCAGGCCGACGCCCTCGCGACCTACCAGCGGGCCCGCGAGCTCCTGGTCGAAGAGCTCGGGCTCGAGCCCGGCGGCGAGCTGCGACGGATCGAGGAGTCGATCCTGCGACAGGACGAATCGCTTGCGGCGCCTGACCGGCTCGACATCCCGGTGTCGGCCTATGCGGGGACGCCGGGCACGATCCTGCGATCGCCGGTCCGCTACGCGAGATCGAGCGACGGCGTGGGGATCGCGTACCAAGTCGCCGGCGACGGCCCGATCGACATCCTCGCCATTCCCGGCTTCGTCACCCACCTCGACATCTGGTGGAACGCGCCCACCGACGGGCTCGTGCGTCGGCTCACCTCGATCGGCCGCCTCATCTCCTTCGACAAGCGTGGGATGGGGTTGTCAGATCGCCCCGACTCCGTCGACGCCATGAAATGGGTCGACGACACGATCGCGGTGCTCGACACCGTCGGCGCGAAAGACGTCGTCGTGCTCGGGATCTCGGCAGGGACGCCAACCGCGATCCGGCTCGCATCGCTGTACCCCGAGCGCGTCCGCGCGTTGGTCGTCTTCGGTGGAGGCGCGCGAACGATCGCCGGTCCCGGCTACGAGATCGGGTACGACCGGGAGACGTTGGAGCGCTTCGCTGCCAACCTCGAACGGGGATGGGGCTCGGGCGTGGCAATCAGCTCGTACGCACCGAGCCTGGCCAAGGAACCACATGTCCGCGACTACTGGGCGCGCTACCAGCAGCTCTCGGCGTCACCCGCGGCAGCCGTGCGCTACTTCTGGGCGGCGGTCGAATCCGACGTCACCGACCTGCTCCCCACGATCAGCGCACCAACCCTTGTGCTGCACCCCGAGCGGGACATCGTCGCTCCGGTTGAGTGGGGCCGCTTCGTGGCCGACCGCATCCCGGGCGCCGAGTTCGTGGCGCTCGACTCCGACGTCGACCTGATCTGCGTGTCCGACGTCATCGACGAGCTCGGCGACCACACGCAGCGGTTCATCGAGCGCGTCGTCCTCCCGGGCGGCCCCACCGCTCGCTGACCCTCCCGCGGCCCGGGCGGGCCACCTTGCGCGAGAACCTGGCGGCTTGGGGTGGGGGCAGTCGCGGACCGCGCTTCTGTGACGCTTGTTCTGGGCGACCAGCCCACCGCGCCTGTGGTTTCGCACCCGTCGAGACCCGCGCCTTGATCCGAGAGCGGACATGTCGGTACGCCGATCACGACAGGCTGACGACCCGAGTGGGGGTCACCCCTGACGCCGACCCGCGAGGATGGAGGCCCTTCCGGACGCTCAGCGAGTCGCGACCGCCAGCAGGGTCGTCATCGGTATGGAATGAGCGCCGTTGAGCTCGTAGGGCGCGAACCCCTCGTCCAACGAACGCCTGAACTCGGCGCGCTCAGCTTCGGAGGCAGCTTCGAAGTACGACGCGGCCGGGGGGAGCTGCCCGCACACGGCCAGGAACTGGCCCAGCGCGGGCCAGTGCGCGTCGAAGGCGTGCTCGGTGAGCGTGATCTCCCGGAGTCCCGCGCCGGCCAGTAGCGACCTCATCTCCTGCGCGTCGCCCATCGAGAAGCCCTGGGCCTGGGCGGCGGCCGGCGCCTCCCAGCCAACCCGCCGGTAGGCGTCGATGATGACCCGCCCGAACGGGTTGGCCTCGGGCGGACACCAATAGGCGAGCCCGAGCCGGCCCCCGGGCTTGAGCGCCCGCACCATCTCCCGCAGGGCCCCCGCCTTGTCGGCGAAGAACTGGAGTCCCTGCTGACAGGCCGCCAGATCGAAGTCGTGATCCTCGACGGGCAGCTGCTCGGCGTTGCCCTGACGCCACTGTGCTCGGGCCAGGCCGAGTCCCGCCGCCACCTCCAACATGGCCGGCATCACGTCGACACCGACGAGCTGACCCGAGGGAGCCGATCGCTGCAGCGCGACCCGAGAGAACGCCCCCGTCCCGCAGGCCACGTCCAATACGCGATCGCCGGTCTGGACCCCGAGCGCGTCGGCCAGAGCCTCAGCGCAGGGAGCCATCACGATCGGGACCATCGACTGCTCGTAGCCCGACGCGAAGCTGACCGGCGCCGCGTTGGCCGTCGAGAACCAGCCGGGTGCACCACCCTCCCCATCAGCAACGCTCATACGGCCTCCCCTTCGTCCCGGCTCGGGCTATTCGGTCAGAGCCCGATCGTAGAGGCGATAGATACACCGCCGATGAGGATGGCGGGCGGGTTCCGGAGCGTTTGATAGGGACGTCCTCCATGCCGGGCGAGCTGCCGGAGACGACGACCTCCGTCGCCTACGGCTTCATCCATGACACTGGCACGACCTCCAGCAACAGCCGGATCCCAACGTCGGCGCCCGAGAGACGTTCGCGATCCGCCGATCTGTTCGCTCGCTCCTTCGGCAGGCCGGAGTATTCGGAGCGCTTGATACGTAGCGGACGTACCGTCGGTCGGCGTGGGCGGGATGAAGAAGGGATCGACCTCGGTGACCGTGGGAGACCTTCGCCGCGACGAGCTCGAACTGATTGGCTGGTCTGGCTCGCCATCCCACCTCACGAACGTTGCCGGCCAACTCGATCGGCGTGACGCGGGAGGTGTCGAGTACCTCGTCGTACGGGACGAAGGCGGCACTCCGATCGCCAAGGGCGCGATCGACTACGAGGAGTTCCCCGGCTTTGGAACGATCATCCAAGTCGCAACTCGGTCTGATCTTGAGGGCAGGGGTCACGCTCAGCGGCTCCTCGCCGAGGCCGAGGCCCGGATCAGAGCCCGAGGACTCCCCGCCGCGCAGGTGGCTGTTGAACCAGACAACACCCGAGCTCGACGTCTCTACGAGTACCTCGGCTACCAGCCCATCGGTGAGAGGGAGACCGGATGGGAGTACGAGCGGGAGGACGGCGTTCGCGACTGGTACCGCACGGTCGTGATCGACATGCAGAAGCCCCTGTAGGCGCCCCCGACGCGCCGTCATGTTCGCCTAGAGGAGCTGGACCCAGGCCGCGATCAAGCGGCCGGCATTGACGCTGTAGGGGGCGCTGAGTCCTGGGTCTGTTGTTGCCGCCAGTAGGCCGTGAGTGCGTCGAGCAGGACGATCGCGGTGGCTTGAGTTTCGTCGATCTGCGAAGCGATCAACGAGTGCCGGCAATCGGCTGGCCAACAACTTCAAGCGATGGCTCGAGGAGGACCTGCATGTCGAGCCGGCCGCTGCTGACGAGCGCAGAGATCGCGGCAGGCGTACCTGGTCTCGCCAACAGGTAGCCCTGACCGGCGGTACATCCGAGACTGCGGAGCATTTCGAGTTGGTGGGGTTCCTCGATGCCCTCCGCCACCACGTCAAGGCCGAGCCGCTGCCCCAACGTCGCGATCGATTCGAGGACGGCGGGATGGTGGCCCTGGCGGCCGCCGCCAGAGACGAACTGTTGGTCGATCTTGAGTATGTCAATGGGGAGCGCGTCGAGGTAACGCAGTGACGAGAACCCGCTCCCGAAGTCGTCGAGCGCCACACGCACGCCGAGCGACTTCAAGTTGCGCAGGACATCGGCGGCAGCGTCTGCGTCGGGTATGAGCACGCTCTCGGTCACTTCGAGCACCAGGTTGCGGGCGGGCAGACCGCTCGAGTGGAGTACCGACTGCAGGCTGTCGATGAGCTCGGGCGCGTAGATCTCGGGACTCGAGAGATTGATCTTGCTGGGCGCCGTCCCGCCGGCTGGTGCGGCCACAGTGCCGCCGGAGCCCATTGGTGCTGCCTGGTCTGTCTCGTCAGAGGATCCTGCCGTCGAGGCCGCTGTCGTCGATGGCGCAGCCGGGTTCACCGCTGCGGTGGAGGTCGTGGCTGGGTCGCCTCGGGACATCTGCCCGGTGACGTCGTCGCCAGACCCGCCGCAGGCCGACACCGCCAACGCCGCCACGACGACCCAGGCCATCTGCGTCGTCCCCGAAGCCTCCTCGCTCGACTACTCGTACCGCAGGGCGGTAACGGGATCGAGTCGAGACGTTCTCCACGCGGGAAGCGCGGCGCCGGCGAGCACGAACGCGGTGGCGATGAGCCCGTAGACGAACAGCGGCACGAGGTTCAGTTGGAACGGAATCGTCAGGCCGGTGAGGCTCGTCGATGCAAGGGAGAATGTTGCGAGGCTGATGAGTCCTCCGACGAACCCGCAGATGGTGCCGAGTACGCCGAACAGTCCCGCCTCGACGAGCACCATGCGACCGAGGTCGCCCGGAGGCATGCCGACCGCGGCGAGCAGCCCGTGCTCGGCGCGTCTCTTCACGCCGGCGAGGAGGAGCGTCGATGCCGTGGCGATGAGCGCCACGATGAGCATTCCTCGAGCGAGCAGCCAGAACGGCGTGAGGAAGACCTGGAAGTCTTTTGCGTATTGATGCGCGAGCTGGTCGGGATCGAAGACCCTGAGGTTCGGGGCGATCCGAGCGGAGCGAACGGTGTCGGCCAGCGCCGACGGTGACACGCCCGGCTGGGGCACGAGGAGCACACGGGTCGCGGGTCGCGTTCCAACGATTCCCTCGAACACCGCCTTGGGCGCGTTGATCGAGCGCCCGAGGCTGTCGGGGTCGGCCCAGATGCCTCCCACCGTCAACGACACGCTCCCAAAGCGGCCAGGCAGGTCGAACCTGCTCCCCGGACGCAACCCGAGGGCGCGGGCCAAACCGGGGCCGATCATGACCCTTCCCTGGCGATGGGCCTCTTCGGCGCCGGCGCCGTCGTACACCGTGAAGCGGTTCGGCCTGCCCTCGTTCGCGGTGATCGCAGTTGGTCCGACGCCGGGAAGGTCGATTGCCGCGAAGTAGCTGCGTTCGACGGCGGCGACGCCCGGCAGTTGCGCGAGCGCGAGCTGAACGTCAGGAGAGAGCTTGGCGTCGATGGCTGCGGTGTTGTTCGGTGCCAGGGTCGTGACCATGACCCGATCGGCCGCGGTGGCGCGGGTGAGCTGTCGGGCGCCGTCGGCCATTCCGGGGAACACCCCGCCGAGCGTGAACGCGAGGCCGACGGCCGCGCCGATGGCGGTGAGCACCGCTGATGTCCGCCGGGTCTCGGTCACGAGGTTGGACACGGCGATCCGTGCTGGTCCGCGCTGCAGCACGGGGATCTTCTCGATCCAGCGCACGGCGAATGGGGCCAAGGCGGGGGGCAGCGGGAAGGCACACGCGAAGGAGAGGACGATGCCGACGAGCAGCACGTTCGGTTGCCAGCTCTCGAGCCCGCCGCTGCGGGCGCCGAGCCACGCCATGATCAACCCCGTGCTCGCCAGCACCGCCAGGATCACCGACCGCCGTGCGCGTATCCGTGTCGAGCTGTCGTGTCGGCGGCTGCGGTCGACGAGTTCGCCGGCGATGTCGAGTCTGGCGGCCCGGCGGGCCGGTACGAACGCCGCCGCGACGCTTGCCAGTAGCCCGATGCTCAGCCCGACGACCGCGCTTGCCGTAGTGGGGTGTACGGAGAGGTGGATGCCCGCGGCCTGCTCGGCGAAGTTCGAGAAGTTGGCGACGAAGGGTTTCGCGACGAGTAATCCCATTCCGATTCCCAGCGCCCCGCCGGCCACGCCCAGCATCGCGGCCTCGGCCAGAACGCCAGTCGTCACGGTGCCCGGCGTTCCACCGATCGCGGAGGCGATCGCCAACTCTCTGCGGCGCTCCTCGAGCGACAAGGTCATCGTGTTGAAGACCAGTTGCCCGCCGACGGCGAGCCCGAAGAGGCTGATGAGGAACAGGAAGGGCAGCAACTGGCTCGAGATGAAGGCGATGTCGGAGCCCGAGTCGGTGGCGGACAGAACCTGGTTCTGGGGTCCGACCTGGGCGCTGAGCGCGGCCTGTAGCTGCGCTGTGGCGATGCCCGGCTTCGGAACGACGAAAATCGCATCGAGACCGTTGGGGCGCGCGAAGAGTGATTGCGCGACGGGCAACGAGTAGAGCGCGACGCGTCCCCCGTTGACTTGGTCGAGTTCGGTGATGACCGGCGCGCCCTGGAGCGACCGATCGCCGAAGTTGGTGCGCAGCACACCGTTCGGGCCCGCGGCGGTACGCACGCCGGAACCGATGAGGGGCGGATCGGCGTCCGTCGCGCGGGCGACGACCGCGGGATCGCAACCGATCGTGCCGAACAGCGCCTCGGCGCGGCAGTCGGCGCCGACGACGGCAACAAGCTCGTCGTGGCCCCGGCCGTCGTTGACCTGAGTCACGGTGAGAACGAGCGGGACCGCGGCTTGCACGCCATCGACCTTCTCGATCGCGGTGAGCGTCGACGCATCGATGCCGCCGTGGTCGTAGCGGCTGACGACGCGCAGGGTTGCTGGTCCTGCGATCGCGCTGTTGTACGAGGTGAACGAACGATCCAGGCTCGAGCGCGCCACCAACACCGCGACGGTGAGGGTGACGCCGGCGCCAATGGCGAGCACAGCGAGCACCGCGCGCAGCGGTTGGCGCTTGAGCTGACGCAAGTGCATCAGCCGGAAGGTGTTCACGTGAGCAACCCGTCGGCCATCGTCAGCACGCGATCAGCATGCGCGGCGATCAGCGGGTCGTGCGTGACGAGCATCATCGCCAAGCCTGCACCGCGGACGCGTGACACGAGGAGGGCGATGATCTCCTCGGCGGTCGTGCTGTCGAGATTGCCCGTCGGTTCGTCAGCAAGCACGAGCAACGGGTCGGCGACGAGTGCACGCGCTATCGCCGCTCGTTGCAGCTCCCCGCCCGAAAGCTCGCTCGGCAAGTGCGTCGCCCGTTCACCTATGCCGACGGCCTCGAGGATCGGGCGGGCACGGTCTTGAGCGCGGTGGCGAGACTCGCCATTCAGCAGCAACGGCATCGCCACGTTCTCGATCACGTCGAGTCCGGGGAGCAGATGAAACGCTTGAAACACGAAGCCGACGCGCTGACGCCGGGCAATGGCACGGCCACGGGCGCTCATCGCTGACAGCGACTGACCTTCGAGCCATACCTCTCCCTCGTCCGGAGCGGCCAGCCCACCAGCGAGGTGCAGCAGGGTCGACTTGCCTGATCCGCTGCGGCCGACGACGGCCACGATCTCGCCGGGGTGGACGTCCACATCGACGCCTCGAAGCACCGGGAGCGTGCGGCCCCCGAGCTCGAACCCGTGGTGGAGGTTGCGCAGCTCGAGCATCGGCCGGCGCTTGTCGGCCGCCGGCGGCTCCTCCCTCGGTGCGGTTGCCGTCGTTCCCATCCCAGACCCCCAGGTCAGCTCCACCTACCTTGCTACCTATATACATGACTAGGTAGAACATGCAAGAGGAAGTAGGGTGACGCTTGTCATGCTGAAGTTCGTCCTACTCGGGCTGCTCGATGCGGAACCCCGCTACGGGTATGAGCTCAAGGCCGTCTTCGAGCAGTTCCTCGGGGGCACATGGCCCCTCAACATCGGGCAGGTGTACACGGCGCTGGCGCGGCTCGAGAGAGAGGGCCTCGTCGAGTGTCAGGTCGTCCCGCAAGACCTCCTGCCCGATCGCAAGGTCTATGCGCTCACCGACTCGGGGCGAGCCGAGCTGCGCGACTGGGCCGACCAGCCCGACACCGGCCCGGTGAGTCTGCGTGACGCCTTCTTCCTGAAGATCGCCGTCCGATCGCTCAACGGTGAGAGCCCTCGCGAGCTCATCAACAAGCAACGCGCCGAGCACCTCTCCGCTCTAGCCGAGCTCGGGCCGCTTCAGCACGAACCCAACCTCCATCCTGCGACAGGATTGCTGCTCGAAGGCGCGATGCTGCGTCTCGAGGCCGACCTGAAGTGGCTCGACGTGTGCGAGGACCGGCTCAAGGACACGACGTGATCGAATTGCGGGGCGTGCATCGTTCCTACGAGGAGGACGAGGCTCGGGTCGACGCAGTTCGAGGGATTGCTCTCACGATCGACCGCGGCGAGTTCGTCGCAGTCATCGGGCCTTCCGGGTCGGGAAAGTCGACGGTCTTGAACCTCATGGGTGCGCTCGACCAGCCGACGGCGGGCGAGGTGCTGCTCAACGGTCGTTCATTGGCGCGTTGCAGTCGTAGGGAGCTGGCACGGATTCGCGGCGCCACTATCGGATTCGTGTTCCAGGCGTTCAACCTCGTGCCGGGCATCAGCGTGGCCGAGAACGTGGGGTTGCCGGCCGTGCTGCTGCGCAAGCGGCCGGTTGAGTATCGCGACGAAGTGGCGCGGCTGCTCGGCCTCGTGGGCTTGTCGGCGAAAGCGGACCGGTTGCCCGGCCAGCTGTCTGGCGGCGAGCAGCAACGGGTGGCGTTCGCTCGTGCGCTGGTGATGGATCCACCGATCCTGTTGGCCGACGAGCCGACGGGAAACCTCGACACAAAGGCGGGCGAGGTGATCATCGATCTACTCGAGGCCAGTCACGACGCCGGTCGCACGATCGTCTTGGTCACGCACGAAATGCGGTTGGCCAGCCAGGCGCAACGCATCGTGCACTTGCGCGACGGCGAGATCACCCACATCACCTGCCCGTCACCGCGTGATCGCCGCCTCGAAGAGATCCTCGAAGTCGGCGAACGAGAGCGCCACTGAGGGCCGTATCTGCTCGGAGCCGGCAGCGGTCGGTGGCGGGTTCCCGGGCGGCGCATCAGCGATTTGCTCTGTTCGTTCGAAACGGCCTTCGACAACACGTGCCAATTGGCCGTCCGTGGAAGCAGCGCCTGAACTCGAGCAGGTTGCGCGAGTGCACAAGTGTGCTCTCGAGGCAGCTCGTTGTAGTCCATGCACAAAAGCAACGGCGTGATGCGGACCCGAAGCGAACCCACTCTGGGCGCTTGACCAATCGTCACGAAGCTGCTCGGCTCCGCCTCGGCGTGACCTCGACGTCAACCTCGCAGCCAAGCAGATAGAGCAACGACATGAGCTGCCGCAGCGACTTCGTGTAGTTCGTCGGATCGAGCAGCCGGTAGAGCTGCGCCGGCGAGGTTCCCAGCGAGCGGGCCACCTCACGAACGGCGAGGCCCGAGCTCTCGAGTCGTGTTCGCGCCTCTTGGGTGAGGCGGTAGAGAGTGAGGTCGGCCATGTACGACGGGTCCTCGTTGTACTCGAGGACAGCGTCCATGTGGATGCTTCCTTCGGCACCCGACTCCAGCCGGTAGGTGATCGCCTCACGACCCAGCTCAGGATCGACGAACGCCTCAGCCACGTGATCGGTCGGTGTGGGAGCAGGGTCGGCCTTCGCGTAGGGGAAGACGAACGTCTGCCGTCGCGTCTTCACCTCGAACCGACGCTTGCGGTTGTCCGTCCTCACGGCGGCGATCTTCATAGCTTTCCCTCTTTCACGAGCTGTCGGAGCAGACGCTGGATCCGGGCGGTTGCCTGTCCCTTCATCGGCTGCCAGTTCTCCAGGTCCCACTTCACGACGAGCTTGCTGTCTCGATACACATGCACGTGACGGGGGCTGTGGTCTCCTGCCCAACCGAGGAAGATGTAGCCGCCTCGGCGGATCTTCGGCACTCGAAGATGTTATCACGCACGGTAACACTTCGATATCGGTAGCTTCCTTGAGAACAACGTCGTGCGGTCATCCAGGGCTACAGTGCATTTTCATGATCTTTCATACCCAAGCAGGAACTCGGCGGGTTGGGAGCGAACCACCGAACGTGGCGGTGGTGGGAACAGGCCTGGCGCGAACTGGTCGTCGGGCGTGAGCGCGGCCGAGGCGTTCTCGCCGCTCGTTGAGATCGAGCGGGCGGTGCAGTCCCGAGCGAAGGACATCTCCCTGGAGATGGGCTCCGACGACGGCGACTCGAAGCTGCTCGCGCTCATCGAGGAGGAGGTGGCGCGCTGGAGCGCCGACTTCCGAAGGGGCCTACGCGCGTATGACCTCGCCGATCCCGAGCTCGTGGTCGAACGCGCCTACCGCAACCTCGCCGGCTACGGACCGCTCGCTCCCCTGCTCGACGACGACGACGTCTGGGAAATTATGCTCAACGCGCCGGACGCCACATTTGCGATATCGCGCTCCACGAGCGAAGCCAGGGCTGTCGCGTAACCGGCAGGGACGCGGCGTCGGCGGCCGACGATGGCGGTCGCTAGGGCTCTCAGCAGCAGAACGTCAGCCGCGATCGCTCGAGCAGCATGCCGAGCAGCATCGCTAGCGGGTCGGTGTTGAGCAGCACGTCGGCGTCGGCGTTGCAGGTGACAGCGAGGGTGCCATTCATCGCGACTCCATGGTGAGCGCGACCGGTACCGGAGCACGGAGCATGCCCAGAACAGCCGATGCGCGTTCCGCCGCTGCCAGCATGGCCTTGACGCGCTCGGGATCCTGTCCAGGCGCGGCGCGAACGTCCACCCGCATCGAGAGGCCGGTGTCGGACGGCGCAGGCATGTCGTCGAGCCCGATGAGCTTGCGCACATCGCCGCGAATCACGACCTCGACGTCGATGGCCTCGAGCTCGATCTCCATGAGGTCGGCGAACCAGCGGATCGAGCCGTCCATGCAGGCGGCCAGGGCCATGGACACGAGCTCCCCTGGACACGGGGCGCTGCCGTCGCCCCCGAGCGCCTCGTGTTCCCCGACATCTTGCTCGCCCTGCAACGAGGGCCAACCACGCACCGTCCAGCGCAGTGGATCGCCGGGCGCGGACGAGCTCGTTGCGCCCATCTCGCAGACGAGCCGTGACGGGACCTCGCGGCCTTGCTGTGCCAGCGATCGGAGAATCGGCTTCAGGATCGACGTCACGGGTCCTCCTACGTGTGTGCCCGCACACATCTGACCACGTCAGGCTCGCCGCCACCCGAACGTCACGATCATCCCGATCCGTGCCAGGTTCTGTCCTTCGTCACCGCACCCGCTGGTCCCAGAACACGCGTCACCGAACGTCTCGCTCGACGCGGCGGTGACCGTCCCCGAGGTGCCGTTCCGGGCGCAGGCCATCAGACGCTGTGATCCACGCGCCGCAGCATGAAGTCCCCGATGCCACATTTGCGTTATCGCGCTCCACGAGCGCTGGCAGGGCTGTTGCGTAACCGGCGTCTGGGGCACCCCGGCGCCGAGCGACACCGAGCGGTTTCGGGCGGCAGAGTCGGCGCGCCGAGCCCGAGAGAGAACGGCACATCTTCGCCGCGCGTTTCCTGATGGCGCTGGACAACCTCCGGGGCAGGCGTCGAAGTCGAATCAGTCGAAGTCGTCGAACACCAGCATCTGGTTGCCGCGCCGACGCCAAAGAGTGCCACGGAACGGCAGCTGTCCGGGAGTGGGAGTCAGGATCCCTTCGGGGGCGCAGTCATTGAACTTCGGCTCGATCTCCTCGCTCCAGACTCGCTCGCGGTCGGCATCGGAAATCCACCGAAGCATCCTCCGTTCGGAGTGCACCCCGACACGGACCGTTCGATCGGCCAGGAGCCGCAGAACGGCGGCGCGGAGCAAGCCGTTGCGCACGCGGTGCCACTGATTGCCGACATCATCGGTGAGCAGGTCGTCGCTGATGCGGTTGTGGCTACGTCTTGAGCGCGGCATTCGCCCATGATGACCTCATAGGCCGGAGCGGAGACGGCGATGCGCTTGCCTCGGCGTTCGCGCGGGCCGTCTCGGGCCCCAGCGTTGCGGCAACCTCTCCGGCGCGTAGATCGGGAACCTCGATGGCGAGGAAGGTTTGCGGGGTTTGCGTTCGCGAGCGCGCGTTAGGCGCTCAGTGCACATCCCACCTTCGTGGTGCAGGCTCTCATCGTGAAGTTCGAGTTCGTCAGCAACGATGGCTGTGACGGGATCAGCGGTGTCGCTGTCGTGATTGACGTACTCCGAGCGTTCTCGTTCGCTGCCTACGCGCTCCACGCCGGCGCCGAACGGCTGATCCTCATGGACAACCTCGAAGCGACGCTCGACCTCGCGACGTCTATACCCGGTGCCCTTGCCGGCAAGGACGGTGTCCCCCAAGAAGGCTTCGACTTGTTCAATTCCCCCGGACAGCTCCTTGAGCGCGCTGATCTCGCCGGTCGCACGATCGTTCACCGCACCGCTGCGGGCACGATCGGTGCCGTCGCCGCCCGCGGAGCTGCCCACGTCTACTGCGCGAGCTTCGTCGTCGCTGAGGCGACAGTCCGTCGTGTCCTTGGGGTGCGGCCCTCCGTCGTCACGTTCGTGATCACCGGCGATGGAGGCCGAGGTGACGAGGACCTCGCGTGCGCCGAGTTCCTTCGCGCCCGGCTCGGGGGTGCCCGGCCGGACCCTGCTCCGTACCTTCGTCGAGTGGAGGTGGTTGGCGAGCGACTTCGCCGCGCCGCCGCGCTCGGTTATGAGGGCGTCCACGTCGATGACGTCGAGCTCTGCACCGAGATTGACCGGTTTGATTTCGCTCTCCGGGCTCAAGATGAGGACGGTCTTCTCACCCTCCGAAGGGACTAGGCCCGTTTCACCACGACATCCCGACTCGGACGCCGCGTGGCCGATGCGCCGATAGCGGCGCACCAGGGGCGCGCAGCAGGATTCTCGACCGCGCGTTCGGTTCGTCTCCGCTGACCACAAGCCGTCGATCCGTCGCGCTCGCGGGAGGCAGCGCTCCTGCGTCGATGAGCGCCGAAGTGGCCCACCGGCGTTCAGGGGGCGGCGAATCGCTCGGTCAGGAATCGGAGTGAGCCTGGCACGCCCGTGAACACGGCGGTCATGTGCCCGCCGAATCGGAACCGGCGGTAGGTCACGTCGACCCCTTCGCGTCTGTACTTCTCGACGAGCTTGTCGACGTCGGCGATGGCGGGATACTTGTCGTGCACGGCGTGGTACAGGTGCAGCGGGGTCATGGGTGTGGCCCGGCCCAGCCGGCCTTGCTCGAAGGCGGCTTGCATCCCTGGTATCTCGAACACGCTCGGGACCGTGAGATGGTCGCTCCAGCGGACGAACGGGAAGCTCGCGACGAGCTGCTCCATGCTCATCTCGGCCGCCGCCGCCACCATCGCCTGACCCTGCGCTGTGAGAACGGAGAGCAGATCGACGTCCGGAAAGCCTCGGCTGGCACCGATGACGGCGCCGAACGGAATGCCGCTCAGAAGGTTGCCGTCCTCGAACATCTGAGGCGACGAGGTGATATCAACGCCGGCGCCGCCGGCGGCGGCGCCGACGATGTTCAGCTCCGGTGCGTAGGCGGCTTGTTGTTCGACCGCGAAGAGAGTTGCGAGGGCTCCGCCCGAGTAACCCCAGAGGCCGATCGGCGTCTCGGCAACGAACCCAGCGGGCTCGAAGCCGATCACTGCTCGAATGCCGTCGAGCACGAAGCGGGCAACCAGTGGGTACGCGCCGAAGGCGTGCTGCGGTCCGTTGAAGTCCGTCGTGACGACCGCCCACCCTCGACGGAGGGCCAGGGCGATGAGGGGAAGCTCCAGCTGGTCGCCGTGCCTCAGTGTGTAGGACGGATCGGCGGTCGCTCCCAGGGCGTCGATCGCGCACTGGTAGGAGAGCAGTGGCCTGACCGGCCCGTTGAAGGTTCGCCGCGGGATCATCACCGTGGCGACGCCCCAACTCGCAGCACCTTGCACATCGGTCGAGCGGAACTTGACCTGCCACGCGTCAGCCTTGATCACGTGGCGAACCCCTCGGACCTCGACGGAACGACCTTCAAGAACCTCGCCCGGACGGAGCGGCTCGAGGTTCTCGGGTACCCGATAGAAGAGGTCGTCTGTCGGAGGTGTGACCTCGACCAGCACCCGTGACTTGAGTCGCTCATAGAGGTCCTCGGCGTGGACAGCGGCCATTGCCGCCACGCGCTTGCGCCGGGTCCTCAGGTCGTTCCGGGGTGGCAGGACTGCTCGCTGGTACGTCACGGACGTGAGAGACGGACCTGTGGCCGGACGAGGCGCCCACGGCTCCGACGCCGCACGGGGGACTGGATGGCTCAGCTCCCTGGTTCCTGGCGTACCACGCGCTGACGGTCCTCGACTACGACCTCACCGCCGAGCTCGAGCCGTGGGAACCACCACAGCCCTTTGACGAGAACACCTGGTCCCTTCCAAATCGCATGTTCACCAAAGCCGAGCTCCTCGGTCACGTCGACTACTGCCGCGGGAGGGTGCGCCGAACGCTCGACGCGCTCACCGAGGACGACGCGGTCCGGCCAGTCCCGAGCGCCCATCGATACCGCGGCATGCTCTACGGAGTGCTCGTCGGCAGCCTGCCCGTGCACGTCGTCGAGCACGCCTCTCAGATCCGCCAGTTCCTCACCGCCGCTGGCGTCAAGGTGCAACCCATGCCCGGCGATCATGGCTACGCGGAGTGACCCGCGGCGATGATCCGGCTGAGGCGCGATCCGTCCGCCACCGGCAGCGCCCAGCAGGTGTAGCGAGCAACTCGGCAGCGCTCCAGACGCGCCGTTCGGCACGACGTTGGCTTGGCCGAGCAGTCGAGCGCGAGCGCGCGTTCGGCACCCCTCAGGCATGGCGAGAGCCCAGCACGCAGAACTCGTTCCCCTCTGGGTCAGCCAGTACGACCCATGACTGTTCGCCCTGCCCCACGTCAACCCGCGTCGCGCCAAGCTCGAGCAGACGCTGCACCTCACCGTCCTGGTCATCGGGACGAAAGTCGAGATGCAATCGGTTCTTCGTCACCTTGCGATCCGCCACGGCGGCGAACAGCAAACCAGGGAGTCGATCGGGTGATGGCCTGATCTCGAACTCGTCGGCAGCGTCGTTTACGACGACCCAACCGAGCGCGCTCGTCCACCAATGGCCGAGCGCCTCAGGGTCTCGAGCATCGACGATCGTCTGCTCCCATTCCAGGCTCATGAACAAATGCTACGGAAGCGAGACCACCGCCCGCGACGCGCCGTCCTCCGCGTCACGCGGCTCGTCCGGCGCGGGATTATCGAGAGCGCGATAGGTCCGCCCATCGGGCCGACTGGCGCGGGTTCTGCTCCGCACGGGAGGAGCCCGATGAACCGGACCGGATCGCCCACCTCAACAACGCGTGATTGAGTTCAGCTAGCGCCACCGCCCTCAGGCACGGTCGCAGAAGCGACGGACACCGCGGGTGCATACCTATCAACGTCGAGCCCTGCCATCCTGGCCTGATGAGCCGGCCGACCAAGCGTGAGGTCGTGATCGCTGTGGTGAGCGCGGCGACGGCAGTCCTTGCCACGCTAGTCGTCGTCAACCGTGGCGACGACGGTGTGCGAGTCCGCGCCACGGGCGGTGTGGACGACTCGACTCCAGCCGCGGACGGGACGGCGACCACCTCTGTCGGCCAGCCCGACGACCTGGCGCCACCGACAGCCGTGCGTACACCGACACCTGTGAGCGGAGACGGCTGTTCGGGCGCCACCGACGAGGTACTCCGCGGCGACCTTATCGGCGTGACCACCATCGACGGCGTCGAGGAACTCAGCATCGACGGCACCCATCGCTTCCGGGTCGATGGGCCGACGGGGCAGTACTCGAGCCCGTCGTGGTCTGCCGATGGTCGCTCTGTGGCCTTCAACGTCGGCACGTGGCAGGACGAGCCGAGGCCGTCGATCGGCATCGCCGACATAGCGTCGCACTGCTGGAAGGTGTGGCAACGGGGTCGGGACGCGTACACCGAGCCGTCGCTCTCGAACGACGGTTCCAAGGTCGCCTACAACGTCGGATCGAACGGGTCCACACTGACAGCCGACCTCCGTGCGGAACTGGCCGATGCCGACGGCCGCCGCCCGCAGCCACTTCCTGGTCGTCTCACCAGTGCGGCTTGGGCCTCCGATGACTCGGGACGGTTTGCCTACTCCGACCTCGAGGGTCTCAAGGTGCTCGATCGGTCGGGCGCCACCACGCTGCTCCACGAAGTGAGGGACTCCGAGTTCGCGTCGTGGTCACCGGATGCCACTCGGCTGGCGTACAGCGTCAGTACCAACGCCGGCGTCTGGGTAGCCGAGGCCGACGGCAGCGACCACCGCAAACTCGTCGACGGGGTCGCCGAGATCTTCTTCATGTCCTGGTCACCGGACGGCAAGGAGATCGTCTACGAACGTCTGAGCAGCCTTTGGATCGTGTCCGCAAGCGGAGGCGCTCCCCGCCAGATCCCCGGTGCCGCCGGCGTCAGCGGTACGCCCCTGTGGGCACCCGATGGCCAGTCGATCCTCTACACCGAGGGCGCGATCGGCGGCGGAGGGCCAACCCGCGTCCTTGCGATACCTCTCGAGGGCGGGACGCCGCGCGTCGTTGTCGACGACGCGGTGCTAGCGGCGGTCTTCGACCGCAAGTAACGCGCTAGCTGCCGCATCGGGACGCGCGCGACGCGCCGTTCGGTTGGGCTGATGCGACGAACGCGAAGGACATTCGGTGCGGGCGATATCTGGTGTCCCCGACCGGCACGTAGGTGACGCCCTCAGGTGCGATGCTGGGCGCAAGGACTTGTTGGGGTGCCGGTCGGGCGAACCCCGTCCGCCAGCGAGCAGGCCATCGACGAGCGAGCTCCAATGACAATCTTCGACGATTTGCGCTCTAGTCACGAGGTTCAGCGCTCGCTGGCTCGCTCCTTGACGCACGGGCGAGCGTCCGCCGACAGTCGACGGGCTGCCTTTCTCGCCCTCGCCAACGAGCTCGACGCCCACGCCACTGCGGAGGAGCGCCATCTGTATGTCCCGCTCCTCATGATCGACGCGGGTCTCAGCGTCAGTCGCCACGCTCTCGCTGACCATCACAAGGCTGAGAAGGTCGTCGAAGAACTGCGGGGCGTCGAACCGACGACGGATCACTTCGGCGAACTCGCTCGCCAGCTGTCGGCCGAGGTACGCGACCACCTGGACGAGGAAGAGCACGGGACCTTCCAGCTCGCCGGAAAGCTCCTCTCGAAGACCCGGCTGCGAGAACTCGCAACCGGCTATCGCGCCGAGTACGCCAGGCGCGGCGGCCCGCACAGCGTCTGATCTGTACGGCGCCCTCGCTGTCGGCCCGGTGGCGCATGACGATCCAAGTGCTGGCGACAGAACTACGCCTCGGAGTGCTCCCCAACGCCAGCTCAGCGCTGCGCGTCGTTCAGGATCTCCGCGAGCACCGGGGCCCACTCGTCGATAAACGTTCCTGGCGAGAGTCGCTTCGACCCTGACACGAAACTCGCTCGGAGCAAGAGCTGCCGCTGGTCGACTACGAACGTCGGCAACCCGGGCGGGAGCGCCCCTCTTGCGCAGTCAAACGTCCCCTTGGACATGAGCAGCGCGGCTGGAGAGAGCGTCTGTGCCAACGAGCTGGTCGGATACGCACGGCCGCAGAGCGCGACGACGTTCGAGATGATCTCGGCTCGGTTTGGAACCGGCGGCAGCTCGACGAGTTGGCACCGTGCTGCGTTGACGTACGCCACGTCCTCGACGCCGATGCCGATGCGGCTGCTCAGCCCCCGAATCAGGCGGCCGACCGCCCAGTGCCTCCCGAGGCCAGCCATGTACGTCTCGCGCACTACCTCCAGCCAGTCTTCGTCCGGCAGCCTGCCTTGGCGCCAAGCTCGAGTCGCTTCGACGAATCGGTCTCGAAGATCCTTCGGAAGGGGCGGTCTCCCGGAGGCGAACTCACGATGAACTGTCGCAACAAGGAGAATGCTGCAGCCCGGCCGATAGGCACTCCCCAGGTAGCCCGGCCAGCGAAGGTCGGCTGCATCTGCTGCTGCGACAGCTACCGATCCAAGGACGTTGTCGCAAGCAGCACGATGCTTGTCATCGTCAAGAAGCACGCGCGCTTCGTTGATCCAATCGGTCTCCCACCGGCTCAGCGTCACGACTTCGGATCCTCGCACTCTCATGCGCGTCTCCGCGTGCGACGTTCACGCCGGTGCTCCCTACAACCGTCCTGCGTATAACGCCGGGTCAAGGACGCGCAGCCGGTGGCTCATCGGCGACCGCAGGCGTCTAGGCGGTCAGGTGCCCGACCCGGTGACCTCGCACATCGTGGCCGGGCACCGCCCGGCAATGGCCCTGGGCCTCGCCGTGCAGTGTTCGCTCGACAACGCTGCTCCAGACGGCGCCGCCGTCACGGAGTACCTCGGCGTCGTGGTCCGGCCGAGGAACCGAGCCGCACAGGGAGCGCCTCGAGGCCCCGTGTCGCAAAGGTGGGCCGCCAGCGTGGCGGACCACCAGCGCGGACGGGGTGACGACCGATGATCGCAGCCACCGCCGCGCTCGCCTCGGTGCGCGCGAGCTGGGCGCCGATGCAGACGTGGGCGCCGTGGCCGAACGCGATGTTCGGTGTCGCATCGCGCATGAGGTCGAAGCGGTCGGGGTCGGTGAAGACCGTCGGGTCGCGATTGGCGCTCGCGATCACGACGAAGACCGGATCGCCAGTACCGAGGTCCTGGCCGGCCACTGTGACCGGCTGCGACGGCACCCGCACGCCCATCGGCACCGGGCTCTCGAAGCGGAGCGACTCCTCGATGGCGGCGCCGACGAGGGAACTGTCGTCCTGCACGGCGGCGAGCTGCTCGGGGTGGGCGAGGAGCAGGTGGATCGTGTTGCCGATCAGGTTGGCGGTCGTCTCGTATCCGGCGATCACGAGCAACGCCCAGGTGGCCACGGCTTCGTCCTCCGACATTGTCCCGTCGGCAACAGAGGCCCGCAGGACGACGAGGAACTCAGCATCGCCGTCGCCGCGCAGGAGGTCCCGCGCGTACGCGCCCATGGCGCGAATCGCGAAGACCGTTGCCAACGGGCGCGACCGGCGGCGGGCGACCGCGGCGGCGTAGCGGAGGGCGTCACGAGGGCTCAGCGGGACCGGGCCGTCGAGGTTCGCGAGGAGAACTTTGCCCCACGCCTCGATGCGCGGTTCGTCCCCGGGTCGCACGCCCAGCCACTCGCAGATCAGGTGGAGCGGCAACGGGTAGGCGACTTCGCGCACGACCTCGAGCTCGATGCGGCCATGCAGCAGCCGGTCGACCTCGACCTCGACGAGCTCCCGCCGCGCCGACACCGCCACCGGTGTGAACAGCGGCGCGACCGCACGGCGAAGGCGCAGGTGGTCCGGCGCGTTCAGCAGAAGGAACATCTGCAGCATCGTGCGGACGGACTGCAGCGGCACGGCGGGCAGCGTCGGCTTCAGGAACACCGGCGACCGCAGGACACGCTCGACGTCGGCGTGATGGCCGAGCACCACCTCGCCGGAGCGCAGCCGAGGGGCGGGATCGACGTGGAGCCGCGCCAGCTCCGCGTACGGGTCCTGGGCGAGCGCAGATGTGGCTAGCCGCTCGAAGAAGTCCGCCGGGAGCTCGTGCGCAGGAATGCTCCGAGGTTAGGCGCCGACAGCCGGATGGATGCGACGAGAGCGAGGTCCGCCCGGTCCATCTTCGTTGAGCTCGCGCCCGACTGCTATCAGTACATGCCAAGCGAGATTGTCCCTGCCGGCTCGGTGGCGCGCTATGCGCCTGGTTGAGGATGGGTGTGGGCGTCGCGGTTGATCCGTAGCGTCTCGAGGTCCTGGCGGGGTGGCTCACTATGCGCCTGCCGTCGGCGTTCTGCTGGCTGGCTTCCGAACGAAGAGCTTCCCGTCTGGGCTTCGCCGCGGTGTGGCTCGAAAGAGGAACGTGCGCTCAACGATCCGAACCAGGAGTGCCCTTCGCGGTCCCATCAACGAGACCACGGAGGAACACATGACAGTCATGATCGGTGTCGACCCGCACAAGGCGACACACACAGCCGTCGCGATCGGCGGCGACGAACGCGAGCTCGGGAACATCAAGGTCCGCGCCACGCGCAAGCAGGTTCCCCAGCTGCTGGCGTGGGCTGCGCCGTTCGAGGCGCGGACGTGGGCGATCGAGTCCGCCGCCGGGCTCGGCTATCTCCTCGCTCAGCAGCTCATCGACGCCGGCGAGACCGTCGTCGACGTCTCCCCGACGTTGGCGTCGAGAGTGCGGCTTCTCGGCTCGGGCCGCTCCGACAAGAACGACCCGAACGACGCGCTGTCGGTCGCGGTCGCCGCGCTGCGAGCGCCCGTGCTGCGCCCGGTCCAGGCCGTCGATCACGGCGAGGTGCTGCGGCTCCTGGCGAAGCGGAACCTCGACACCGGTGGCCACCGGACCACGGTCGTGTGCCGCCTCCACGCCGCCCTCGCCTCACTGACTCCGGGCGGGATGGCCAAGAAACTCAACGTTTCCGACGCCCAAGCGTTCCTCGACGACGTGCAGCCGGACTCACCGGTCGAGCACGTCCGCCTCGACCTCGCCCGCGAGCTCCTCGCTGACGTGGGTCGTCTCGATCAACAGCTCAAGGACTCCCACCTCCGCATCCGCGTGGCGGTCGCCGCGTCGAACACGACGCTCACCGACATCTTCGGGATCGGCCCGGTCATCGCCTGCGCGCTCATCGGCTACACCCGCGACGTCCGCCGGTTCGCCAACCGCGACCAGTTCGCCGCCTACAACAGCACCGCGCCCGTCGAGGTGTCCTCCGGCGGGCGCGTCACCCATCGGCTCTCCCGCCGCGGGAACCGTCGCCTCAACCACGCGATCCACATGGCCGCCGTCACCCAGATCCGTCACGCCCACTCCGAAGGCCGCGCGTACTTCGACCGCAAGATCGCCGAAAGCAAGACCAAGAAGGAGGCGCTGCGCGCCCTCAAGCGGCAGGTGAGCAACGCCGTCTACCGCCAACTGCTCATCGACGCCCAGAGATAGCGGGCCCGGGAGGACCGACGGGAGCGACTCTGCAGCCAGCGCGGCCGGCTTCACATCCCTGAGGCCGACTCTTCGGTGAGGTCACTCCCGGACCCAACCCAACGCTAGACATCCACGTCCAACGACGACGGCTCGAACGCGCGCGCCCACGCCGTGTCGAAACGAAGTACTTGACACAAAGAGGATTCGATCGGTGCGTCGACGATGACGATGGAGAGCGGATTCTGGAGCGCCTGATAGGAGCGTCCTCCAACGGCATTTCGGGGAGGGGTCGGCCTGCGGCGATGCAGGCTCGAGTGGTAGCAATCAGGCCGTCATGAGGTTCGCGACCTCCGCGGCCCGCTCCTGCGGAGGACCAGCGAACCCGCCCTCGACCTTGGGCAGTGCGGGCAGCAGGGTCTCCGCCACGAACCGATCGCACGATGCCTTCGAGTCCCAGACCGCAACGACGATCCACCCGCCGTCGCACGGTCCCGCTGCGTGGTACACCTGCCCCGCTGGCAACCCACCAGGTGGGTGGACCGCCGTGACTGTCGCCTCGTACTGTCCGGCGTTGCCACCGTCGTAGAAGTGCGTGATCAAGTACGCCATTCGAACCCCCTGAGGACCTGCTCGACTTGCCCCGTTCCGGCCGGGACCGACTCGATCGAGTCAGCGACGACACTCGCACCACAGCGCGACCGGCGCAACCGGTGCGTTGACCAGACCCAAGGCGTGCCACCCCTTTTGCGCTGCATCTCCTACCGCCGCCCCGGGGGCGCGCCCGATGCGCCGATCTGCGGGCACCTTGTCGAGTGTCGGAGGCCGCGTTCTTGAGCGCGCGTTATGGCGTGTCCCTGAACGGCACTTCGGGGCGAGGCACATATCGCGTCGGCCACGCGTTCTGGGACATCCTCGCCGCCCCGGTCGCGCACCCGTATCTGTCGATCTGTTCGCAGCGGGTCACCGGGTCCACGACAGGGGAAGGTCGATCAAGCGGTCGGCTTCGTGCGCCCCACTCAGCAACTGGAGGTGTCTTGGGTCACAGGTGGCGGAACAGGAAGTCGCGCTGCTGGGAGCTGGCGTCGTCGAACCACTGACTCGGGTGATGCAGAAGGCCAAAATGGCCGCCGTCGATCTCGACGAGCTCGTTGGGTCCCGTCAACGCGTCGAATACGGCGCGAGCCACCGCGGGGTTGGCACCGGCCATTTCGTCGACTGGCGAGATCTGCATGAGTACTGGGCACGTGATGTGCGGGGCGGCGAGTCCGGCGTGGAAAGGCGCGGCGGTCTGGGGGATGACTCGCGTCGCGCGGTTCTCCCAGCCGGTTCCGAAGCGTCCGCCGTACTCGATGAACCAGCGGTAGGCCTGGATCGGTTCCAGCAACGACCCGGCGTGGATCTGATCAGCGGACACGACCGGCAGTGGTCCCACGGCATCGTCGGGGCCGCCGGCGATCTCGCCGTCGAGAAGGGTGCCGCGCAGCGCATCGAACAACACACCATCCGGGTCGGCCGGAGCGTGTTCCCGTCCGGTTGCCGGGGCCTGGGCGACAACAGCGGCGACGCGCTCGTCGATGGCGGCCACGACCAAGGCCACCGCCGCGCTGAAGCTGTCTCCCCACAAGGCGATCGCGGCACCGTCGATCCCGGGAAGCTTGCTGGCGAAGCCCACTGCGTCGCGGTAGCCGCGGGCCTGAAGCCAGGGATTGACGGTGTGGCGTGGCTCACCGTCGCTGGCCCCGAAGTTCCGGTGGTCGTACAGGAGCACCGCGAGGTCTGACTGCTGGAACACCTCGGCGTAGCGATCGGCGGTCATGGTGATCGTCGCCGAGAAGCCATGCGCCATCACCACGATCGGCGCCAGCCGGTCACCGCCAGCCGGATAGAACCGCCCTCGCAACACGGCCCCCTCGGACGGGAACTCAACGGCGTTAAACATCGTCACGGCTACCGCCTCCATCCCTGCACCCGGACAGGCCCGTCCGACGACGGGTTGAGTCGAGCAGAATTCCCATCCCTCTACAACGGCCCGTATCCCTATTGCTATAGGGACGGTAGAGGGATGGGCCTCAGCCAGCGATGTCGCCCGACGGCCCCGCGAAGAGGCTCGCTACCAGCGGAAACAGTCAGCGCGCTCGGACGGACTCGAACCCCCCAACCTTCTGATCCGTATCGCGCGACAGACGTTTGTCTGATGCGGTCCGGTGAGGCTATCGCAGGTCACGGCGGTGCAGTCGTCTGGCGTGTGCGGTCGAGATGGGCCGCCTTCGGCGTAGTAGATGGCCAATCGGATGGCCAGCGGGCGCGTGACGGGAGGCAAGGCTGATCGTCGAGGACGCGTCTCCGAACGGCACTTGCGGGACAGGGCGCCGGTCCTTCGGTGCTACGGGTGCGCGATCCTCGCGCCCGCCCAGCAAGGTCCGACCGGGGAACCGATGAGAAATGGCGGCGGCGCCGGTGTGATTACGGTCCGCCAGTGCCTGCGACCGCAGCAAGGAGAGCAACCTATGAGACCGCTCCGATACTCGATCAACGTCACCCTCGACGGCTGCTGCGACCACCGGGTGTCGATCCCGGACGAGGAGTTGCATCGCTATTGGGCCGCCGAGCTGGAACGAGCCGATGCCCTTCTCTTCGGCCGGGTGACCTACGAGATGATGGAGGCCGCGTGGCGGCAGCCGGCGACGGGAACATGGCCTGACTGGATGGCTGATTGGATGATCCCCTTCGCCCAGACGATCGACAGCGCAAAGAAGTACGTCGTGTCGAGCACCCTGGACCAGGTCGATTGGAACGCGGAGCTCATACAGGGCGACCTGGGGAAAGCCGTTCAGCAGCTCAAGCAGGAGCCAGGCGAAGGCCTCTTCACGGGAGGCGTGACCCTCCCGCTGGCCCTGGCGGATCTGGGATTGATCGATGAGTACGAGTTCGTCGTGCAGCCCATCCTTGCCGGCCACGGGCCGACGTTGTTCGCCGGCCTGAGCGAGCGGCTCGAGCTGAAGCTCGTGGGGCGCCAGGAATTCCGGTCGGGGGCGGTCGCTCTGCGTTACCAGCCCAGTCGAGTCACGGCTTGAA
>CAYSAC010000009.1:0-34333 GCA_964428815.1 uncultured Acidimicrobiaceae bacterium | reverse complement strand
CGCTACGGCATCGATCCTGACGTCGCCGACCCCCGCACCCGCTAGCCCCAGCGAAGTGCTCGAGCAGCACATGCAGTAACGAAGGTCAAAGACTCTAGCCGGCGGCGGCGCGAGGGTCGGGGAGGTAGGCGCAGTACGTGCCCGTCCGGATGGCGTGATTGAGGTGCTCGCCGAGCTGAGCATGATGGTCGGCGATCCGGGTGATCGCCTGGCGGACGGCGCGGGTCACACCGGCTCGAGCGCGCTCAGACGCCGACGCGGCGCGTCGATCACGACCTCCCAGGCCAACTGCGCCGGCGAGCTCTCGAAGGAGGAAGTCGCGTTCGGCGTCAGCCTGTGCGGCCCGCTCGCCGTCCCCAGTAGCGCGCGCTTCCTCGATGTCCTCGTCGATCTCGGCGAGCCGTCGGCGGTAGGCCTCCTTGGCTCGCGCGTCGAGGATCTCGCCCGCGTCGCCGAACGCTGAGCCCGGCAGGCTCGCCGCTTGGTCGCCCTCGACCTGCACACGACTGCCGGTCTCGGCGGCGACGAGGTCCAACACGTGAAACTCCCGGCCCGGATCGGCGAAGAGCCGCGCGAGGTATCGCATGCCCTTGAGGTCGCGCACGCGGACGGTGTTCCCCTCGAAGGTCACCGTCCAGTAGTCACCTTCCCGACGAAAGATGTTGAAGCTCGCGACCGGCTGCTCGTCGAGCGGTTCCTGGTGCTCGACGGGAGATGGAGGGGCCACCGACGGCGCGGCTTCGATCCCCTCGAGGATCGTGCGGGCCGCTTGGTGCTCCAAGACGGCAGAGTGCTCACTGCCGCTGGCGCGGTGGGCGTCGCCGAGGCCCATTCGTGCGTGCGCCGACTCGTACGGCGCGCCGACCTCGTTCCAGAGTCGCACCGCTTCGGAGAAGGAAAGCTCCGCGCCCCCCGCGTCGCCCTCGGCGAGCCGCACCCGTCCTCGAGCGAAGGCGGCGCTGGCCACGAGCGCCTTGCTCTCGAATCGGGCGGCGACAAGGTCCAGCTCGTCGGCGGCCGATCGAGCCCGGTCGATGTCGCCGGCCGCGATCTCGATCTCGACCTGCGCCTCGAGTAGCGGCGCGCGCTGAAGATCGGTGTTCGGTGGTCGCTCCTTCGAGGGCATCCGCAATGGACGCTCGAGGGCCTCTCGAATGGAACTTGCCGCGGAGGCCACGTCTCCCTGGGCTAGACGCACCAGCGCGAGCCCCGGCTGGGGATCCCACCCGGCGCGATGAGCCGCCAGCAACGCTTCCTCGGCGCCCGCGAGGTCTCGCTTGTTGAGTCGGATCCGTCCGAGCTCGTTGAGCGGCCACCCGAGCTCGCGTCGCAAGTAGGGGCGCAGCTCCTCGCAGGCCATGAGTGCCTGACTCTCCGCCTCGTTGCACGCTCCCCGCAGCCTGAGGATCTGGGCGCGGTGGACCCGGCAGCGACCGTGGAGGCTCCCGATGGCATTCGTCTCGCACCACCGCTCCATCGCCTCGGTCCACTGCTCGGCCATGTCGTACTGCGCGAGGCCCTGCAGGGCGCACACGAGCTCGCAGTAGACGACCCCTGTCGAGAGTGGATCGAGGTCCCCGGAGACAATCGCCACCCCGGCTTCGTCGAGCAGCACCACACCTTGCTGGACATCGCCATCCAGGATGAGCAGCCGGGCTTCTGCCACCCGTCCGATGGCGCACGCCGCGGGGTCGCACGTCGAGCCCACCTCGACGGCGCGCCGGGCCCACTGCCGAGCGTCGGGCAGGTCGCCGGTCAGCATCCGCTCGTAGGTGCGGACGACCGCAAACCACGCGTGCGCTGGAGTCTCACCCTGACCTTCGAGAAGCCGCTCCGCTCGTGCCAACCAGCCGCGCACGGGCGCCATGAGGGCGGTGTCGAACAGCAAGTGCATCGCGACGCGCACGGCTGCGCCGCCCGCCGCGACCTTGTCACCCGCCTCCAGGCAGGCGGCGTGGGCGCGCTCCCACGCCTCGATCGTCACATCGAGATGGCCGGCCGCGTAGGCGACCTCACCAAGCATTGGTAGCTCGGTGGGGGCGAGGAGGCCGTCCGCGTCCGCCTCCATGAGGAGATCGAATGCCTGCGTCCATTCTCCACGGGCTGCCGCGTCACGTGCGCGCTCGACGAGGCCAAGACCAGCCCCATCGCTCATCGCGCGCCTCCGATCCGCGGGCGATCGTAGTTCGGGGTCACGCGGCGCCGAACGTAACCGTGGAAGTTACCGCCGTAACCGTCTTGCTCACGCCTCCCGGGTGGGACCACGAGTCCCCCAGCCATCGAGGCAAGTCCGAGGAGGACTGATGGAGATCGCAAAGGTCGGCCGAGACCGCGAGGCGGTCGCCGCGGCGACGCGAACCAACAACCAAGGAGGACCAGTGGACGGTGTCCAACAGCTCGACGAGATCATCCCCCTGATCGAGGCGGTGGTCGACCGGATCACCCCCGACCAGCTCGACAACCCGACGGCCTGCGCCAACTTCACGGTGACCGGTGTCCTGGAGCACATGATCGGCGGCGCCACCCACTTCTCTCCGGCCTTCCGGGGCGAGGCAGCCGGGTCCGTTGCACCCCTGGAGGGCGAGCTCACCGATCGGTGGCGCCGGGCCATGGCCGAGCTGCTCAGCTCCCTGCACTCGCCCGGCGCCCAGGACCGGACGGTCACCGCCCCCTTCGGCGAGGTGCCGGTCTCAGCGTTCGCCCGCTACACCGCGTTCGACGGTCTCGTCCACGGCTGGGACCTGTCGCGGGCCACCGGCCTCCCCTACGAGCCGCCCGACGGCCTCGTCGCCGAGGTCGATGCCTTCGCTCGCCAGTTCGTACAGCCGGCGATGCGTGACGGCGACACGTTCGCGGCTGAGACCGATGCCCCGCCCGAAGCCACCCCGCTCGAGGGCATCGTGGCCTTCAGCGGCCGCCAGATCACGACCAACAACAACTGAGACCACGTGCCGGGCCGTGCTCGAAGAGCGTGTACCCGGCGCGGCGGCGCAGGCCATCAAGGACGCCGACACCTTCTTCGCAGTCGAGCTGCCCGCGCTGACGGAGTGGGGATTCGGCGCCGAGCAGGCGGCTGGCATCGAGTGCCCGGTCCTATCCGTGCTCGGGAGCGACACGCAGCCGCTGTGGGTCGAGGTCGCCGACTTCCTGCGCCGTTCACTCCCGCATGTCGAGGAACGCACGATCGATGGCGTCGGCCATCTCCTGCACATCCAGCGTCCCGAGCCCGTCGCCCGCGCGATGGCGGACTTCCTCGGGCGCCACACCCTGGCCGACGGATGACGCCAGGCCGAACAACCGAATCCAACCAGGAGGAACAGTGCCCCTTATCCAAGTGAAGCTCATCGAAGGCGTGTTCAAGGCCGACGAGAAGGAAGCGATCATCGAGAAGCTGACCGACGCGATGGTGAGCGTCGAGGGCGAGGCGATGCGGCCGGTCACGTGGGTGACCATCGAGGAGGTCGCCAGCGGCGAGTGGGGCATCGGCGGCAAGGCGTTTCACACCGGCGACATCGTCGGCATGCGCTCCGCCGTGCAGTAGACGGAGCTCACCGCCAGGCGTGGCCCGGGGTATGCCCCGGGCCACGCCTTCGCGGAGCCACCGGCTGCCGGTCACGGCCATCCCGAATCGCGCTGTCCAACAGTTGGACGTAGCGGCAACGCTCAACACGATCGCTCGGAGTCGCGAGCTGACCGTGGCCTCGGCTGCGCTCATGTCGCGACGAGCGTCCGTAGAGCAGGTGCGGTAACGAAGAACTAGCCGATACTTGGTGAAGAGGACTTGTTCACCAAGTATCGTCTTCGTCATGACCGGTGTGCAGGACTATGTCGTTTCCTCGTCGGGCCAGATGTCGCTTCCGGCCGCCGCACGCCACCGGTGGAATCTCGACAGCGGCGGACCCGTCGACGTCATCGACCTTGGATTCGGTGTTCTCATGATGCCCAAGGGCCAGGGCCGACGACTGCTCGACGATCTCCTCAGCCGCGATGAACACGATGCGTTCGTGAAGTCCCTCGCCGGCGACCCAGACCTCGCCACCACGTGACGAAGGCGGTTCTCGACGACCACCTCGTCCGAGACCTGCTCGCCGACGACATGAGTGACGGGCTTGCTCGAATGATGGCCGACTACGAGCCCGCGACGACGAATCTCTTCCTGTACCGACTGTGCAAGAGCGTGGTGTCGGCTCGTGGTGGAGCTCTCACAGGAGCGTGGCCCGCAGAGGAGCGGCGGGCGCTGGGAGCGCGTCTTCTCACGCTGCCTGAGACCGTCGAGGTCGTACCGATGCGTGAGCTGTCGTACCGGATGGCGGAGATCTCCGACGCTCACCGGGTCTCGACCCTCGGTGCCGAGGCCGCCGCCGCTGCCGAGCACCTCAACGCACAGTTGTGCGTGTGGGAGGGCGACGACGGTCCCGGCATCCGAGCTTGTTGCGCTGCGCTCGGCGTCACCTACGACACGCTGGCCCGATGACCCTCGCGCTCCTGGCCGTCACCGGCGATCCCGACGCTGACGCGCTCCTCAACAACGATCCGCTCGCGCTCTGTTGGCAGGATGCTGGACCAGCAGATGCGGTAACGAAGGACAACGCCGAGCGCCCATGCGTACCGCCTCAGGTCAGAGTCAGATGACCTCGAGCCCGGCGATGTGCACGTCGTCGTCGTGTTGGGGCCGCGGTGTCCGCGAGGCCTCGGTCACGCCAACGGGATGTCGTCGGTCGTGTCGGGCGCGAGATCACGAAGTGCGACAGCGGTCGGTGGCGCCCGCCCTCCGGCGTCTCGGCACATACCATTCGAGGAGCGCTCACGGCCGAGGTGGGTGGCGAGAGGGCCAGGATGGCTGACGCGAGACAGATCGGCACGAGGTCGGTGCTCTTCACCGACCTCGTGGGTTCGACGGAGCAGCGAGTGCGGCTGGGCGAGGATGCCGCCGACTCGCTGCGCCGCGCCCATGACGTCCTGCTGGTCGAGGCCGTGACCGCGCACGGCGGCACCGTGGTCAAGGGGCTGGGCGACGGGATCATGGTCACCTTCGAGTCGGCGGCCGACGCCGTCGCCGCCGCCGTGGCCGTGCAGCAGGCGGTCGACCGCTACGGCCGCAGGGTGCCCGAGCACGCGTTCTCGGTGCGCATCGGCGTGTCCATCGGCGACGTGTCCACCGAGCGCGGTGACGTCTTCGGTGTTCCGGTCGTCGAGGCGTCGCGGCTGTGCGACATCGCGACCGGCGGCGAGATCCTGGCGGCGGAGCTGGTACGGGCCCTGGCGCGGGGACGCGGCGGGTTCGTCTTCGAACCGATGGGCGATCTCGAGCTGAAGGGCCTGCCCGAGCACGTGCCGGTGTGCCGGGTCCTGTGGGAACCGCTCGTCGAGACGCCCTTGGGAGACGCCGGCGCGGCGGTGCCGATCGCCCCAGCACTGCTCGGCTCGATAGCCACCACCTATGTCGGGCGCGAGCAGCTTCGGGACCGTCTCGTCGAGGTGTTCCACACCGCCCGAGCCGGCGCCTGCCGCACCGTGCTGCTGGCGGGCGAGCCCGGAGTGGGCAAGACCCGCACGGCCGCCGAGCTGGCGCGGACCGCGTTCGGCGAGGGAGCCCTGGTCTTGTTCGGTCGGTGCGACGAGGGCCTCGGCGTTCCCTACCAGCCCTTCGTCGAGGCGCTGGAGCACTACGTCGCGCACGCCGAGGCGCCGGTGCTCGGGCGGCTCCCGGGCGAGCTCCGCCGGCTGGTCCCCGACCTCGGTGCGGGGGTCAGCGAGCTTCAGCAGCCGGTCGCATCGGACCCGGCGTCAGAGGAGCATCGCCTGTTCGAGGCGTGCGCCTCGTGGCTCGTCCTGGCGGCGCGCGCCGGCGGCGCCGGCCTCGTCCTCGTGCTCGACGACATCCATTGGGCAACGAGGCCGACGCTCTCGCTCATGCAGCACGTGGTGCGCAGCGCCTGCCACGAAGGCTCGCCCCTTCTCGTGCTGGCCACCTACCGCGACACCGACGTCGACCGCGCTCATCCGCTGGCCGCGAACATCGGCGACCTCCGCCGGTTGCCGGGGGTCGATCGCTTCACGGTCGACAACCTGAGCAGCACCGAGGTCGAGGCGCTGATCGCCGCCGCCGCCGGCCATGACCTGGACGAGCCGACACGGCACCTGGCCGACGTCATCTACGCGGAGACCGAGGGCAACCCCTTCTTCGTGGGTGAGGTGCTCCGTCACCTGGTCGAGACCGGTGGCGTGCGCCGCGAGGGCGAGCGGTGGGTCATCGCCGACCCCGATCACGTCGCCATCCCTGAAGGCGTGCGGGACGTCGTCGGTCGACGACTGAACCGCCTCTCCCCGGAGGCGAACGAGGTCCTGTCGGTCGCCGCCGTGATCGGCCGCGACTTCGACGTCGCGGCGCTCGTCGCGGTGGCCAGCGCCGACGACGACGCCGTGCTGGACGCGCTCGACGAGGCGGTCCGGGCTCGGCTCGTGGAGGAGATCGACGTCGATCGCTACCGCTTCGCGCACGCGCTCGTGCGCACGACCCTCCACGACGAGCAGTCGGCCACGCGGCGCAGGCGCCTGCACCGGCGGGTGGCCGACGTACTGGAGAAGCTGCGGCCCGACGATGTCCGGGCGCTCGCCTACCACTGCACCGAAGGTGGGCCCGACGGTGGCAACGTCACCCGTGCCGTGCGGTACACCTTGGCCGCCGCCGAGGAGTCGCTCACCGCCCGCGCCTTCGCCGATGCCGAGGCCCGCTTCCGCAGCGCCCTCGAGCTCCTCGAGGACGCCGAGGACGTCGTCACCGCCGACTGGGTGGCGGCGCTGTGCGGCCTTGGCGAGGCACAGCGCGACCAGGGCGACCCTGGCTTCCGGGAGACGTTGCTCGACGCGTCGAGGCGGGCCATCGAGCTGGAACACGTCGACCTCGTCGTCCGAGCGGTGCTCGCCAACACCCGCGGCTTCGCCAGCATCGTCGGCGGCATCGACGTCGAGCGCCTCGAGGCCATCGAGCGCGCTCTCGAGCACGTCGGGCCCGCGCCGAGCCCCCGCCGGGCTCGGCTGCTCGGTCAGCTGGCGTCGGAGCTGACCTTCTCGGGCCAGGACGAGCGCCGGTTGCACCTCGCCGACGAGGCCGAGGCCATGGCCCGCTCGCTCGACGACGACGTGCTGCTCGGTGACGTGCTGGTCGCCACCGGCTACGCGTGCATCTCCTCGTACCGGTGGGAGCGGCTCGTCGATCGAAGCGCAGAGGCCACGCGCCTCGCCGATGCCAGCGGCGACCCGACGCAACGGGTCGTGGCGCGCGTGTTCGACAGCGCCGCGCTGCTCACGGCCGGACGGCTCGATGAGTCCGGTCGGGTCACGCGCGAGATGATCGAGATCGCCGACGCCGAGGGGTCACCGCTCATACGGTGGATCGCACTGTCCAACAGCACGCGGCTCGCCGCTCTCGCCGGGCGCCTCGACGAGGCCGAGGCGATCAACGACGCCGCGCTCGCCCGGGCGCAGGAGCTCGGTCAGCACGACGGGCAGCAGTGGTGGGCCGCGGCGCTCGTCGGTCTCGCCTGGCTGCGCGGGAGCGCCGGCGCGTACGCCGACGCCGCTGCCGACTTCGCCGAGCAGTACCCGTTGGCTCAGGTCTGGCGGAGCGCGCAGGCGTGGCTGCTCAGCGAGGCCGGTCGCCACGACGAGGCACGAGCGGTCCTGCGGGACTTCGCGATCGACCCGGTGCAGATGACCGTCGAGCCGTGGCCGTTCTGCTCGTCGGCCCAGCTGGCGCTCGCCGCGTTCAACCTCGACGACGCGGAGCTGGGGGCGAGGGTTCTCGAGAGCATCGCCGACCACCCGACCTGCTGGCCGCACTACTACCTCATGGTGTTCGGTCCGGCGTCGTGGACCCTCGGTCTGGCGAAGTCCGCCACCGGGGCGCACGACGAGGCCATCACCGACCTCGAGGAGACCCTGGCCGTCCTCGTCGAGCACGAGCTCCACGCCCACATCCCGACGCTCCGCCTCCACCTCGCAACGGTGCTCAGCCGACGGGGCGCACCCGGTGACTCCGCGCGAGCAACCGAGCTCGTCGCCGATGCTCGCATCGGCGCGCTCGCCATCGGAGCCGCTGGCGTCGTCGAACGGATCGACGCGATCGCCGTTCGACGTGTACCTCCCGAAGTCTCGGAGATCGATGCTGCGGTCGCATCGTTGCGGGACGCGATCGCGGAGGAGCCGTGGTGATTGGTCGGGGCGAGGTCTGGTGGGGTGAACTTCCCGACGTGGGGCGCCGCCCGTTCCTGGTGATGACCCGCAACGCGGCCATCCCCGTCCTTCACTCCGTTCTGGCCGCTCCGATCACCCGAACCGTTCGCGGCATCCCCACTGAGGTGTCGCTGAGCCGGGCCGACGGGATGCCTGAGGACTGCGCCGCCACCTTCGACAACCTCCGCGTGGTGCCGAAGGCTCACCTCGTCGAACGGCTGTGCACGCTCGACACGGCCCGAGTCCTCGAAGCATGCGCCGCGCTACGAGCCGCCATCGACTGCTGACCTCTGCCGGCGCCGTACTGCCCGCTCTCAGCCGTGGTCGCATCACCCCTCCCGCGCTGTCAGCCCGTAGTGCTCAGCCTCGCAGCGAATCAGGGCGGCACCGGTGCGGTCGCCGATCTCCAAGGCCTCAGCGAGGAGAGGGTGCGATCGAGTCACTGTCAGCGCCAAGCCGCCGGCGCGCCGCCGCGACGCGGATGAGCTCGCGACCAAAGAAGATAGGCGTATGGCGACGACGACTCGCTTCGGCGGCACGAGCTGCACACGACTCTGCTGCCTCGAGGTCACCGGTCGCTGACGGCTCGAACGGTCAGGCGAGTCCCGCCTCGCGGGCGAGCACGATGGCCTGCGCGCGGGTGCGCACCTGGAGCTTCTGGAAGATGCGGGTGATGTGGTTGCGGACCGTTGCTGGGCTCACCACCAGCTCGGCCACGATGTCGTCGTTCGAGAGTCCCCTGGCGATCAGGACGAGCACCGCCTCCTCCCGCGCCGTCAGGCCGGCGAACGGGCGTTCGCGGGGCCCGGTCGGCTCATTCGGCGCGGCCCTGAGCTCGGCGAGGAACGCCTCGGCACCGAGTCGCTGGTACACCTCGGCGGCGTCGGCGAGGAACGACCCGCCGTCGGCGCCGAGATGCGCCGCCAGCAGCCCGGCTGCGTGGCCGTGGGACGGCCCGGGCCCGGACCAGCTCCAGACGCTGCGACATCCGGACGTTCTCCGCGTCGGGCTCCCGGATCCATGAGCCCAGGTCGGCGGCATCCTCGATGGCGGCGTCGGCGGCCTCGAGGTCGCCCCGGAGCAGCAGGATCGCCGCTCGACGGGTGGCGGCGGTGTAGCGGTGGCGGGGCTGGCCGAGCCGGTCGAGCACCCGGAGGGTCTCGTCGAGGGCAGACTCGAAGGCCGCGGAGCCGCTCTCGAGCAGGGCGTTCGCCAACAGCAGGTTCCCCTCGGCCACGCGCTCGTCGTCGCCCGAGCGCTCCGCCACCGTCACGATCTCCCGGGCGAGGTCGATCCGCTCCGTCGGCGAGCCGGGGATCCACAGCACGTCGTGGCGTGCGAGCAGGCACGCCCGGCCGATCGACACTGTCCAACAGTTGGACGCCGTTGTCACCTTGCTAGCCTGTGTTCCTGGCCGAGGATCTGAAGCTGAGCCTTCAGCGAACGGAAGCACTCGAACTGCTCGCTGTCGTTCAAGCGACGCTCAACGCGATCGCTCGGAGTCGGGAGCTGACCGTCGGCGCCGCCATTCTGTCGGGCATTAGAGCGAAGCTGATCGACGCACTCGAAGCGGATGAATAGGGCTCGTGATCACGAACGGAGTGAACAGATGACGAAGACGACCGACGCGCTTGACCGTGTCGCGGACGACGCAATGAGAGAGCTCGCCGCAGTGCGACCCTCCGACGACGCGCTCGGTGCCGCCGTGGCCTCGGCTGCGCTCATGTCGCGACGAGCTTTCGAAGAGGTTGCGGACCGAGACCGCGTCATCCGCATCGCGCGGCAACAAGGCGCGACACTTCGCGCACTGGCGGAAGCCACGGGCCTCAGTCGTGGGACTGTCGCAAACATCTGTGACGACTCAAGGTGAAAGGCACCCTGGCCGTGACCGGCGATCCCGCCGCCGACGAGCTCCTCAACACCGACCCACTCGCGCTCGTTCTTGGCATGATGCTCGACCAGCACATGCGGTAACGAAGAGCAGCGACCAACGGCCGGAGAGGTCAGGTGAGGTCGGGACGGAGCATCGGAGCCTCGGCGGCGTGACGGGCGCGTAGCTCGTCGTCCCACCCGCCGTTGCAGTAGCCAGTGGCCGCGACGATGCGGCCCTCGCGCACCTCGCAGAGTCACATTCGCCGGGCGATGATCTCCTGCCCGCCAACGTCTTGATGCTCTTCGTGCTCGGTGACGAAGCCGGACGCCGTCGGCACCGTGCGGACGATCCGAACGGTCGATGGACCCTCGGCGATCGCGCTGAGCTGGTCCACGAAGGCCTGCGGGCCCTGCACCTGGAAGCGCCACAGCGGTGGTAGGAGGTCGAAGAAAGCGTCGTCGGAGAAGAGACCGTCTGGGGCCTCAAAGGTCTCGAAGCACTCGTTGAACTGCTCGCTCAACCGATCGACATCATCGTTGACCGTCATGTGCTCCCGCTAGAAGATGGTGAGGTCGGGTTCCTGGCCAGCGAGGATGGCGCCGACGGTGGTCAGCGTGTCCTCCTTCACCAGGAAGTGCTGCGTCACGGCGTGGATATCGCGAAGGCGCCGCTGGAGCGGGCTGTCGTTGTAGAGCGAGCTGCCGCCGCCGGCGCGGTACGCAGTGTCGACGACATCTGACGCCGTGGTCGTTGCGAACACGGCTGCAGACCGGAGCCGCGCCCGATGCTGCGGTGTGAAGTCGCCGCTGACCTCGGCCGTCGCCCATGCCTCCTCGGCCTCGGCGTAAAGAAGCGAGCGAGCCGCTCGCAGCCTCACGTCCGCTTCGCCCAGCTGATGCTGGAACAGCGGATTCGCGGCGAGAGCCGAGCTCGCGAGCAAGGAAACCTTGTCGGTTGCAAGGGCGATGATGTCGCCGAGCGCGCCGCGTGCGATGCCGACGGCGACGCTAGCGATCGCCAGCGCGAAGGTGGCGGGCACGGGAATGCGCACCACCGGCTCGTCGACGCAGGCCGGACCAACGAAGGCAAGGAACGTCCGTTCGTCAGGCACGACGACGTCGTTGGCCACGAAGTGATGGCTCCCGGTGCCGCGCAGACCGGACACCGACCACGTGTCCTCGATCGTGACCTCGGCCGGGTCGAACACTGCGATGCGAAGCTGCGGTTCGCCGCTCGAGGTATCGATGCAGTTGCCATACAGCCAGTCGCAGTGCTGGCACCCGCTCGCGAACGACCACCGGCCGTTGATCTTGTAGCCCCCGTCCACCGGGATCGCGAAGCCCGTCGGGTTGAAGACGCCACCGACGATGACGTCTTTGCCGCGGGGAAACACCGCGTCGAACGACGACCGGGGAAGCTCCGCAAGGTCGATCCAGCCGCAACAACCGATCACGACGGTCCAGCCCACCGAAGCATCAACTCGACTCAGCTCCTCGAAAACGCGCATGGCGCTCATCACGTCGGCGCCCGCACCGCCATGGCTCTCCGGCAAGACCATCCGAAAGCACCCGGCAGCGGTGAGGCGCTCGACGAGATCGAGCGGCAGCCGCCGTGCCGACTCGATCTCGTCGACACGAGCCTCGATGGCCGGCGCAAGCTCGCGCACCGCATCGAGGACATCGACGACAGAGCTGGACAAGGGTCGCAGAGCAGCAGTCATCATGCACCTCCAGGTGTTTGCATCGAGCGGTAGGGAGCCGAGGGGGGAAGGTCGATGTTCGGCTCGAGGTCGCCGTAGACCATCTGACCTTCGGGCGAGGTGAGCAGGCTGTACGGGAAGCCGAGATCGATGCGGCTCAGGTGATCGAGTCGTGCCAGCTGATCGGCGGCGAGCTCGACGTCGAGGCAACCGAGGATGTCATCGAGCTGGTCGACCGTGCGCACGCCGACGATGGGGATGACCCGGGCGTCGCGGTGTCGAACCCACGCGGCCGCGACCTGCCCAGAGGTTGCGCCGATCTCGTCCGCCACGGCGTCGACCTCCCGAGCGATGGCCAGGTTGCGGTCGGTCAGGCGCGCCTGGTTGCTGGCCGCACGCTTGGAGTCGTCGGGCGGCGTCGAGGAGCGCGAGTACTTGCCAGTCAGCACACCGCCACCGAGCGGCGCCCATGCCGCGACCGCCAGTCCGAATGCGTCCGCCACCGGCAGGAGCTCACGCTCGCTCGTGCGCTCGATCAGGCTGTACTGCGTCTGCAGCGCGACGAACGGGCTCCAGCCCCGCAGCATCGCGGTGGTGTTCGCCTGCGATGCAATCCACGCGGGGGCGTCTGACACGCCGACGTAGTTGACCTTGCCGGCCCGCACGAGATCGTCGAGGCCGCGCATGACCTCCTCGACCGGCGTCGCGTAGTCCCACGCATGGACCCAGAGAAGGTCGATGTAGTCGGTCTGCAACCGCCGGAGGCTTGCTTCCACCGACTCCCGCATGTTCTTGCGCGAGTTGCCAGCGGAGTTCGGGTCACCTGACCGCATGGCCAGCGTGTACTTGGTAGCCACCACCCAGCGATCACGGTCGGGACCGAGGTAGCCACCGATGATCTCTTCGGTCTGACCCTCGTGGTACTTGTTCGCCGTGTCGATGAAGTTGCCACCTCCCGCTGCGAACGCGTCGAGGATCCGGTGGCTCTCCTTTTCGTCGGCGCCGAATCCCCAGGCATCTCCCATGCTCATCGTGCCGAGACAGATCTCGGAGACTCGCATCCCACTCGGGCCAAGCAGCTTGTAGCGCATCGCACTCCTCCTGTGTGTCATCGGATGTCGTCCTGGTGCTGACGATGACCGACAGAGGGCACGCGCGGCATCGCCCGCCCGTACCAAACCGAGATGTGGCGGCGCGTGGTACGAACGAACCACGCGAGCTGGATCGGTCAGACGAGGTGGTGCTGGAAGGCGTACGTCGTCGCTGCGGCGCGGTTCGAGACGCCGATCTTGGCGAAGATGTTCTGCAGGTGGCGGCGCACCGTGTGGTCGCTCACCACCAGCACCGCCGCGATCTCGCGGTTGGTCTTGCCCGTCGCAACGAGCTTGAGCACCTCGGCTTCGCGTGCCGTGAGGCCGCCCGGCAAGGGAGGCGTTTGCTTGTGTGACACCGCCGCCACCCGCTCCAAGTCCAGCCTTGCCCCGAGACCTTCGAACACGTGGCAGGCGGCGTCGAGCTCGAGCTCGGTGGTCTCCTCATCACCCAGGGCGCGGCAGGCGAGCCCGATCAGAACGCGGACACGAGCGGCCTCGTAGGGCGCGCCGATCTCGCGCCACGCCGTCCACGCCCGGCGAAGCGCGCCAAGGGCCCCTGCAGCGTCGCCCTCAGCAAGCAGCACGGCGCCCTCCGCTTGACCAGCGACGGCGTGGAGGACGGGAGCATCGTTGTCGCGCGCGGTCGCCGCGAGCTCGTTCGCAGCCGTGCGAGCACTCGCAACGTCGTTCGCCGCAAGCATGATCTCAGCGTAGGCACCGAGCACACTCGATCGCCGCGCGAAGCTCGTCGCTTCATCGACGACCCGCCGGATCGATGCGTTGGCGGCGGCCACGTTGCCCTGTCCCAACCGCAGCAGCGACAGCCCGGGCTGCGGGTCCCGACCCCACTCGCTCGCGGTGCGGTAGGACGCGTCCGCCTCGGCGAACTCGCCGCGCAGGCGGTACATCTCAGCTTGCTGGTAGTACGCCTCACCGATCGCCGGGTGCCCGGCAAGGCGCTCGCACGCCTGGCGCGCTTGATCGAGCGCATTGGTCCACTCGCCCCGCATCTGCAGGACCTCGGAGCGATGTACCAGGCACTGTCCGCGGTACGGAACCATGTCCGGCTGGGCCGCGCACCACTTCGTGAGCGCCTCGGTCCACTCCTGCGCGCGCCTCATGTCGAAGATGTCGCGGCACTCGAGCAAGACAGCGCAGTACACGATGCCAGAGACCACCGGGCCGACCTCGCCACCGACGACCGACACCATGGCCTCGTCGAGCAAACCGACGCCATCTGCGATCCTCCCCTGTGCGATGAGCGCCTGGCCGCGCCCGAGCCGGCCGATCGCGACCAGATCGGGGTCGGCGAAGCGTTCGCCGATCGCGCCCGCTCGTTCGAAGCAGCCGAAGGCTGTCGCCGCGTCGCCGCCGCCGAGGTAGCCGAGCGCTTCGGGTACGAGCAGGAGCCCCTGCGCCACGCAGTCGCTGTCGCGCTCCGCCACGAGGCGTTGCGCCCGGGCCAGCCAACCGCCGCCTCGGGCTTCGTCTCCCCGCATCATGAGCATGAACCCGAGCCAGAACGCATAGACGGCAGCGCGGTGCGGGTCGCCGTCACGCACGCATGTCTCGTGCGCGCGAGCCCACGCGTCCGCGCTGTCATCCTCCCGGCCGGTCAAGTAGGCGGCGACAGCGAGCCGCTGCAGGTCGGCCGACCCGAGCGCCGCGATCTCATCGGCGGCCGACAACTGGGCGAATGCCTCATCCCATCGGCGCGCCGCGAAAGCGTGGTGAGCCGCCTCGAGCTCGCCGACCGGGACAGTCACCACTCGGACCGCAGCGACCGCCAGCGGCGGAAAGTCAGCTTCGATCCCGTCGTCGAGCACCTGGAACAGCTCGAGCGGCGGCAGTCCCTTGAGCCTGAACTCGCCAAGCGCACGGAGCGCGGAAGCTCCGACGAGCATGGCTGTGGCGGAGGCCACAAGGATCTGGCCGGGGTGCGCGGCTGACGCCGTGCGAGCGGCGCGGTTCACGACCGGGCCGTGATAGTCACCCGCGCTCTCGCGCGCCAGCCCCGTGCAGATCCCCATGCGCACGCCGAGAGGCACCAGCCAATCCTCGTTCCGCAGCGCCCGCTGGCCTTCGACCGCAGCGCGCACCGCGTCGTCGGGATCATCGAACGAAGCCATGAGCCCGTCGCCCTGGAACTTCACGACCGTCCCCGAGTGGCGTGCGACGGCATCGCCGAGGATCGCGTCGTGACGGGCGACGGCTTCAGCCATCTCCGCCTCGTGCTGCTCCCACAGCAGCGTGCTGTCGACCAGGTCGGTGAAGAGAAAGGTCAGAGTTCCCGACAGGACTTGTCCGCCGGCCACGGCGCGCAGCCTAACGACGCCAGCGTCAGCGGCGCTCGGGGACTCGCAGCTGGGCCACCAATCGCACCTCTAGGCTGACCGCTCATGAAGGGCACCCTGGCCGTCACCGGCGATCCCGAAGCCGATGAGCTCCTCAACACCGATCCGCTCGCGCTGCTTGTTGGCATGCTTCTCGACCAGCACATGCGGTAACGAAGAGCAGGGGCGAAATCCGAAAGTACCGCCGGCGCGCTGGTCGGGCAGCACGCTCACGGCAATGAAGCAACAGAACCGTCTAGTCCGAGTTGCCGGTCGAGGAATGCGATCACCTTCGGCCACGCATCGCTGGCCTGCTCGGGGCGATAGCGCTCCTCATTCGAGAAATTGAGGAAGGCGTGGCCCGCGCCGTCATACACGTGGAACTCGTGGGGCTTGCCGTGGCGGGTGAGCTCGCCGTCGATCATCTTCACGTCGTCGGGTGACGGGTTCGTGTCGTCGGCGCCGAAGATGCCGATCATGGGGCAGGCGATTCGCTCCGTGAGATCGAACGGCGACGGCCCCTCGCCCCACGGCTTCATGATGTTGCCCCCGTAGAACACGACGACGGCCGACCAGGTCTCGGGGCGCGCGCCCGCGAGCAGGTACGCGCAACGGCCGCCCATGCAGAAGCCCAGCACGGCGAGCGAGCCGACCCGCGCCTCCCTCAGGTCGTTCAGGTGCTCGACCGTAGCGTCGGCGTCGGCGAGGATCTCGCGATCGAGCAGGCGCCCGACCCGCGTCATCGGGTCGCTGCCGTCCTCCGGCTGACGGTGAAAGAGGTCTGGTGCCACAGCGACGAAGCCGTGGCGCGCGAGGCTCTCCACCCGGGACCGGATGAAGTGATCGAGGCCCGGCCCGTGGAACATCACGATCACCCCCGGCCGCGAGCCACCGGCGGGGACGTCGACGTACACGCGCATCGGCCGACCGTTCACCTCGATCGTGTCCATCCGGGCCATCCAAATCCTCCTTTGAACGCCACGCGATCGAGAGTGTCACTCGCGAAGAGACGAATGGTGGTGCCGCCCGGGGCGGTGCCGACAAGCGTGGATGTGAACGCAGCAGGAGATGCACGAGAGCTGGCCATCTGACTCCCCGCGTTCGGAGCTAGCAAGAGTCCTCAGAGCGGGTGGCGGCGAGATGGCCGCTCACTCGCTTCTCAGTCCAGCGGCGGGGCTCAGCCGGGAGGCGAGTCGGGCGGGGATCTGAGCCGCGAGGGTGGCCAAGAGCGTGCCGCCGGCGATCGTGACGAGCGTCGGCACCAACACGCTCGCGGCATCGGGAACGACGCCGAGCTGGCCGGCGAACACCTCCCAGAGGTTCTGGCCCGCGACCACGCCGAGCGGGACACCGACAGCGAGGACGATGGCCATCGTCGTGATGGACTGCGCCTGGATCGATCGGCGGACCTGGACGCGGCTGAAGCCCAGGGCTCGGAGCACGGCCAGGTCTCGGCGACGCGACCGCGCCGAGCTCCACGACGCGACGCCGAGACCAAGCGCGGCGACGGCCGCGAGCACGCTGGCGACGAGGAGTGGCACGCCGCGCGTGGAGCTCGCGTCGACGATCTCCGGGGGTCGGAGCGGGACGGGGAAGCGGAGCGTCGGGATCCCGACGAGGTCGAGCCCATCGAGCTCCTGCTGCAGACGGGATCTCGTGGCGGCGTTGTCGGAACGGTCCTCGACATCGATGCCGATGAAGGCGGCCAGGCTCTGGGCGTCGGCCAGGAGCTCGCCGTCGAACAGCGCTTCGGGCAGAAGCATGCCCGTCCCCGCGCTGACGCGATCGGCGAGGATCGGCCCCAGCGTGGGGAAGACAACGATGCCGCTCACGGTCGCCTCCCGCGTGTCGATGATCCCCCCGAGGGTGACCCGGTCGCCCACGTCGAGCGCTCGGCTGGACGCCGTCGCAGAGCCCAGGGCGATCTCATCGCCCGCGACCGGCAGCGATCCCCGGACGAGGGGGAGGTCGACCGTCGAGCTGTGGTCGAGGCCGTACACGCTCATCAGCGACTCCCCATCGAGCGACACCTCGTTGAGGAACCCGATCGCCGTCCAGCTCGAGACGTCAGGATCGTCATCGAAGATCCGCTGGGCCGCGGCGCGGTCGAGGTCGCCGTAGCCGGAGCCCGCCATCGCCGCGACGTCCCACGGCCAGCCGTAGGACCGCGGCGTGTCGACGAGGGCGGCGAGGCTGGCGCCGAAGACCAAGGCGGCAACCACGGCGCTCGTGAGCAGCGCGCCACCGGCGACCACCGGCATCGTCCGGGGCGTCGCGGCGCTCCGCAGCCCGTCGGCGACGGCCACCGCCCCCGTCCGAGCGACGATCCAGGGCGAGACCGTGCGATGCCTCGTCGATGCCGCGGGGGGATCGAGCCGGAGCACCGACCAGGCCGTCGTGGCGGCGATGATCAGGATCGTGCCGACAGCGACGCCGATGGCGACCAGGACGGCGACACCGCCCAGATGACGGCCAGGGTACGGCTCGACGGCGCGGACGAGTCCGAGCGGGCCGGTGCCGAGCAGCCAGCCGGCCACGATCCCGACTGCAGCTCCGACCAGCGCAGCAACGGTGAGAGGGGCGCCCACCACGAGCGCGCGGGTCATCGACGCGACCCCGAGCTGGTGCCATTGGCGCTGGTCCGCGCGCACGGTCCGCAGCTCGCGCGTCGCGATCAGGCTGGCGAGCGCAAGGGTGACGGCGGCCGAGGCCGCCGCTAGGACGAGCAGTGCCCCGACCGTCGGGCGGATCGCGCGCTCCACGGTCCGTTTCTCCTTGTCGGTCTCCGTCGCGAGCATGAAGTACGCCGGCGGCTCGCTCCCGGCGTCGTCGAGGTCGCTGATGGCGGCGAGATCGTCGTTCATGGCGGATGCGACACGGACCATCTCGTCGAGGGCGGGCTTCACCGCAGCCGGGCCGCCGTCCAGCGACAACGAGGTGAAGCGGTACAGCGCGGCGCAGTCGGCGGGGTGGAGGGCAGCCACGACCTCGGCGAACGTCGAACCCGGTGGTGGCGTCGCGGGCAGGCAGTCGTAGCGCGCCGCGACGTCGGAGGACACGATCACGTTCTGCCGGGGATACAGCTCGTCGGGCAGCGCCTCGTTGAAGAGCGTCACGATGCCGACGATCTCGACGGCTTCGACTCCGATCGGCGGGATCACCTCGGCGAGGTACTCGTCCTCGGACTCGTACCCCTCGGGTGGTGGTGCCGCGAAGAGGGGCAAGGGCTGCCAGAACACGATCCGGATGACATCGCCGATCCCGAGGTCGCCGGTGTCCGCGGTGTGCTTGGTGATGACAGCCTCGTGCGGACCGGTCGGCAGTCGGCCCGATCGCACCGCCGGACGGTCCATGTCGAGGTACCGGCCGTCCGCCGATCCCCGCACGAACAGCAACCCGCTGCTCTGGTCACCGACATCTCCTCGCGGCTGCGGCGACTCATCGCCGTTGATCGTCGCGTTGAACACCACATCGGAGCTGACGTCGTCAACCTCTGGATGCGATCGGATGACCTCCGCGATCTCCCTGGTGCTGGTCGAGGGGTTCACCACGACATCGCCGACCTCGGAGCGCTCCAGGTAGTCGGCGTAGGCGCGCGCGGTCCGATCCGCTGCGTCCAGAGCGACGATCGTGCCCGTGGTGCCGACGGCGACGACCACGGCGAGCGGCACCACGGCGAGCCAGCGCCGTCGAAGCCACCGCCCGACCAGCCACGCGATCACCTCGTGCGTCCAGCCCGCTCGTCGACGGCTCGCCCATCGGTCCGGTGCCCGACCGCCGCGCCCAGCATGTCGTGAGGGTAGACCGACGTCATCCATCGGTGAATGGTGCGAGCCGGTCTCTGCCGGGGGGTGCTGGCTCCTCCGAGCGGCAAGGTGACGTCACCGCCGCGGGTACTGCAATGTGCGCGCACGACGAGACAGAATCGGCGGACTCGCCGCTGTCACCACTTGGCACTGGCTGCCTCACTCCCACCTGCGCGTTCGCGCCGAACCACTCCATCGGTGTGTTGGCCCGCTGGGTTAGCCGCCAGCCCCCGGTCGCAGCTCCCGTAGGATCGCCCGACATGCAGGGCACACTGGCCGTGACCGGGGACGATGCCGCCGACCACCTCGTCAACACGGATCCACTCGCGTTGCTGTTGGCGATGCTGCTCGATCAGCAGGTGCCGATGGAGTGGGCGTTCATCGGACCTCACCGGTTGCGGGAGCGCCTCGGCGGCGAGCTCGACGCGGCACGCATCGCGGCGATGGCACCGGAGGAGCTCGAGGTCGTGTTCAAGGGTCCGCGCGCCCTGCACCGCTTCCCGGGCTCGATGGCCAAGCGGACCCAAGAGATGTGCCGACACCTCGTCGAGCACCACGGCGGCAGCGCGGCTGAGGTGTGGGAGGGCGCGGTCGATGGCGCGGACCTGCTGAAGCGGCTGCAGGCGCTGCCGGGCTACGGAGCGGAGAAGTCGAAGATCTTCATCGCGATCCTGGCCAAGCGGCTCGGCATCCGGCCCGACGGATGGGAGCAGGCTGCGGGCCCGTTCGCCGACGACACGCCCCGATCGGTCGCCGACATCCACGACGAGGCGTCGTTGGCGAAGGTCCGCGACTGGAAGCGCGCGCATAAGGCCGCCAAGAAGGCAAAGACCGACTGAGCCCGGCGGGAACGTTCAACCCGCGCGTTGCGCGCCACCTCGGTGGTCGAGCCGCGCACGCTCGAGGTGCTCGAGAATCTCGGCGGCCACGTCAGACCAGCTCGCTACGCCGTTCGGTCCAACCGCCGGCGTGTCACCCTTTGCCCACATCGGCAACGTTGCACGAAGGGTGGCTGTGAGCGCCTTGACCCGCGGTGGGATGAGAAGTCCACCCGATGCAGAAACAGAGTCGCGGAGGCCCGGCACGTCATACCCGATGGTGGGCGTGCCGACCGCCGCTGCCTCAGTGACTACGAGACCCCAGCCTTCGCGGACGGAGGTGACGACAAGTGCATGTGCTCTCGCGATCAGCTCGTACTTCTCCTCCTGGTCGACGCGGCCGAAGAACCGGACGTGCTCCGATTCGTAGCGCTTGCGCAACCGCTCTTCCATCGGCCCAGTGCCGATGACCCACATCTGCGCACCGGGGATCGAAGTACGCGCTCGCTGAAACGCCCGGAGCGCATCTGCGGGTCGCTTGTTCGGGCTCAATCGGCCCAGAAACGCGACGGTCGGTTGCAGCTCCTTGGGTGGGAGAGAATTCGGAACCTGAAGATCGAGTCCCACTGGCACCACCGTCACGTCCGCGAGGCCATACGCAACCAACCCTTCTCGGCTCGACTCGGAGATCGTGATCGTTGGGACGGTTCGGTAGTGGCGCAACCAGCGCGGTTCGAGCCAGAAGCGTCCGAGCGCCGCAATCGGAAGCGGCATCTCATAGAACCAGACCTCTCGGGCCAGTTGGAAGATCAATGCCACTACTGGCTGATCTCTCACCCACTTGGGAGAGAGGAAGGGCCGCGTGTTGACTACGTCAACCACAAGGTCGAACCCAACGTGACGCTCGTCTTGGTAGAAGTGCCGAGCCTCTCGGTAGACGCCGAATTTGTTCCCGCGTCGCACTACATGGACGCCGTCGACCTCCTCCTCCGCCGGGAGATCGCCTGGCCGCGCCGTGAACAACGTGACCTCGTGGCCCCAGTCGACCCATCGACGGGCCACCTCATGGATGTACACCTCGGCGCCACCCGCCTGCGGATGACGGATATCCTTCCAGTTGCAGATGAGAATCCGCATGTTGTTCTCTGACATCGCCTACTTCGACCCCTGTCTCCGGATGAGTCGAGTGTGCGGCGCCCACCACAGCCCGCTCCCAGCGCCCAGGTCAATCACCGGAGGGACGCAAGTAAGGTCCGCGCACTGTGCACCGGGGACACGACTTCTGCGAGGTGCTGAGCTTGATCACGCCCGACGCGTCGCACGTTCCCGAGCAACTCAAGCGTGTGAGCAACCAGGTCTTCGCCTCCGACTGCGAAGCGCACGTCGGGGATGTCCCGCACCACGTCCTCGCATCCGGCGCCCAGCAGGCTTACGGAAGGGGCACCAACAAGGGCGGCCTCTATGGGCACGTAGCCGAAGAGTTCCCAATGCTGAGGACAGACGACAACTTCGGCGCGCCGATAGGCATCGCGAAGCTCGGCAACGGGACAGCCATGCAGCGCTGCGACCGCAGGGAACCTCGCCTGCAACTGCTGCGAACGGCCGCGGTTCCCGAAAATCGTCACCCGAGCTCCGTGGCCGAGAAGGGCTGCCACAAGACTCGCCAGCAGTTCATTGTTCGTATCGCTGGGGTGAGATCCCAGGTACACGAGAGCTCCGTCGCGTTCGCCGGCCGCCTCCCATGCGTAGTCCTCGACACTGATTGGAGGATGGACCACCCCAGCAGGGTTCACGCCATAGACCCACCTGAGCATCTTGGCTGCGGTCTCGCTCACAGCCACGACACCCGTGGCAATGCGAAGCCGCCTTGCGTAGTACTCGGTGAGCAACGGTACAGGCACGTACCTGCCTGCCCGTCGAAGGCCGACGCCCTCCAGCGTGTCTCGGTGTTGGTGAAGGATTGCCGACATGCCGAAGAGGATGAGGGCGTAGGCGATGAGGGGACCCGCGTGGGCTCCACGAATCGACGGCATCATCCGAAGCGCGCCCAGGTCATCGTCGACAACGACGAGATCTGGTCTGAAGCGCTGCAGCCATGTCGGCAGTTCCCGACGGGGGACCGCGACCACCAGTTGCGCATCGATCCCGGCCAGGTCGGGCTGAGCACCATCTACCAAGATCAACCGCGCTTCGCCACCGAGCTCCTGCAGGCCACGAGCGAGGTTCACCAACGCACGAGTTCGCCCGTCAACGCCCCCAAGGCTCGAGACCACGATGACCGCAACTCGCTGGCGGGCAGTTGGCACACGGGCGACGCTAGTGCTGTCGTTGGTGCGCCCCTGCGAAGCTCCTGTCGGCGAGCGAAGGCCGCCTTAAGTCCACTTCAAACCCACGGCTGCACGAGCCGGACTCTGACAACTAGGCAAGCTTGGCGCTCGTGACTGACGAGCCGAGGCCGAGCCGGGCCGACATTGTCGCGTCCCTAGCACTCGGCGTCGCTTGCGCAGCCATGGCGATCTGGTGCATAGCCGCCGTACCTCCCGATTCGCGTTTACCCCTTCACGTCGACCCAGCCGCGTTCGCGGCCAGCCTCTCGCAGGCGTGGGATCCGACTGAAGATCTTGGACGCCGGAGCGGCCTCACCTTTGCGTACGCGCCTGTGGCTTGGTTTTACGCGAGTGCTCGGTCAATGGGATTGAGCGCACTGGACACCCATCGCGCTTTCGTCACCCTCGTGCTCGCACTCGCCACAGTCGGGATGTACTGGCTCCTGATTGCGGTCTGGGGCCGGGGGCTGCACCGCCAGGTTCGCGTCACGCTAGCCCTGCTATATGGCATCAATCCTTATGTCAGCCTGAACCTCGCAGGTACGACAGCCCTCCTGCTCCCTTATTCGGTGGTTCCACTCGTCGCGCTCTTTACTGCCAGAGGAATTGAACTGCGCTCTCCAACGCGACTTGTGGCGGGAGCTGCAGTCTGGGCGGTCGTAGCGCCCGGCATAAATCCGGCGGGGAACATGATCGCGCTGGTGGGGGTGGCGGGTGCCACGTGCGCCGTGCTCTTGCGGAACGGTGCTGCTCGCATCGGCTTCAAGTGGCCGTTGATGGCAATCGCGCTGGTCGTTGCGGCGTCGGTGTGGTGGCTAGGACCGTTCCTCGCATCGCTACGCGCGGGCGGAGCTGAGCCGTATCTCCTTACGGATCCCATCGAGCTTGGAGCTTCGCGATCGAGTTTCATCGAGGTCTTTAGACTCACAGGCCTTTGGGCGCTTTACCAGGGCTGGGACGGCTCGCCGTACTATGCATCGCAGTCCTGGTTACTCAACCCATCGGTGATTGCCGCAACACTCGGTGTACCAGTCGCCGCATTAGTGGGAATGTGGCGGGCGTGGAGTAGGTGGCCCAGCCGGGTAGCCGCTGGGCTCCTCGCAGTTGCCATCCCCCTGGCAGTCTCCGTGTATCCCCCCAAAGATCCGTCGTCCACGGGCGACGCTTATCGGTGGCTTCACGACAACATATTCGCGTTCCAAGCGTTCAGATCGAATTACAAGTGGGTTGGCCTAATCGCCTTGGCGTTGGTGCTCCTCGGCGGGGCTTCGCAGATCTGTCTCGAAACAAGGTCGGCTCGTCAGCTGGGATTGCTAACCCTCACCGGACTGATGGTGGGTGTGCTCGCGTTCACTGCGCCTTTCGCTTCTCGGACCGTTCTCGGAAAAGAGTTCCGAATCGGCAGTATCCCTGGCTACTGGAACGCCGCAGGCTCCTGGCTGGATGACCAGCCAGGTAGCGGTCGAGTGTTGCTCACCCCGAACCAAGCGTTTGCTGTCTACTCATGGGGCCGGCCGCTCGGAAACGTCGCGCCTCTCGTAACGAAGCGGCCAGTTGTTGAAGATCACATCGCACTCGCGACCAGCGCAGAGGGGCGGGAAGTCGTTGGTCTCACCACGAGGGCGATATCAGATCCGTCGATCGACTACGTCAAGGTGCTCCGGCTTCTAGGCGTGCGCTGGGTCCTGCAGCGAAATGACGTTGACTGGGCCTACTACGGGTCGCCCGATCCGGCGCGGATGCGTGCTTTTCTCGGCGACCAACCGGATCTCACGCTTGTGAGTTCGTTCGGCGAACTCGATGTCTACGAGGTGGGTCAGAGCAGCTTGGGGCAGATCCAAGAGGCCGATCAGCTCATCGATATCGCAGCCGACGGCGGTTACGCGAGTGCGATCACCGCGTACACCGACGGCACCCTGGCGCGATTCCGTCTCGGCTCGAAACGTTCATACATTCGTTCCGCAACTGCTTCATCAGACTTCTTCGGACTGACGGACTACCTGGCGGAACGCGCGGTCGACGGCGACCAAGCTACGTCTTGGGTAGTGGGTAAGAACCGCGGTGTTGGAGAGGTCCTGTCGATTGATCTCACCGAGGCACGGCAGTTGAAACGCATCGATGTTTACGCGAGGGTCAACGGAGTCGACACAACGCCTAGCCGTCTCCTGATTCAAGCGGGGTCTGAGCGGCGCGAAGTCGAACTCGATGAGGCTGGTCGCGGGTCAACGGACTTCGGCGAGACGCGCGCTAGCGAGGTGAGGGTGCAGATCGAGGAAGTGCGCACAGGCGGAACTGACAACGTCGGTCTCGCGGAGGTCGCCATCGAGGGTGCTCCGGCTCAGGAACTCGTGCTGCCGAAAGTCGGGGAACTGAACAACACTGCACCACGGGCGGTCTTGGATTACGAGAACGACCCGCTGGCGGTACGCCTTGTCGACGTAGGCCGGGTGGGCTTCAATAGTGTCGAACTGGTCGCCGAACTAGACCCGAAGACGCCTGACGACACGCTCGCAAGACACATCGGGCTCGACGGTGTGGCCGCCGTTCGAGCAACGAGCCGATATGGCTCGCGTGCAACATCTAGCCCCTATCTGGCGTTCGACGGGAACCCCAAGTCTGAGTGGATCGCCGACTCTCCCGGCCGGGGCGAGCAGGTCGAGATCGATTTCTCCGGTCAACGCGACATTCCTCACGTGACTCTGACTTCTCGCACGTCGCCGCCTCCGGTTCCGATCACGATCGAGGTCATGGTTGACGGGGAGTCCGCGGGCGTCCATCAAGTAACGGGGGGAGCAGGCGCAAGAACCGAGGTCCCTGTTCGGCGTCGTGGTGCCCGCCTTCAACTGCGAGTCCTTGAGGTTGGGTCGCACGACCAGAATTTTCGCGTCGGTTTCAGTGAAATCGAAGTGCCTGGGCTTGTCCGACACGAAGTACCCCTCAATTCGCCGAGCATCGCGATCGACGGCCGCGAGGTGGGGTGGATGCCGACGGGGGACGACCCCGCCGCGGCGGCCTTCGCAGGGGGATCGGCACGTTTCACGGCTGACGTGGCAATACAGCCTGGCGCGCACGTCATCACCTCGGCGCCACAGCCCGGGTGGCGCCTCAAACGTGTACTCCTACGCGGCGGAGCCGCGGACGACGCCGCGCTGCTCAGGCCGCTTCTGTCCAGTTCCTCCGGCGACACAGTGGTCGCGGCCGCCGAGCTTCGTAAGACGTCGCGCTTCGTTCTCCTCGCGGAATCGCACGATCCTCTCTGGAAGTTCTCCGGGTCCGATGGAGCGGTCTCGATCGGACCAGTAAACGGCTATGCGGCGGCGTGGAGTTTTCGGAGCAGTTCGTCGACCCCGACGTTCGTGTTTGATCAGCTCGTATCTACGCGGACCTGGCGAATGGTCGGGAGCTCTGTTTTCGGGATCCTCGCGTTGGCCGCCGTGCTGTTTGCGCGGCACGAGCGAAGGAAAGCCGAACGCCGCGCTCTGCACCCGCCTCTCGAGCGGAAGCAGGCACCCCGTGCCCGACGCATTCCGTCTGCACTCGCTCGCATTCGCGAGTCCCGCCGTGCTCGTTCTCACGCGTTCGACGCCTTTACGGTCGAAGGGATGGCGTCGGGCGGGTGGTTGCTCGCTGCACCGGCAGCTCTCGTCGCGATCTCACTCGTTCTTGTGCTTCTCGGCCTAGATCGTCTCGCCGAGGGTCTTGCCAAGTGGGCCTACTACATGCTGCTTCTCGGCTGCCTTTTAGCCGCTTTGCGGTGGGCTCACAATACTTGGCATCGAGGACGGGACCGATAATGCCGAAAACCATTAGCCCTGCCGTTCCCGTTGATGAGTACTCGCAACGGTACGCCGCGCGACTTGCGCATCTGCTTCCTCAGAGCGGGATCATCCTGGAAATCGGCGCCGATGAAGGCGACTTCGCTCGGCTCTTGGACGCGCCAAACCGATCTGTGATCCCGTTGGATCTTGACCGCGACGCCCTGGCACTAGGTCGAGCCCGCTCACCAATATGCGGCGACGCGTGCAAACTGCCATTCCGGGCGAATGCCTTCGACCTTGTCGCCATGTTCGACGTCATCGAGCACGTTGCGTCGCCGTTCGATGTCCTCGTGGAGGTAAGACGCGTACTCGCCCTCGGCGGGAGCATGATCATCACCACACCGAATCTCGTCGGTCTGGATCGATGGCTGCGTCCGAACAGTTGGTCCGGTGTAGCCGATCCAAGCCACCGATACCTTTTCTCACCCGCCTCACTCAAACATCTTCTCGTTCAAGCTGGGTTCAAGACAATGCGCCTACGCACGCCTTTCCACGCGCTAGGGGAGCTTCCTCCGCTCGCAAGACTCGTGATGGAGCGATCAATGCTCGGGGGTCAACTCTGGGTGACAGCGCGCTAGCGACCAGCCGCTCGTCCGACGTCGCGTGATGTTGGCCAGGAAGCGCTCGACGAGACGGCAACGGAATGCAGAGATAGGCTCGCCGGCCAGAGGACAAAATGGAGACCGTCAGCATCATCATTCCGACGCGCAACTCCATCCGTACGATAGCTGCCTGTCTCAGGAGCGCTAGCGCGCAGGACTATGAGCACGTCGACGTGGTCGTCGTTGATAACAACTCGACTGACGGCACCGCCGAGCTGGCTGCCTCGATCGCCGACCGGTTCGAGACGTGGGGTCCCGAGCGCAGCGCACAACGCAACCGTGGTGCCTCGGTCAGCGAGGGATCCTTGCTCGTCTTCGTCGACAGCGACATGGTTCTAGAAGCCGGCATCGCGTCGGAGGCCGTGCGCGTCTTCCGGGCTGAACCGAAACTTGGCGCGGTAGTGATTCCCGAGCGCTCCTTTGGTGAAGGCTTCTTGGCGCGGTGTCGATCGCTGGAGAAGCAGCTGTACATCAATGATCCATCCGTCGAAGCCGCTCGCATCTTCCGCCGGACCACGTTTACGGATCTAGGCGGCTACGACGAGAGACTGACCGGGCCGGAAGACTTTGACCTTCCCGACCGGGCGCTCCAAGAGGGATGGCTCCTAGGCCGAGTGGAGAGCTACGTCTGGCACGACGAGGGACGCATCCACTTGCCGTCGTTGTTCCAGAAGAAACGGCGTTATGGACGCGGTGTGTCCGGCTACCTCAATCGATCGACGGCGCGTGCGAGGGTGAACCGGCGTGGCCCAGTAGCGCATCGGCGAGCCCTAGTTCGTGACCCCGGTCGGGCGTTGGGCTTGCTGATGCTGAAGTTGGTTGATGCCGCGGGCATCGCCACCGGGATGCTGGAGGAAAGGTGGCGCTGCCACAGGAGTGAGCGCTCCAAGTGAGACCCTGCGGGTCGAGCGGGACCGAGATCCTCGCGTGAGCGCAACGCAGTCCTGACCGCCGCTGCCTCGAGGAGATCACGTTTGGCGCCTGATAAGATCTCGCTGACCTGGCGATCGCACCCCGACGGTCATACTCTCGTTCTGCGTGGACTTCACCAAGTACAGCCAGGAACACCGGCACGTCCTGGCCAACGAACTCCCGCCTCTGCTCGATCAGATCGCCCAGCCCGGGGTAATCGCAGACCTGGGTTGCGGCGACGGGCCGATCATCTGGGCGCTCCACGAGGCACAGAAGCTCGGCGATGTCACCTACGCCGTCGACCTTTCCCCGGACCGCGTGCGGCAGGCCGAGAAGATCGCCTCCGGCGTTCAAGGAATCATCGCTGATGCCACCGCCACCACACTCCCTGACGCAAGTGTCGACGGTGTGATCGTGTCGCAGGTCATTGAGCACCTGGACGACGACCGGTTGCTCGCCCCGGAAATCGCGCGGATCCTCAAGCCCGGCGGCTGGTGGTACGTCGGATCGGTCCTACGTGGAGCGCGTGCTTGGTGGATCTACAAGCAGGATGGGCGTCGTCTGCTGGACCCGACTCATGTGCGCGAATACGAAAGCAGGGAAGAGTTCCTGGCTGTGATCGCCCATCCGGACCTGGGCGTCGCTCGGGTCTTCACGAAGCCGATGGAGTTCCCAGTGACTGATCTTGTCACGCGTGCGCTCGCGATGACGGGTGTGGTCAGCCACAACACGATCTCGCGCCTCTACGCCGACCATCCACGCCTCACCGGCTTGCGAAAGATGCGGGTGCGCGCACCCGGTTACTCGCTGCTCGAGGCGAACGGCTTCCGGCGGTAGTCAACCCCCTCGGAGAGCTGCGTCATCCCGACCTCGCGTCCAAGCCCACGTCAGCCGGCTCGCTGGCAACGGTCAATGGCTCGGGCGCTAGTTGGCGCCCGGCCGTATGGACATCATGCCCACGCCCAGCCACGCTCTCCCGGTCATACCAACGCAGGATGTGCAGCCGATACCAGATCGCCAGGGTGTCCAAGAGCATTCCATAGGCGGACCGTGCCGAGATGGTGCTGGAGAACTGGTGCTCCAGTCGCACCGGTGCCTCGAGGAACCGCCAATACCCGAGCTTTCGTGCGACGACGAACAGCTCCAGGTCGAACGCGAATCGCTTCTCGAGCATGTGCGGGAGTGCTCTCGCGACGACGTCTCGTCGAACGAGCTTCAGCCCTGTCTGCGTGTCGCGGATGTTCAGCCGGAAGAGGACACGGATCACCTGCTGATAGCCCCACGAGTACACCCGCCTGAGGGGTGGATAGCTCACCTCGGACAACGGATGTCGCTTGCTCCCGAGCACCACGTCGGGCTCATAGAGGTGGATCAACGATATGAACGGCAGCAGGAGCTCGGGGTCGAGGTCACCGTCGGCATCGATGAAACCGAGGTAGCGGCCTCTACCGCGCGCCAGGCCCACTCTCAGCGCCTCGCCCTTGCCGACGTTGTGCGGAAGCTCGACGTAGTGGACTACATCGGCCAGGTCGGCGATCAGAGCTTCACTTCCGTCCGTCGACCCGTCGGAGACGGCGACGATTTCGAACGTCCCGCCGCCGCGTCGGAGCGCCGCGATGAGACGCTCGAGATTGGTACGCAGACGCGGGCCCGGGTTGTAGAAGGGCACGACGATCGAGACGTCCACATCTCCCTGTGGCACGTCCCACAGATCAAGTGCGTGCACGTCGGTGCGAGCAACGGTGCGCGGCGTTCCGTACCAGTTGCGTGCGGCGACGAGCATCAACAAGAAGACCCCACCCGATACGAGCAGTGTCGCTTCGGCGATCTCTTGTGCTGAGCCGTGCCTGGCGCCGACGACGACGACGAGTGCAGCCACACCTGGCGAGAGGAGAAACGCTCCGTTCGACCCCGCCGCGAGGTGGAAGTACATGAGAACCGTCGCCATCCCGACCATGCCCGACGCGATCACCAATGTGCCGACAACCGACGTTGAGCCTTCATAGGCTCCACCGAACATGACGCTGATCACGAGATGCGGGAACGCGATGATCGTCACGGCTGTCGCTCCCCCTAGCACTGCCACCACCACGAGAGCCCGGCCCAGGGCGCGGCGTGCCGCGTCGTAGCTGGTGGCGACTTGCGCGAAGGCCGGGAAGGCGATCAGGGCAACCGCGCTCGCTACGAAGAGCGCAGCCCGAGCCGCTGTCGCAGCGGCGCCGTAGATGCCTGATTGCTGTCGCGGCAGGTAGTGCCGTGCGAGCACAGCATCCGCACCGATGAACACTGCGTAGCTCGCGAAGGCGACAACGGATCGAGCAGCATCGGCGGCTTGCATCCGGACAAATAGCGTCTCGACGGTCGGCCGGTGAAGTGCGTGGTGGGTCGACACGAGGATCGCGCCAAGGACCGCCCCTTCGGACGCGACGATGGCCGCAACCGCTCCACTGACACCCCATCCCAATCGAACGAACACAAAGCCCCCGACCAACCGGACGGCGGCACCGATGAGCAGGGCGATCGCCAGCGCTTTGAAGCGTTCCTCGCCGAGAAGAAGAGCACGCGGCGCTAGTCCCGCCACGCTCACGAGCACGAACAGGGCGAGGAACACCACCGGGAGCAGCCCGCCGAGGTGCAGGAAGTCGTTCACGAACGGGCTGATAGCGATGATCGTGACCGCCGCCGTTCCACCGGCGACCATCGAGCGCATGAGGAGGCGACGGATCGAGTAACCCGTGGCACCTTGCCCTCGATAGATGGCGATCGCTCGTACGATGCTCACCTGGAGTGCGCTGACGGGGACCATCACGACGAGAACCACCACCAACAGCGCAACGACCGCGCCGTAGGCAGAAGGCTCGAGCAATCGGCTGACGATGACGTGGAAGCCGAGGTTCGCACCATTTGCCATCATCAGCGCCCAGAACAGCGTGAGCTGCCCGCGCGAGGTCAGCGACATCCCTCGGAGCGCGCTGCTCGTGGCTACTCCCAGTCGACCCATCAGATAGCCGGCTCTCGTCGAGCCCTACCTCCCCGCACCATCGCCCCCGGAGAAACTACTCAGATGGGCATCCTCCCGTCGATGCGTGCCGAGCCCTGCGGCTGGCCGCCCGTCGAGGTCGAACCAGCGGCATGATCGTCGGATCGGCTGGGCAGACCTCAGCCCAGCGGGGACGGCTCGCCGCGGCCGTGGCGCGATTCACACCTGCGGCCATCTTCGTCAGCGTCGGTGCTGCCGTGGTCGCGCCCATGACCGGAAGCGGCTGGCTGCTGCTGCTCGACTGGGTGCCCGGCCCTCATCCAGACCTCGCGCGAGCAGCGGTCGGTCTCGATGGAAATCTTGCGCATGCGGTGCCCTTCGCAGCTGTGTCGGTGGCGACCATCGGGTTGCTCGGCTCGGCGGCCTCGTGGCTCCTGTTGGCGCTGGCCTTCCCCGTAGCCGGCTTGGGTGTAGGTCGACTGGTTCCGCTCGGCCCGATCGCAAGAGTCGCGGCGGGGTTGCTGTACTGCGTCAATCCGTTCGTGTTCGATCGCATCTATGTCGGGCACATCGCTTTCCTTGTGGGCTACGCGGTGTTGCCGTGGGTGTTCGCCTCGCTTGTTGCAGCAAGTCGCCACGCGAAGGGGCGTGTCACGCCCGTGTTGTGGATCGCTCTGATCATCTCCTGCAGCATCCACTTCGCATGGCTCGTGGTGATCGCGGTCGCGGCGATCACTGTGACGCACCGCCGATGGGCGACCGTGCGGTGGTCGCTCTCGATCGGCGTGCTGACGGTGCTCACGACCAGCTACGTGCTCATCGGCTCATTCGCGAGTCGACCCGCCGTGACCGTCGGTGCCGTCGATCTCGCTTCGTATCGGACCACGGGCGATTCGCGGTATGGGCTGTTCCTCAACGTCCTCGGTCTGAACGGCTTCTGGCGGATTGGACCGCGACTGCCGAAGAACGATCTCGCCGGTTGGCCCATCGTGTTGCTCGCAGTCCTGGTCGTCGTCGCGCTGGGTGCGCGCCACGTCTGGCGCTCAAGAGCGAACGCGGGCGCTGACGTCCTCCCCGTCGTGATCGCGGGAATCGCTGGCTACCTGCTGGCATTCGGCGACCAGGGCCCGCTTGGCTCGGCGTACCGATGGGCCTTCAATCATGTCCCGGGGTTCGCTGTCATGCGCGAGCCGCAGAAGTTCCTGGCCTTGCTCGCACTTGCGTACGCGGTGCTGTTCGGATGGGGAGTTCAACGCGCGATCGATCTTGCCTCTGGTCGCAAAGGCCGTAGGGCAACAGCAGCCGTTCTCTTGGTGTTGCCGTTGGTCTTCGCGCCGACGCTCTTCCTCGGCCTCGGTGGACAGGTCGAGGCAGTTCGCTATCCGGCTTCCTGGTACCGGGCCGACCAGCTGATGGGCAATGGCGATGGCCGCATCCTCTTCCTGCCGTGGCACCAATACCTCTCGTTCCCGTTCACGGGGCGAGTGGTGGCCAACCCCGCACCGAACTTCTTCCGCCGGAACGTCATCAGCGGTGACAACGTCGAGCTGCGCGAAGCGGGCACCACTTCGACGTCGCATCGCTCGCGCTTCCTCGAGTTCGTCTTCTCGAACACCGACCATGTGTCGAGGTTCGGCAGCCTGCTCACTCCGCTCGGAGTCGAGTACGTCGTCGTTGCCCGAACCGTCGATTGGCGGCGCTACGAAACATGGCTGAGCCAGCAGGCCGATCTGGCGCTGGTCGAGGACCTCGGAGAGATCCTGGTGTATCGCAACACCAGGTACGCCGGCCCCGCGTTTCGTGTGGAGCACCGGCTCCAGCTCGAGGACTGGGGCCAGCTCCTTGGTGCCGCGAACCAGCGCGACCTCGCGAGAGTCGCCGTCACGGTCCGAGACCAACGTGGAGGAGCGATCCGATTGCCCCCAATGAGTGCCGAGGATGCCACGCAGAGTCCTGTACAAGGACGGTCGAATTCCGTGGTCGAATTCCTGATCCCTCCAGGAGCCGGTTCCACCATCATCCTCACCGAACAATTCGATGAATCGTGGAGAATGGACGAACGTCAGCCAGTCGAGCTCGCCGCGGGGACCATGGCGTTCAATGCGCGCGCAACGCGCGAAGTCGCGCGCTATGAGCGGTGGATAGTTGTCATTCTGGGGTTTGGCATTTCGGTTTGCACGGTGGTCGCATTGGCAACGCTCGGGCTCATGCGCACGCGATCGGAGCGCGATAGGGTCACCGAGGAATAATCGGCAAAAGCGCCGAACCTGGGGGTCAGGTCATGAGACGAGCACTTCGGCAGAACTGGGTCCCGACCACTTGCGGCATTCTTGTCGCGGCGGCGTTGCTGCTCAGTCTCGTGGCCTACCAACCGTTCTCGGGTGAGAACGCAGTCAGCGGCTACGGCTACGGCTACGACTGCGTCGGTGGCGGCGGGTTCGGCTACGGCTACAACTTCAGCGATGTCACTTGTTCGACGACGACCACGGCTGGCGGTGGCGGTGGCGGTGGCGGTGGCACGACGACGGTTCCACCGCCCAAGACGAAGCGCTTGGCCGGCGATGACCGTGTCGAGACGGCAATCGAGGTTGCGCAGGATTCATTCCCCAACGGCGGAGCTGGCGCTGTCGTGTTGGCGAGGTCCGACTTCTATGCCGACGCCCTCGCGGGCACCCCGTTCGCGGTCGCGGTCAACGGCCCGCTGCTCCTCACGGATCGCACGACGCTCGACCCCCGGACGATCGCCGAGATCCAACGCGTGCTTCCGAGCGGCAGAACGATCTATCTGCTGGGCGGATCCGCGGCGCTGAACCCCGCCTTCGACGGCCAGCTGACCGCTCTTGGCTACGTCGTCGTGCGAGTCCAGGGGCCAAACCGGTACAGCACGGCTGTGGCAGTCGCGAACCGGCTGGGGAACCCGGCCACGGTGTTCGAAGCGACGGGCATCAACTTCCCCGACGGCCTGTGCGGAGGCGCCGCTGCGGCGAAGCGGAGCGGCGCGGTTCTTCTCACGAATGGGGCGGCGCAGGCCCCTGAGACCGCCGCGTACTTGAGCGCCAACCCCCCGACGGAGAAGTACGCGCTCGGTGGACCAGCAGCCACGGCCGACCCGAGCGCACAGGCAATCGTCGGCGCCGATCGATACGACACCTGCGCACAGGTCGCGTCCCAGTTCTTCATTCAGCCGACCTTTGCCGGTGTGGCGAGCGGTGAGAAGTTCCCCGATGCATTGACCGGCGGCGCTCACATCGGCAAGAAGGGCGGGCCCCTGCTCCTGACCCCGCTGGCCACCCTGGCGCCGCAGACGCAGAGCTACCTGAACGCCAACAAGGCGACCATCATCAGCGCCTACATCTACGGCGGCACGGTTGCCGTGAGCAACGCCGTCCAATCACAGATCGAGGCGGCGCTCACCTAGTTGACGCGGTGGCGCTGGCGGTCGAGCCAGCCGAGCAGGACGGCGATGGCGCGGGGGTCGTGGCGCAGGCGGTGACCGGCGCCGTTGACGATGCGCAGCTCGGCCGAGCCATGGGCGTCGCACAGCACGCGCGCGTCGAACGGCGGCACGAGGTCGTCGTCGCTGCCATGCACGACCAGCAGCGGGCGGGGCGCGAACCGTTGCACGCACGCCGTCGCGCGCATGCCGCGCAGCTCGCGGCTCCACGCGTCGAACGACGGCGGAAAGGTCGGATCGGCGATGAGCCCGATCTCCTTGGCGTGCTCGAGCAGCCGGCGGGGGTGGCTGGCCCAGTCGTCGAAGTCCGCCGGCGCGCCCATCGCAGCCACGCCACGGATCGACGGGTCGCTCGCACCCGCGCAGATCGACAGCGCGCCGC
>CAYSAC010000008.1:0-35164 GCA_964428815.1 uncultured Acidimicrobiaceae bacterium | reverse complement strand
ACCACTGGCGCGCCCTCGATGACACCGGCCGGCACGGCGCCCTGTTCGTCCCGCCGGTGGAGGCGATCCTCAACTCGGTCGTGTTCGCGCTGGCGGCGACAGCGATCGCGCTCGTGGTCGGCGGGCTCGCGGCCGTCGGGTTGGCGAACCCGGCCGGGCGGGTCGCGCGCGTGGTCGACGGCTTGCTCACCCTGCCGCTCGGCACGTCCGCGGTGACGATCGGCTTCGGCTTCCTGCTCGCGCTCGACACCCCGCCGCTCGATCTCCGGAGCAGTGCGCTGCTCGTCCCCTTGGCGCAGGCGCTCGTCGCCGTCCCATTCGTCGTGCGCACCGCGTTGCCGGTCCTGCGCTCCGTCGATCACAGGCTGCGGGAGGCAGCCGCGACGCTGGGTGCCTCGCCCCGCCAGATCTGGCGCGAGGTCGACCTGCCCATCGCGGCCCGCGCCCTCGGCGTCGCGGCTGGGTTCGCCTTCGCCATCAGCCTCGGCGAGTTCGGTGCCACCGCGTTCCTCGCACGGGCCGACCGTCCGACCGTCCCGGTGGCCATCTTCCGCCTGCTGTCGCTGCCGGGAAGCGCCAGCTTCGGGCAGGCGATGGCGCTGAGCACCGTGCTGATGGCCATGACCGCGGCCGCGGTCCTCCTGCTCGAGCGCACCCGGGCGGGTCGACTGGACCGATTCTGATGCTGGATGTCCAAGGCGTCACCGTCCGCTTCGGCGAGCGCCTCGTGCTCGACCAGGTCGACCTTGAAGTCGGTGACGGCGAGCTTGTCTCGCTGCTCGGGCCGAGCGGCAGTGGGAAGAGCACGCTCCTGCGCGCGGTGGCTGGGCTCCAGCCGATCGTGCGCGGCACCATCCGCGTGGCGGGTGAGGACATGGATGGTCGGGCGCCGCACGAGCGCGGCATCGGGCTCGTGTTCCAGGACCAGGCGCTGTTCCCGCATCGTGATGTCGGCGGCAACATCGGCTTCGGGTTGCGCATGCAAGGACGCTCAGGACGCGAGATCGCCAGCCGCGTCGCTGAGCTGCTCGAGCTCGTCGGCCTGGCTGGCACCGAACGGCGCCTGATCGCGACGCTCTCCGGCGGAGAGCAGCAGCGGGTCGCGCTGGCGCGCGCGCTGGCTCCAGCGCCTCGGCTCTTGATGCTCGACGAACCGCTCGGCGCGCTCGACCGGAGCCTGCGCGATCGGCTCGTCGTCGAGCTCAAGTCGATCCTCCGCACCATCGGCATCTCCGCGCTCTCGATCACCCACGACCACGCGGAGGCGTTCGCGTTCGCCGACCGCGTGATCGTGATGGCACAGGACGGCACGGTCGCGCAGACCGGAGCGCCGTCGGAGGTCTGGCAGCACCCGGTGTCGGCAGCCGTCGCGCGGTTCCTCGGTTTCACCAACGTCGTCGAAGCGGAGGATGGCACAGCGGTCCTCATCCGCCCCCAAGCCGTGATCGCTGACCCGGCCGGACCGCTCGCGGGCACGGTGATCGACCGGACCTTCGCCGGCGATGGCATCGACGTCGTCCTCGCGATCGCCGGTTCGCCGCACCTCACGGCTCGCTGGCCGATCGCCACACCGGTGGCCATCGGCGACACGGTCAACATCCGCATTGATCCGACCGGCGTCGTGCCCCTTGGGCGTGCCGAGCACCCTCACGGGGCACAGCCTCTGACCATGGAGCTTGACGACGAACGAGTGCAGAGCAGGGCCGATCTCCTCCCCGAGGAGGAAGGAGCGGGTAGCGCCGATCCAGAGGCGCAGGCGGAGGCGATCCTCGCCGACTCCGATGCCCGCTCTGCGGATCTGGACGCCGCACCTGGCACCTACGTCGAGCACAGGACCAGCGACGAGACCGTCGAGCCCCCTGCCTGACCGGCGGGGGTTGTTCCGTCGCCCAGCACGCCCACGGTACGATCTCCCTCTCGCCTCGCGATGGTTGGTGCTCCAGCGCCCGCCACGCCCGATCGCTTGAGTGGCTGAGGAACCGTGCCGAAGAACCAGACCATGCGCCGCGCCGCCGCCCTCGCCCTTGCTGCCGCGCTCTCGGTGCTGGTCCTGGCCCTGCCTGCTGTTGCGCAGGAGGACCCCAGCACGACGACCACGACCACTGCGCCGCCGAGCACGCTCGTCCCCGGCGACGTGCTGACGACCACGACCACGGTGCCGCCCTCCGAGCCCACGCCCGAGGACCCGGTCGCGGACGAGAACGCCGCGCCCGAGGAGGTGCCGCTGTCGCCGGAGACGGTGCCGGAGCGCCCTCCCGACGCATCTGGGACGCCGGTGAACGCTGCCGCTGTGAGCCGCGTCATCCGCCGCGAGCTGCGCGTCGCACGTGCTGAGGCGCTCCAGACTCAGGCCGTGTTCGATGCCGCGAAGACGCGGGTCGACGACCTGACGCTGCGGCTCCTGTCGCTCGAGCAGAGCATCGCCCAGCTCAGCATCAGCCAGCAGTCCGCGATTCGCCGGCTCGACAAGGCCCGGCGCCTCTTCCAGGAGCGCGCCGCCGACGCGCTCATGCGCGGCGTCTCCGGTGACCTGGAGTCCTTCTTGTCCTCCGACGACCTCACTGAGGCCGGCGCCAGGAACACGCTGATGGGCAGCGTGCTCGACGCGGATGAGGACTCGGTCCAAGAGTTCGTCGCCGCGAAGGAGTCGCTCGACGCCGACCTCGCGCGCCAGGCGCAAGAGCTCACGACCACGAAGGCTGACCTCGATCTCGCCAACGTCGCGCTCGTCGAGGCGGCCCGAATCAACGACCAGGCGCAGTTCAGCCTCGCGGTGTTCGCGGCCGGTGGTGAGATCGTCATCAACGGGTTCGTGTTCCCGGTCGACGATCCCCACAACTTCGGGAACTCCTTCGGCGCGCCCCGCATGACCGGCACGCAGTACCAGCACAGCCACCAGGGCACCGACATCCTCGCCCCAGCTGGCACCAACCTCTTCGCCAGCGAGCGGGGCATCGTCACCCGCCTCGGCACCGATGTGCTCGGTGGCATCAAGGTCTGGGTCAAGGGCGAGAGCGGGACGTACTACTACTACGCGCACCTTACGGCGTACGCCGAGGGTATGACCGAGGGCAAGGTGGTCGAGGCCGGCGACATCGTCGGCTTCGTCGGCACGACCGGCAACGCTCGTGGCGGCGTGCCCCACCTCCACTTCGAGATCCACCCCGATGGCGGTGCTGCGGTCAACCCGTATCCGCTGCTGAAGGTCGTCGACGACCTCCGCAAGCAGCAAGCCAAGACCGGCTAGAGCGGCGCGCACGGCGTGGACGTCACCGCTGCGCTCGACGCGCCGTGTCCCGCCGAGCAGCTCTTCGCCTGGGTCGGTGAGCTCGATCGCTACCCGTCCTGGCTCGACATCGTGCCGCGGGCCGTTGCCGCAGAGGCGCGCGCGGGCGACCCGGGCCCCGCGTGGACGGTGGACCTGCGGGGTCGGTTAGGCCCGTTCGCCCGGTCGAAGCGGTTGCGCATGGTGCGGACTGCGCACGCGCCGCCTCTGCACGCGCGCTTCGAGCGTCTCGAGCACGACGGTCGCGACCACTCGCCGTGGGTGCTCGAGGCGACCATCACCGACGCTGGCGGCGACAGCCGGCTCACCATGCACCTCCACTACGGCGGGGGGCTGTGGGGACCGGTGCTCGAGCGGCTGCTCAGCGACGAGATCGAGCGGTCGCGGGCGCGGCTGCTCGACTGCATCGCCCCCTGACACCCGAGGCAATACCTGTCGATTGCAGCTCTTGAGGCAATGGCTTGCGTATACGACAGACATTGCCTCGAGACGGTTGCGGTTCAGCCCGCATAGGAGAACCAGCGGCCGTCGCGCTGCTCCAGTCGCAGCGCGAGGCCGAAGAGGTCGCTCAGCGCACCCTCGGTGAGCACCTCCGCGATCGGTCCCGCGATCGGGATCGGTCATCTGGCTGCGATGGGCAGCTCGAGCAGGTGAGGGCCGCCGGCGTCGAGCGCAGCCCGCACCGCGTCGCCGACGTCGGCGGCCTTCTCGACCAACGTCGCGCTGACGCCCATCGACGTCGCCAGCGCGACGTAGTCGATCGGGGGATCCACGAGGTCCATGGCGACGAAGCGGTCGTTGCGCACCGAGCTGCCCTGCATGCCCCGCAGGTAGTTCTTGAGGATGAGGTATTGGCGGTTGTTGACGACGGCGAAGATGACCGGCAGGCCCTCTGCCGCCGCGGTCCACAGCGCCTGGGGCGAGTACATGGCGGAGCCGTCGCCGACGACGCACAGGACCGGCTCGCCGCCGTGCGCCAGGGACACGCCGCACGCCGCGGGCATGCCCCACCCGAGGCCGCCGCCGCGGCAGAAGAAGTACCGGCCCGGCGACGTCCAGTGGTGGAACCCCCGCACGTACACACCGGTGGTGATCGCCTCGTCCACGACGAGGCTGTCGGCCGGCATCGCCCGCACGAGGGCGTGGGCCGCGGCCATCGGATCCATCGGTGACGCGGCATAGCGATCGAGGGCGGCCTTCTCGCGCTGGGCGATCTCGGTCTCTCGCGCCTCCGGCTCCATCGGTGCGCCGTCATGGGGTAGCAGGCGCACGAGCGCTTCGAGGGTTGCCTTCGGATCGCCGGCACCGCCCCACGTCACCGGCCACGTGCGGCCGAGCTGGTGAGGGTCGGGGGACAGGTGCAGCAGCTCGACCGTCGCTGGGACCGCGGGGCCCGGGGTGAACGGATACACCATGAACGCCCGTCCACCGACGAGGAGCACCCGGTCGTACTGCGCGAGCGCGGACGAGATGGCGGTCGCGGCCGGGTTGAGCATGCCCCGCCACAGCGGGTGCCGCGGCGGGAACACGCCGTTGCTGTGGAGGGGCGAGCCGTGCACCGGCGCGCCGAGCGCCTCCGCGACGGCGACCAGCGCGGGGACCGCGCCGGACTGCGCGACCTCGTCACCGGCGACGATCGCCAGCGAGCCCGCGGGTGTCGAGGCGAGCAGGTCCGCGAGCTCGTCGAGCCCGCCTGCAACCGGGCGCCGGTCGATGCGCGACGGCGCCGGTGCCGGCGCGGACGCCTCATGGTCCAACATGTTCATCGGGATGGCGACGAACACAGGCCCGCTCGGTGGAGCGAGCGCGTCGTGGAAGGCGCGGCGCAGCACGGTGCCGAGCTCGTCGACGGTGCGCACCTCGTGGCTCCACTTGACCGTGGCGCGAGCGATGTCGGTGAGCGGGCCGCTGAGGAGCGGATCGGTGACGATGTGGCGGTAGTCCTGCTGTCCCGCGGTCACGACGAGGGGCGTGCCCATCGCCTGCGCGTTGGTGAGGTTGCCGATCGCGTTGCCGAGCCCGGCCGAGGTGTGCAGGTTGAGGAATGCCGGTCGCCCGGTCGCCTGCGCGTAGCCGTCGGCCATGCCCATCGCGGTCGCCTCCTGCAGCGCGAGGACGTAGCGGAGGTCGTCGGCGTCCGCGAGTGCGTCGATCAACGGCAGCTCCGTGCTGCCCGGGTTGCCGAACAGGTGGGTGACGCCCTCGCTGCGCAGGACCTCCAGCAGCACGTCCCGGCCGGTCGTCGTCATGGCCGTCACCGTAGATGCGGCGACTCAGGTGAGCTGCTTCACCAGCACCGCGACGCCGGATGCGAAGCACAGCGTGAGGATGGCTGGCCTCGTGTAGCCGCGGTCGAGCACGCGCGCGGCGCGAGCCGAGAGGGCGAAGCCGGCCACCGCACCCGGGAGGAGGATGGCCGCCCGCTCGAGGTCATCCCATTGGAGCTCGCCGAACGCGGCCAGCCCGCCGAGGGAGATGAGGCCGCCGACGAGGAAGAAGCGACCGAGGGTGGCACGGATGACGGGTCCCTCCGAGCGGGTGTGGATCATCGCCATCGGCGGCCCGCCGATCGAGGCGGCAGTGCCCATCGCGCCAGACAGGAACCCCGCGCCCAGGAGCGACGCGGTCGTCGGCCGGAGGTGGAGGCCGGACGCGACCAGGCCGACCGCGACCAGCACGATGACAGCGAAGAGGACGCCGACGGCGCGCTCGCTCGCGAGCGCCAGCAGCCCCGCACCGACGGCGGTGCCCGGGACCAGACCGACGAGGCCGATGCCGAGCTCGCGTCGCACGACCGGCGCGCGCTCACGCCGCACGAGCATGAGGTTGAGGACCAGCGACGCCATGATCGTCGGCGCCGGAACGAACCGGACGTCGATCAGCACGAGCAATGGCGCGGCAACGAGGTTCGATCCGAACCCGATGGCGCCCTGCACCCCTGCGCCGAGCACCATGACGAGGGCAGCGAGCACCCCCTCGGCGAGGGTCATCCGGTGTGGCTGGTCCAGGTCGCGTACATCGCTGCGTAGCGCCCGCCCACGGCGAGCAGCTCGTCGTGGGAGCCGAGCTCGACGATGCCGCCGTCGTCGACCACCGCGATGCGGTCGGCGCGCATCGCCGTGGCGAGGCGGTGGGCGATGACGATCGCGGTGCGGCCCTCGAGCAGCACGTCGAGCGCCTGCTCGATGCGCGACTCCGAGCGGAGGTCGAGGTTCGAGGTCGCTTCGTCGAGGACGAGCACGCGCGGGCGCGCGAGGAAGGCGCGGGCGAGCGCGACGAGCTGGCGCTCGCCCGAGGAGAGCGAGCTGCCGCGCTCGTGGACCGGCGTGTCGAGGCCGTCGGCGAGCCGTTGCACGAGATCGTCGATGCCGACTGCGCGGCACGCCTCCCACACCTCGTCATCGGTCGCGTCGGGCCGGGCGAACGCGACGTTGTCGCGGATCGTGCCGTGGAAGAGGAAGGGCTCCTGGGGGACGACGCCGAGCTGGCGGCGCAGCGAGTCGAGCGTGACGTCGCGCAGGTCGTGACCGTCGATGCAGACGCGCCCCGACGTCGGGTCGTAGAAGCGGATGACGAGCTTGGCGATCGTCGACTTGCCGGCACCGGTCGGCCCGACGAACGCGAACGTCTCTCCCGGCGCGATGCGCAGGTCGACGTCGCGGAGCACGGGCTGGTCGTCCTCGTAGGAGAACGCGACGTCCTCGAACGTGATCTCACCGCGCAGCGGCGGCAGGTCCACCGCGTCGGGGCGCTGCCGCACCGACGGGCGGGTCCCGAGCAGGTCGCGGAGCTTGGAGACCGCGGCCTGGCCCTGCTGGTAGGTGTTGTAGAGCTGCACAAGCTGCTGGATCGGGGCGAAGAACGCGGTCAGGTAGAGCATGAACGCCGTGAGCTCGCCGATGCCCATGGAGCCGTCGAGCACCTTGCCGCCGCCGACGAGCAGGATGAGCACCTGGCCGAAGATGCCGACGACCTCCGTGCCGGAGCCGTAGACCGCGCCGACGGACGCGGCCGTGAGGTTGGCGTCGCGGTAGTCGCCCGCGAGGTTCTGGTGCTGGATGACGTTGTGCCTGCGCCGGTTGTGGGCGGTGATGACGCGGATACCGGCCAGGCTCTCCGAGAGGTCGGCGAGCACGTCGGCGATGCGATCCCGCACTCGGCCGAAGCTCTCGTCGGAAGCGCGCCGGAACCACAGCGTCATCGCGAGCATCATCGGGACGATGCCGAGGATCGTGACCGCGGCCAGCATCGGGTCGAGGAGGACGAGCACGACGCAGATGGCGGTGAGCGTGAGGCCTTGGACGGCGAGGGTGATGAGCCCGTCCTGGAACAGCACCGTGAGGGCCTCGATGTCGCTCGTCATGCGAGTCATGAGCCGGCCCGCCTTCTCCTCGGTGAAGAAGTCGAGCGACAGGCGCTGCAGCTGGGTGAAGACGCGGACGCGCAGCTCGTAGGTCAGCTGCTCACCCAGCCGGCCGGTGTACGCGATGCGGCGGCTGCCGGCGGCGACGCCGATCACGACGCTCAGCAGGTAGATGAGCGCGACCGTCACCAGCAGGCCGCGGTCGCGGCCGAGCACGCCGCGGTCGATGCCGATCTGGGTGAGCAGCGGGCCGGCCTGGGTCGTGAGCGTCTCCACGACGACGAACCCGAACGCGACGATCAGCCCGCCGCGGTGCGGTCGCAGGAAGCGCCGGAGCGTGAACGGCCGGGGGTCGGGGATCGTGTGCGTGAACTCGACTGCCGGCTCGGGGTGCGCTGGCTCGGTCGCGAGCAGTGTCTCGACTCGCTCCTGCATCTCGGGGGGAACACCCGCGAACGGCAGGTTGCCGCCGCTCACCGGCCCCCCGAAGCGCGACCCCGGGGGAGGCCCACCGAACGCCATCAGAGGATTCCCATCTCGGGCGGCGGCCCGATCGGCGGAACCGCAGGCGTTCTGGCGTGCGTTGGCGCGCCCGGAGCGCGGTAAGGCACGCCAGAAGCAGTGGGGTCGGGTTCGGGGTGGTCGTCGGCGTGGGCGAGGACCTCGGCGTAGCGGGGCTCCGTGGCCATCAGGTGGGCGTGGGTGCCAGCGGCGGCGATGCGACCGCCCTCCAGCAGCACGACCCGGTCGGCCAGGCTGATCGTGGACAGACGATGGGCGATGACGATCGTCGTGCGACCGGCGCGGATGCGACGCAGCGCGATGTGGATCTCGGCCTCGATCTGGACGTCGATGGCGCTCGTTGCGTCATCGAGGACCAGGACGGCCGGATCGGCGACGAGGGCGCGGGCCAGCGCGACTCGCTGGCGCTGCCCACCGGACAGCGTGTAGCCGCGCTCGCCGACGACGGTGTCGTAGCCGCGGGGCAGCGCGGTGATGAAGTCGTGCGCGCCCGCAGCGCGCGCCGCGGCCTCGACGTCGGCGTCGCTCGCGTCCGGATGGCCGTAGGCGATGTTCTCGCGGAGCGAGACCGAGAACAGGAACGCTTCGTCCAGCACGATGCCGACCGCTGCCCGCAGCGAGCGGAGCGTGAGGTCCCGGGCGTCGTTGCCGTCAACGAGGACCGCGCCGTCCCGAGGGTCGTAGAAGCGGGCGAGCAGCCGCGCGATCGTCGACTTGCCCGACCCGGTTCGCCCGACGACGGCGACACACTCGCCTGGGTCGATCGCGAGGTCCAGCCCGCCGAGGATGTCGGGGCCGTCGCCGTAGCCGAACCGGACGCCGCTGAGCTCGATCCGGCCTTCCGGGTGCAGGAGGTCGAAGGCGCCTGGCCGGTCGGCCACCTCCGGCTGCTCGTCGAGGATCTCGTAGATGCGCCCGGCCGATGCCGCCGCCCGCTGCCCGAGCATCAGGAAGAAGCCCAGCATGCGGAACGGCATCTGCAGCATGAGCACGTAGGCGTTGAAGGCGAACAGCGTACCGACGGACACCTCCCCGTCGATCGCCAGCGAACCGCCGTAGAGCAAGACGAGCGCGAGCCCGATCCGCGGGAGGTTCTCCATGATCGGCGCGTACCGCGCTCGCGCGTCGACCTGGGTGATTGCCGACCACCGCAGCCGCTGCGCGGCCCTGGCGAGCAGCGATAGCTGGTGCGGCTCGGCCGCGAACGACTTCACGACCCGGACGCCGGTGACGTTCTCCTCGACGATCGTCGCGACGTCGGCGAGCCGGGACTGCACGATCCAGCTGATCGGGAAGATGAGGTTCCGCAGCCGGACGCCCACCGCGTAGACGCCAGGCAGGGCGATGATCGCGACGATCGTGAGCCCCACGTGGATTGAGAGCATGTAGCCGAGCGCAACGACGAAGCTCAGCATGCTCATGAGCATCAGAGGCGCGAAGGTCAGGAACATCTGCACAGACCGGATGTCGGAGTTGGCCCGGCTGATCACCTGCCCTGACTGCACGCGGTCGAAGAAGGAGAACGAGAGACGCGTCAGGTGCTCGTAGAGGAGCGCGCGCAGGTCGTACTCCATCTCGTAGCCGGCGCGGTAGAGCCCGTAGCGATAGCCAAGCGTCAGCACGCCGCGCGCGACCGCGAGCCCGCCGAGCACCCACAGGAACGGGGCGAGCGCGTCGCTCCGCGTTATGAGTGCCTGGTCGATCGCCCGCTGGATGACCGCCGGCATCGCGACCTGCACGACGAGCGCGACGGCGGCGGCGATCACCGAGCTGATGACGAGGACCTTGTGCGACCCGATGATGGGCAGGACGCGACGCCACCAGCTGGCGTCGCGGTCGGGGAGGATGCCGTTGCGCGGGGGCGCAGACCGGGCCTCGATCGCGACGGGCTCGAAAGGAGACGGGTCGAAGGGGTCAGGTACCGGCTGACCCGGTCTGACATCGCCTTCGACGGTCGCAACTCCCATCGGGGCAGTGTGCCGGAGGGTTCCGAAGCCGCACCAACCCACCGGTAGCCTTCTGCGGACTACCCCCTCGGAACGGCTGACCCATCGACACCGCGCTCGGCCTCCTGGCCGCCCTCGTCCTCATCCTCACCTGCGGCTTCTTCGTCGCCGCCGAGTTCGCTCTCGTCGCGGTCGACCGCAGCCGCGTCGAGCAGGCCGCGCTCGAAGGCCACCGTGGGGCCAAGGCGTCCGAGGCGGTGCTGCGCCGCCTGTCGTTCCACCTCTCGGGCTGCCAGCTCGGCATCACGGTGACGTCGCTCGTGCTCGGTTTCATCGCCGAACCGACGATCGCGGACGTCCTCGATCCCTTCGTGGCCGACCTCGTGGGCGAGCGCCGCGGCCCGGGTGTCGCCGTCGCCATCGCGCTTGCCGTCGCGACGGGCGTGCAGATGGTGCTCGGCGAGCTCGTCCCGAAGAGCCTGGCGATCGCGCGGCCGACCCGATCGGCCTATGCGCTCGCGCGGCCGATGCGACTGGTCAACAACGCGCTCGGCCCGCTCATCGTCCTCCTCAACGGCGCCGCCAACTGGTCGGTGCGCCGCCTTGGCATCGAGCCGCAGGAGGAGCTGGCCTCGGTGCGGTCGCTCCAGGAGCTCGAACTGCTCATCCGGTCATCAGGCGAGGACGGCACCATCGAGCCGGAGGCGTTCACGCTCCTGACCCGCTCGATCCGCTTCGCCGACAAGACCGCGGCCGACGCGCTCGTGCCTCGTCTGTCGGTGAGCTGGCTCACCGCCGACGACACCGTCGCCGACCTGGCGGCCCGATCGGTGGCGACCGGCTTCTCCCGCTTTCCGGTCTGCGGCGTCGACCTCGACGACGTGCTCGGCACCGTGCACGCGAAGGACGTGTACCGCGTGCCCTTCGACGATCGGGCCACCGGACCGGTCGCTTCGGTGATGACTGACGCGTTCGTCGTGCCCGAGTCACGCGAGCTGCAGTCACTGCTCGTCGAGCTGCGTCGCCAGGGCACGCACCTCGCGGTCGTGGTGGACGAGTACGGCGGCACGGCCGGGATCATCACGCTCGAAGACCTGCTCGAGGAGATCGTGGGCGAGATCGACGACGAGTACGACCCGCCCGCGCCGGCTCTGACCCGCGTCCAGCGGCCGGGGGAGTGGGTGCTCGGCGGGACGCTGCACCCGGACGAGGTCTTCGACCAGTGCGGCTTCGTCATCCCGGAGGGCGAGTACGAGACGCTCGCGGGCTACGTGCTGGCGACGCTCGGCCACATCCCCCAGCCCGGTGAGCGGATCGAGCACGACGGCTGGATCGTCGAGGTAGTCGAGCTCGACCGGCTGAGAGTCGCGTCGCTCCGCCTGGTCGCTCCAAAGGACGCGGGATGAGCGCCGGCGCGCTCGTCGCGACCGTGGTACTGCTGCTCGCGAACGCGTTCTTCGTCGCGGTCGAGTTCGCGCTCATCGCCAGCCGCCGCACGAAGATCGAGGCGATGGCGGATGAGGGCAACATCCGCGCCCGCGTCGGTCTGAGCGCGATCCGCGACCTCAACCCCCAGCTGGCCGGCGCGCAGCTCGGCATCACGATCGCATCGCTCCTCCTCGGTGCGATCGCCGAACCAGCATTCGCCGACCTCGTCGAGTCGAGCATCGAGCCCTTCGCGGAGCTGCCGTCGGGTTTGCTGCACGGCGTGAGCTTCGCGGTGGGTCTCACGATCGTCGTGTTCCTGCACATGGTCGTCGGGGAGATGATCCCGAAGAACATCGCGATCGCGCAGCCCGAGCGGACCTTGCTCCTGATGGCGCTGCCGAACCGCGCGTACGTGACCCTGTTCCGACCTGTCATCCGCGTGCTCAACCTCATGGCGAACGCGATCACGCGGCTGCTCGGGGTCGAGCCGAGGGACGAGTTGGAGACGGCGCACACCGCCGATGAGATCGCGGTGATGCTTGGCCAGTCACGCCAAGAGGGTCTCATCGAGGACGTCGCCCATCAGCTGATGACAGGCGCGCTCGACCTAGGCGGCCGGCCGCTCACGTCAGTCGTCGTCCCCCGCGACGGGATCGTTTGGGTGCCGCGGGACGCGACCCCGGCCGATGCCGAGCGGATCGTCGTCGAGAGCGGGCACAGTCGCCTGCTCGTCGCCGGGCAGGGACTCGACGACGTGCTGGGCTTCATCCATGCCAAGGACCTGCTGACCCTGTCGGCCGCTGCCCGTGAGCTGCCCCTGCCCCTCGGTCGCATCCGGCGGATGCTCGTCCTCAAGGGCGACGCCACCCTGGAGGACGCCCTTTTCGCCATGCAGCGGGCCCGGCTTCACGTCGCCGTCGTGCGGGACGCCGGGGGGAGCACGCTCGGCATCGCCACCCTGGAAGATGTGCTGGAAGCCCTGGTCGGCGACATCCGCGACGAGTCCGACGTCAGCGGCGGCTAGCCAGATCGGGCAGGAATTCGAGCCATCCGCGTCCAACAGGTGACAGAACAGCCCTCCCCCGTCACGGAAATGCAATGTTCGTCACCAACCCGCTACCATCTCCGGCCACTGTGCGACGTCATCTGATTGCCGTGCCGTTCCTCGCGCTCGCCCTGCTCCTCAGCGTGCTCGGGTTCGCGCCGTCCGCGAGCGCCGACGACCTGGCCACTGCCCAGGCGAAGGCGGACAAGGCCGCCCGCGCGCTGTCGGACGCTGAGACCCGCCTCGGCGAGCTCGAGGCCGAGATCAACGACCTGGAAGCGCAGGCCACCGCGGCGCAGGGGCGCCTCGACGGGCTCAAGTCCGCCGTCCAGGCACTCGCGGTGGAGGAGTTCATCGGTGCCGGGAGCGCGGGTGGGCTGCTCGTCGAGGAGGACATCAACAAGGGCGCCCGTGCCGCCGCGCTCTCGCGCTACGTGACGATGGGCAACCAGGACTCGATCGATCAGTTCACCGCTGCGACCGAGGACCTCGCCGCCGCCCGCGCTGCCCTCGATGCGCGCAAGGGCGAGCAGCAGCGAGCGGTCAGCACGCTGAAGGAGAAGCGCAGGGCGCTCGACGCCGAGCTCGCCCGCCTGCAAGAGCTCGAGCGCAAGCGCCAAGAAGAGGCTCGCCGCAAAGCCGCGGCCGCCGCCGCTCGCCAGTCTTCGTCACGCCGTTCGGCCGGTGTCGTCGGTGTGCGCGGCTCGACGCCCGCGGTGCTCATCGGCGACGGCGGCTTCCTGTGCCCCGTCCAAGGCCCGGTCAGCTTCGTCGACAGCTGGGGTGCGCCCCGCTCCGGTGGCCGCCGCCACCAAGGCGTCGACATGATGTCGCCGCGCGGCACGCCAGTTGTCGCGCCGGTCGGCGGCACCGTCGTCCACCGCGGCAACAGCCTCGGCGGTCTGTCGTACCACCTCAGCGGCGACGACGGGCACTACTACTACGGCACCCACCTGTCGTCCTACGGCGCGTCGGGCCGAGTCTCGGCGGGCACCGTCATCGGCTACGTCGGCGACACCGGCAACGCGTCGGGCAACCCGCACCTCCACTTCGAGATCCACCCCAACGGCGGCGCCGCCGTGAACCCGTACCCCACGGTCCGCCGGGCCTGCTGAGGTCCGATGCCCGCGGGCGCTGACGAGCTGGCAGGCGCGCTCGTCGCCCACCTCCAAGCCGTCCGCGACGACCCGTCGCTCCGCGTCGAGGACCTACGTCGCCTGTCCGGCGGGGCGTCGCGCGAGACCTGGTCCTGCGACCTCGTCACCGGCGACGGGCGGATCGAGCCACTGATCCTCCAGCGCGAACGAGCCGGCGCGGTGCGCACCGGTGGCGGCATGGCGACGGAGGTCGCGCTCCTGCGCGGCGCTGCGGATGCGGGCGTGCCCGTTCCCCCGCTCGTGTCGGGCGGTGGCGAGGAGGCCGGCCTGGGCGCGCCGTTCCTGGTCATGGGGCGGCTCGAGGGTGAGACCATCCCCCGCAAGCTGCTGCGTGATGACGAGTACGCCGCTGCCCGCCCGGTGCTCGCCGCGCAGTGCGGCGCCGCGCTGGCGCGCATCCACACGATCCAGCCGTCGGTCGCGCCAGAGCTCGACCAGCAGGACCAGCTCGGGTACTTCCGGACGATCCTCGACGGTCTCGGTGAGCCCCACCCCGCGTTCGAGCTCGGGTTCCGGTGGCTCGAGGCCAACCGTCCCTCCAGCGAGCGCACGACCGTGGTGCACGGCGACTTCCGCACCGGCAACCTCATCGTCGGCCCAGAGGGGCTGCGCGCCGTCCTTGACTGGGAGCTCGCGCACCTCGGTGACCCGATGGAGGACCTCGGCTGGTTCTGCGCGCGGGCGTGGCGGTTCGGCTCCGAGCACCCGGCCGGTGGGTTCGGCTCCTACGACGAGCTGATCGGCGCCTACGAGGAGGCGTCCGGCTTGACCATCAACCGCGGCGCGGTGCGCTGGTGGGAGGCGATGGCGACGCTCAAGTGGGGGATCATGTGCATCATCCAGGCCCGCACGCACCTGTCGGGCCTGTCCCGCTCGGTCGAGCTCGCTGCTATCGGGCGGCGCGTCTGCGAGAACGAGTACGACCTGCTGAACCTGCTGCCATGAGCGCCCTGCACGGCGAGCCGACGGCTGCCCAGCTCGTAGAGGCGGTGCGCGAGTACCTCGAGCGCGACGTCCTCGAGTCGACCGACGGTCGGGTCCGCTTCCACGCCCGCGTCGCCATCAACGCGCTGGCGATGGTCGAGCGCGAGCTGGCGGATGGGCCGGCGATGGCCGTGGCCCACGCGGCGCGGTTGCACGCGCTCGGCTACGACGGCGACGAGTCGCTGGCCGCAGCCATCCGTGCCGGCGAGCTCGACGAGCGGTGGGACGAGGCCAAGGCCGCCGTCACCGCGTCGGTCATCGACAAGCTCAAGGTCGCCAACCCGAAGTACCTGGATCGCCCGTAGCCCGAATGTGGTCAAGAAGATGGGGTCCTGAACCCACGTTCTTCGGTGAGTTCGCTCTGGTACGGCTTGTTTCGGGCCGCGGCGGTCTGATAAATCAACGTCGGATCATTTATGCGCAGGGGAGGCCATGGAGTACGACCCGTTCGACGCCTCGGTGACCGAGGACCTCTACGCCGTCTACGACTGGTTGCGGGACGAGGCGCCGGTCCACTACGCGCCGGACACCGCCGCCTATGTCCTGTCTCGCTACGAGGACGTGCTGTGGGCGCTCGGCGAGGTCGACCTCTTCAGCTCCGACGCGATGCGCGGGGTGCTGCTCGGACAGGCGACCGGCACCGGCACCGAGCGCCTGCCTCGCGAGGACGCAACCGGCATGCTCGTCTCCGTCGATGCGCCAGGCCACACCGAGCTGCGTCGCATCGTGAACCGCGGGTTCACGCCGCGCCGCATCACGAGCTGGCACGAGCGCATCGCCGAGCTGGTCACGACCTTTGTGGACAAGGCGGAGGCCGGTCGGCCCTTCGACGTCATCTCCGGCCTCGCCGCGCCGCTGCCGGTGCGCGTGATCGCCGAGCTGTTGGGCGGTGACGCTGAGGAGGCGGACAACTTCCGCGTGTGGGCCGACACGCTCACCGGGATGATCAGCGGCTCGGCGCGCAAGGACGGAGTCAGCCCGGCCGCTGCCGACGCCGCCTTCAACCTCGCTCTGTACCTTGCCGGTCGCATCGAGGAGCGCCAGCGCGAACCCCAGGACGATCTGCTCACCACGATCGTGCGGGCGCATGGCGAGGACACGCTCAGTCTCAACGAGGCAGTCGGCTTCGCCGCCCTGCTGCTGTTCGCGGGCACCGAGACCTCGACGAACCTCATCGGCAACGCCACGTGGGCGCTGCTGCGGCATCCCGACGAGCTCGACAAGCTGATCGCCGACCCGACCCGCATCAACGCCGTCCTCGAGGAGACGCTCCGCTGGGAGGCCCCGGTCCAGTACGTGTTCCGCCGGGCGACCCGCTCCTTCGAGCGGCATGGAGTCGAGATCCCGGTCGACGCCAACGTCACGCTCGTCCTCGGCGCCGCCAACCGCGACCCGCGCCACTGGGGCGAGGATGCCGACCGCTTCGTCCCCGACCGGCCCCTCGGTGGCCACGTCGGGTTCGGCTTCGGACCGCACTTCTGCCTCGGTGCGGCGCTGGCCAGGGCCGAGGGCGCGTCCGCGCTGGAACAGCTGCTCCCCATCCTCGACGGCGCCGAGGTCACCGACCCCGGCGACAGCTACATCGACTCGTGCCAGTTCCGGGGCCGCCGCAAGATCGAGCTCGTCCCGGCCTAGAGAACGGAGCTAGGCGGCCGCCGGGCGGAAGTCGCTGATCGACTTCCAGCACGCACAGCCACGTTCCCACCGGATGGTGTGGACCTGGTCGCTGCCGCTGGTCTTGCCGGGTGCGAACCGGCTCGCGCCGAACACCGCGCTCGTGCGGTCGGCCAACCTCGTGACGGCCTCCCGCCACGACGCCCTCGTGGGGTTCCTGCCCGCGCCGGCGAGCGCGTCCAGCATCAAGAAGAAGTTGTCGCACAGGCTCAGCAGCTCGGCGGACTCGGACTTGTGGTCGATCTTCGGCAGCCCAGCGGCGACCGCGATCTGCGAGCACCGCTCCCACCCGGGGTACGGCGGCTTGCCCGACTGAGGCAGCATCCCGCCGAGCGAGGAGATCCCGATTGCGCCGTCGAAGGAGCTCTTGTCGTAGTTGGCTGTCGTCGGGTCGGCGCTGAGCAGGAACCAGTCCGACACGGAGTACTCGGGGTTGAACCCCTGGCTCTTCGCGGCGCTGACGAACACCTGCCCGGACACGAAGTTCGAAACGATCAGCACGCCGGTCACCCCAGCCAGGCGGAACTGCGTGGCGATGTTGCCTGGTTGCGACGCCACCGAGGAGATGTCGCAGTCGTGGTTGCCGACGACGACCTTCGACGCACCGGCCTTCTCGAGTGCCGGCTTGAGGACGTTGTTGATCGTCGGCTCCGTCGCGGGGCACTTGTCCCCAAGGATGCCGAGGACGGCGCCGGGCTTGAGCCACCCGACCGCCTTCAGATCTCGCGCCCAGGTCACCGAGATGCGATCGATTGCCGCCTGATAGCTCACCTCGTTGCCACGCGACCGCTTCTGCCACTCCGTCGACCACAGCACCGAGTGCACGTAGGGCGTGTCGCCCCTGTTGGTGAGGCAGTCCTGCCCGCCCGTGTCGATGATCGACGCAACGTCAACCACCCCGAACACCTTGGCGTCGGACACCATCGCCTGGCATGCCGCCGCGGCGTCCTCGGTTGACGTGGGATCGGTGAACCGGGTGAAGGCCACCAGCTTGCGTCCGGCCACGCCGCCGTTCTTGTTGGCGTGATCGACGAGTGCCTGGATGTACTGCTTGCCGTCGGTGCGCTGCCCGGTCGAGAACCCGCTGCTGTTCAGCCCGGCCGTGTTCTGCAGCATGAACCCGAGCTTGATCTCGGTCGCCGTCACGCCCCGGTCCGATGCGTTCAATGGTTCGCCCGGGGCACTCCCGCCGGGCGTAGCCGAGCTACCGCCCTCGATCGCGGGGGACGACGGGTCGATCGCGCCACCGTCGACCGGCGCCGCTGCGGTCCCGTCAGAGGCGACGCCATCCGGTGACGCGACGGGCTCGGCCGCACCCGACGCCAGCGGGGTGCCGTCTGGCGCGAGCGGTTGACCCAACGCGTCGAGCGCGACCTCGCCAGCCGACTCCGGCTCGGGCGCGAGCGCCACCGACGCGACGAGCATGCACGCCACCAGCGCGATGACGCCGTAGGTCAGCGCCCGCTCACCGCGGGAGGCGTTGCGGGTCCACAACCGCAGCTGCATGCCCGGCGTCATGAGCGCACCTTCGTCCTCGCGCCGGACCGTTGCACCGACGCCCTGTTGGTGCCGAGGTAGCTCGCGATCACTCGCTCGTCCGACTGGATCTCGGATGGTTGCCCCTCGGCGATCAGCCTCCCCTGCTCGAGGCAGTAGATCCGATCGCAGAGCTCCATCATCAGCGGCATGTCGTGCTCGACCACGAGCAACGCGCATCCGTGCGTGTCACGGATCGAACGCAGCAGCGGCGCGAACGCTTCGACCTCGCGCTGGGCCAATCCCGCAGTCGGCTCGTCCAGGATCACGAGCGCCGGCGATGTCGCCACGATCGCGGCCAGGTCGCAGATGCGTCGCATCCCCGTCGAGAGCTCCGAGGTCAACGCGTCGGCCCGGTCGGACAGCCCGAACTCCGACAGCACCTCCATCGCGCGAGCGCGCTTGCGCCCTTCGGACGCGCGCAACCACGGCGCGTTGACCATCGCCCCGACAGCGCCGCCCCGCTCGGTGCGGTCGAGGGCGGCCATCACCGTCTCGATCACCGTGAGACCGGGGAACAGCCGCGCGTCCTGGAAGGTGCGACCGACGCCGAGATAGGCGCGGAACTCCGGCGCCAGGTTGGTGACGTCCTGTCCGGCGACGAGCACCAGCCCCGAGTCCGGTCGATGGTGACCGGATACACACGACAGCAAGGTGGACTTGCCAGCGCCGTTGGCGCCGATGAGCCCGACGATCTCGCCTGCGCCGACCGTGATCGACACCCCGTCCACCGCGGCGATGCCGCCGAAGGACAGCCGCACGTCTCGTGTCTCGAGCGGCAGCGAGTCCTCGTCGGGCGCGAACGCGGGCGGCGCGATGTCCGCGAGCAGCAAGACGAGGCGCTGTCGCGCGCGCTCCAGCGCGCCGGCGAGGCCACCCGGCAGGAACAGCAGCACCGCGAGGAGGAGGGCGCCAGAGCTGAACGCCCGGATCGGCAGGGTGTTGGCGTTGGGCACGAGGTAGGGCCACGCGAACACGGCGATGGTCCCGAGGAGCGGGCCGTGCAGCGTGCCGATGCCGCCGACGATCGCCGCGCTCAGCAGCACGAACGACATCGACGGCTCGAAGGACGCGAAGCTCCACGTCTGCTGAGCCATGCCCCACAACCCGCCGGCCATGCCCGTCACGAAGCCGGCGATGGCCAGACCCAGGACCTTGGCCGCTGCCGGAGAGGTGCCATACGACGAAGCGAGCGCGTCGTTGTCCCGCACCGCGATGATCGCCCTGCCCACCGACGTGCGCCGTACTGACCGCAGCGCGATGACCGTCAGCGCCAGCACGACGACGGCGATCACGTACACGCCGCGCACCGTCCGGATCTCGACGCCGAACAGGTGGGCATGCTCGATGCGCATGATGTCGCTCGCATCGCCGGTCACCCACGACTGGCGGAACAGCCAGCTCTGCGCCGCGAACGCGAACGCGAGGGTCACGACGCCGAGGAACAACCCGCGGAACCGAACGGCAACCAAGCCGACCAGCGCTGCCACTGCCGCGGTCACGCTGCCCGCGATCAGGAGCATGACCGGGATGCCGACGTTGTGCCGGTCGGCGATCGCGGCCGCGTACGCGCCGACACCAAGGAAGGCGAACTGGCCGAGTGAGACCTGCCCCGCCCACCCGGTCAGCACGGTGAGGCTCAGACCGACCATCGCGAAGGCGACCATGAACACGAGGAACACGGCGCGCTCCTGGGTCTGTAGCCCGCGGAACAGCGGCGCCAGCAGCAGAAGCCCGAACAGCGCGACCCAGCCGACCGAGCCGAGGTTGCGGATCAGCGTCATCGGTCGCACCCGCGCCGGCAACGGCGGGCGTGAGCGCTCGATGACGAGCCCGTCGTCCCCGCGCACGTCGGCTTCCAGCGCGCGCGCTCGCCACACCAGCGCGATCGCGAGGGACCCCGCGACCGCGAGGTTCGCGAGACCAGGAGCGTCGGTGTAGAAGATCGTCGCCTGCTCGATGATGCCGAGCACGATTGCGGCGGCAACCGCGATCCGGAAGTCGGCCATGCGCGCGATGAGCGCGGCGGCAAGTCCACGGAGCAGCAGCCCCGGGCCGGAGTCGCCGAACGCCAGCGTCGGCTGTGCGGGCGCGAAGAGGATGGCCGCCAGCGACGACACGACGCCGGCGATCACCCACACGCTGAGCGAGATGCGCCGAACCGAGATCCCGGCCAGCCGTGCGGCGTCGGGGTTGGACGCTGCGCCCCGGATGGCCTTGCCCGTCTTGGTGCGCCCGAGGAACGCGAAGAGGCCCACCGCAATGAGCGGCGCAACGAGGATGGTCAGCACCTGGCTGGACGTGAGCACCGCGGAGCCGAACGTCCACCGGAACGAGAACGGCTCGGGGTAGCCCTCGGTGGCGATCTTGGCTGGGTCGACCTTGAGCGGGCCGGCGATGACCGCGAGCAGGAGCAGCTGCGCCACACCGATCGACGCGACGAGCAATGCCAGGCGGGACGCGTCGAACAGCCGCCAGCTCAGCAGCCGTTCGACGCCAGCGCCCGTGAGGCCGCCGACGACCAGCGCCACCGGGAGCGCGACCCAGTAGGCCCAGCCGTGGAACACGAGCAGCGCGAGCACCGCGGACGCGATGGCCCCCATCTGCACCTGCGCGAAGTTGATGAACCGATTCGTTCGGTAGACGAGGACGAGGCCGAGCGCGAGCAGCGCGGCCTGCAGCCCGACGACGACGCCGAGGGCGACAACCGCGGGCAGCTCGCTCATCGGATCTCCTCGGGGGCTGCGCCCCCGGACCCCATCGCCGTGCGGCTCGCTGGCGCTCGTTCGCCCGGTTCGCCTCGCTCGCTGCGCTCGCTCATCGAGTCCCCAGGAACACGGCGCGGGCGAGGTCGCCGCGCGCCAGCAGCTCGGATGGCGAGCCGGTGAACTGCACCGCGCCCTTCTCGAGGAAGACGGCGCGGTCGCACAGCTCGGCTGCGAGGTTCAGGGACTGCTCGACGACGACGCACGTGACGCCGGTCGAGTTGATGACACGCACGACGTCGAGCAGCTCACCGACGACGACGGGGGAGAGGCCGAGCGACAGCTCGTCGATGCACAGCACGCGTGGGTCGACCAGCAAGGCCTTGGCCAGCGCCAGCTGCTGCTGCTCACCGCCCGACAGCGACGCGCCGAGCGACCCGATGCGCGCCGCGAGCTGCGGGAAGCGGTCGAGCTCCCGCGCCATCCGCTCCCGCAACAACGCTGGAGACAAGAGGTAGCCACCGAGCTCGAGGTTTTCCCGCACCGTGAGGTCGGGGAACACGGCCTTGCCTCCCATCACCAGCGCCACGCCCCGCCGGACCAGCTGCTCGGCGCCCAGGCCGGTCACGTCCTCTCCGCCGACGCGCACCGTTCCGGCCGACGGTGCCGCGAGCCCCGACAGCACCCGCAGCACCGTGGACTTGCCCGCGCCGTTCGTCCCGAGCAGGCCGAGCGCCTCACCCCGCGGTACCGACAGCGACACGTCGAACAGCACCTGGACCGCGCCGTAGGAGAACTCGATGCCGTCGAGCTCGACCATCACGTCGCTTGGATCCAACGGCGTCTCCCCCCATCGGCGGTCCGACCTCCGTGTTCGCCGCCCCCCCGGGCGGCACCTGCCGACTATAATGAACGGCCGTACATATATCACGGCGCTTGGGGGACTGATGCACGCGACGCTCCTGGACGAGATCGTCGAGCGAGGCCGGCGAGAGCGCGACCGCACGACCTACCCCGACGGCTTCCCGTCGCTCCTACCGATCCCCGCCCGCCGCTACTGCGACGCGGCCTTCGCCGAGCTCGAGCATCGCGAGGTGTTCGGCCGCAGCTGGCTCTTCGTCGCTCACCAGGACGAGCTTCCGAACGCCGGCGACTTCGTGCTCCTGCGCCAGACCCGCGAGCCGATCGTGCTCGTCCGCGACGACGACAGCACGATCCGCGCCTTCTACAACACCTGCCAGCATCGCGGCGGCCCACTGGTGCAAGGACAAGCTGGCAACACAGGGCGGCGATTGGTGTGCGGCTACCACTCGTGGACCTACGACCTCGAGGGCACCCTCGTCGGCCTCCCCGGCGCGCAGGACTTCGGCGATGTCGACCGCGACTGCCTCGGCCTCAAGGCGATCCGTTGCGAGCAGTGGGGCGCTTTCATCTTCATCAACCTCGACCCCGACGCCGAGCCACTCGCAGCCGCGCTCGGCACCGTCGGCCTCGACCTCGACCCCCAGGTCGGCAACGGCGACGGCGTCGGGCCGGTCCACCTCGTCGACCGCCGCACCATTGAGGTCGAGGGCAACTGGAAGCTCACCGTCGACGCCAACATCGAGACCTACCACGTGAACACCGTGCACCGGTCGAGCGCGGCGGCGGTGCTCGATCAGGCGGCGACCGGCATCTTCCTGCTGCCCGACGGCCACAGCCGCATGCTGATCCACAGCAAGGACGGCAAGCCGCTGCCGATCGACCTGCCCGGCTTCCCCAAGGCGAGCGAACTCGCGGGCCGGGGCATCTACAGCTATCACCTGTTCCCCAACACGAGCATCGTGTTCGGTGGCACGCCGGCGCTGCTGTTCATGATCTCGAGCTGGCCGGTCGCACCCGACCGCAGCCGGTACGACGTGCACTTCCTGGCTCCCACGCCGGCCGACGGTCCCCACGCCGAGCTGCTGGCGATGCTGATCGAGGCCAACTGGATGGTGCTGCTCGAGGACCTCGGCAACCTGCCTTCGATGCAGCGCTCGTTCAGCACCGGCGGCATCGATCACATCCAGCTCGGCTACCAGGAGCGACGCATCTACTACCTGCACGAAGAGCTCGACCGGCGCATCGGGGTCGAGCGGGTGGACGAGGGCCTGCGGGTGCCCGCCCTCCTCGGCGAGTGGATCGAGGACTGATGGAGCCCTTCGTGGCGCTCATGCGCACCTACTGCATCGACTACACGAACAGCCACGACCTGTCGGTGTGCGACTCGATCATGGAGCCCGGCTACGTCGTGCACATCGCTGGCATGTCGTTGCCCCGCGACGAGGCCTACAAGCCCGCGGTGGAGACGGTCTTCGAGCGGTTCCCGAACCTTGGGCTCGTCGTGCACGAGCTGGTCACCAACGGCGACCGCCTCGTCATGCGCTTCAGTGAGCACGCGGCCCAGCCCGACGGCACACTCGCGTGCTGGGCCGGCATCGGCCTCTACGACTGGAACGGCACGCGGCTCACCGTGTGCCGCGTCGAGCAGGACTTCTGGTCCCAGCAGCGCCAGCTGCAGACCGGTTGGCCCGATGCGCTCGAGGTGCCGCACCTGGACCCGTGGACCACGACCGGCGCGGTCGCACCCGATGCCGCGGCCGAGGACGCGGGCCGCCGCTGGATCAATGCCGCCGACTTCACCGCGGTGCCGGCGGGCAGGGTCGACGAGGGCGCGCCCGCCGCCCACACCCCGGTCGTCGAGCCGACCAAGGTCGAGGTGCTCGACCTGTTCTCGGCGGGGGACCGGGTGGCCTTCCACGCCTCCATGCACGGCACCTACGTCGGCGGTCTCACTGGCGTCGAGGCGGACGAGCAGCAGACCCACATCGACGTGGCCGGCCTGCTCACCGTGCGCGACGGCGACGTCACGCGTGCCTCGGTGGTGACCGACCGGTTCGGAGCGTGGATGCGGTTGCAGACATGACGACGACGGCCGACTGGCTCGACCTGCGCGATCCCGACTTCTACCGCCGCGATCCGCACGACGTGTGGGAGCGCCTGCGCGAGACAGACGGTCTCGTGCGCGACCGCAACGGCTTCGTCGCAGCCGCGCGCTTTGACGACGTCCTCTCCGCCGAGCGCAACGCCGCTGACCTCTCCTCGGCCCGCGGCTACCGGGTCCATTGGGCGCCGGAGGAGACGACGATGATCAGCCAGGACGATCCTGGCCACACCGCGCAGCGGCGTCGCATCTCGCCCACGTTCACCCCCCGAGCCGTCGGGTCGCACGCTGAGCACTACCGCGCGCTCGTCCGCGAGCTCGTCGACGACGCCATCGTCGAGCATGAGTCTCGAGGTGCGGTCGAGCTGGTGAACGCCATCGCCGCACCGCTGCCCTGTCGCATCACCGCGACGATGATCGGCTTCGACGAAGCCGACTGGCCGAAGATCAAGGATTGGTCCGAGCGCCAGATGCGCCTCGACACCCGCGACGTCGACGGCGACATCATGGTCAGCTTCATGTCGAGCATCTTCGAGTGGATGGCCGCCATGCAAGAGCTCGTCCCGAAGCGCGTCGCCGAGCCCGCGGACGACTTCTTCAGCCGATGGGTCCACCCGCCCGACGGCCAGCCGCCGCTCGACTTCAACGACATGGTCCAAGAGGTCGGACTACTCATCGCTGGCGGCGCGGAGACCACCCGCACCCTCATCTCTCACGGGGTGCGCACGTTCTGCGATCACCCCGACCAGTGGGAGCTGCTGCACGACGAGCCGGCGCGCATCCCCGCGGCAGTCGAGGAGCTGCTTCGGTGGGTCAGCCCGCTCAACCAGATGTTCCGCACCGCGGTCCGCGACACCGAGATCAACGGCCAGCGCGTGTGCGAGGACGAGCGCGTCGCGCTCCTCTATCCGAGCGCCAACCGCGACCCTCGCGTGTTCGACGACCCCCATGTGTTCGACATCACCCGGGAGCAGACGCAGCACCTCGCGTTCGGCAACGGCACCCACTTCTGCGTCGGCGCCAACCTGGCCCGGCTCGAGGTGCGCCTCCTGCTCGAGGATCTGACCGCTCGCATCACGAACCTCCGGCCGGTCACCGAGCCCGACATCGAGCCCAACGTGTTCGCCCGCGCCGTGCGCTCGTTCGATCTCGGGTTCGACGTCCGTTGAGCAAGCGTCGCGGTCGCCCGCCGAAGTCCGGCGAGGCGTCGACGTCGGACCGGCTGCTCGACGCCGCCGCTGACGCCTGCGTCGCCGACGGCTTTGAGGGCGTGACCCTCGCCGGCATCGCCGAGCGCGCTGGAGTCACTGCGGCGGCGATCTACAACCACTTCGCGGACAAGGACGAGCTCTTGTACGCGGCGGGTCGTCGCGGTCTGTTGAAGCTGACCGCGACGCTGTCCCCCGAGGCGAGCGGTGCGAGCGCCGTGCACAACGTCGCCGCTGCGTACCTGCGCCCGGAGATGGCGTCGACACGCCGGTTGTTCCTGGAGCTGCACCTCGCCGCCGCACGCCACCCGGAGCTGGCCGGGTACTTGGCCGTCTGGCACAGCGAGTTCGCCAAGGTGCTGCAGGATCTCGGGACCGGTGACAGTGCCACCCCCGCGTCTGTGAAGTCGCTCTTCCTGCTGCTGCTGGGTCTGTGCCACCTCGAGGACCTCGACGCGATCGAGGCGCCTGCATCGGATCTGGCCGACCGTGTCGACCGCATGGTCGACGCTTTGTACCCGCGGGAGCCTCAGTAGTGAACGACGACGTCCGCGAGTGGGTCGAGGACGAGCTCGACGGCGAGATCATCGAGGCATCCCGCATCGGTAGTGGCGCCTCACGCGAGATCTGGGGAGTGAAGGTCGGCGCCGGGTCCTACGTCGTGCGCGTCGACAATGGCACGGGTCCGGTGGCAGGGACGCCGTTGACCTTGGCGCGTGAGGCCGCGGTGTACCGCGCGCTGCAGGGCACGGGCGTCCCCATCCCGCACCTCTTCGGTGTGGCCCCCGGAGGCCGCGCGCTGCTGATGGAGCGCGTCGAGGGCGAGGAGGCGCTGGCGGGTGTCGCCGATGACGAGGACCGCGCTGCCATCGGCCGCCACTACCTCGAGCTGCTCGCCCAGCTGCACCATCTACGCGTCGGACCTGTGCCCGAGCTGGATGGGAACGACCTCGACCTGTGGAGCACGATCCACGACGAACGGGCTGGGGAGTGGGGCACACCGTCAATCGACGTCGCGTTGGACTGGCTCCGCGCGAAGGAGCCGGAGCCCGTTGCCGTCGTGCTCTGCCACGGCGACGCCGGACCGGGCAACTTCTTGTTCTCCGGCACGAAGGTGACCGCGCTGCTGGACTGGGAGTTCGCCCACATGGGCGACCCCCACGACGACCTCGCGTGGGTCGCCGTCCGCAACCACCTCCTCGGCCGTCCGATGCAGCTTCACGACGTCTACGAAGCATGGACCAAGACGATCGGATGGCCGATCGAGCGCGACCTGCTCGACTACTACCGCGTCTTCGTCCTCACCCGCATGGCCATCAGCTGCGATGCGTCGCTGGCGTGGAAGCAGGGCGTCGAGGACGACACCATCCACACCCAGGTCATCCTGCGGCCGTGGCTCGGCGCCGCGATCGTGACCGCGCTCGACTTCTCCGGCGCGAATGACCTCGCTGACGTCCGCTCGGAGGCAGAGCGGCGGATGAAGGAGTCGACCTACGCCGACCTGCTCGAGATGATTCCCCCGCTCGAGCCGTTCGCATGATCACCGCCGCCGACGACAGCTTCCATCCTGCCGCCAGCCCTGACCCGCTGTGGACCGAGACGACGTGGTGGGGCTTCCAGGTCCCCGAGCGGAAGCTCGGGGGCATGATCTACACGCTCTTCCGACCGAACCTCGGCGTTGCCTCGCTGGTGGTGCAGGTGTGGGACGACGAGCACATCGAGCCATGGCTCGCCCCGTACGCCCGCACCCTGTGGCACGTCCCACATCCCGACGCCGACCTGACCGATTGCCAGGTCGCCGGCTTACGCATCCAGGCGCACGAGCCGCTCACGTCGTATCGCCTCAGCTACGAAGATGGCGACCTGCTGCGCCTCGACCTGCACTACCGGGCGCTCATGGAGCCCTTTGCCGTGGTGCCCCGCGTGGGCAGCGGCCACTTCGATCAGGCCATGCACGTCAGCGGTTCGCTGCAGCTCGGGGACACGTCCATCGAGGTCGACTGCCCCGCGGTGCGCGACCGCTCCTGGTACGTGCGCGACGACCTGCGCTCCATGCGCGCCGGCTACACGTACGGCATCGTCGATGAGGACGAGCACTTCCTCGCCCACAGCCGCTTTCTCGGTGCGGGAGAGGACGAGACCGCGATCGTCGGCGGGTACCTCGTGCGAGACGGCACGCAAGCCGACCTCGTGAGCGGCGTGCGGCGGGTGGTCGAGCGTCGACGTGGTCATCCGGAGGTGATCGAGCTCACGGCCGTCGACCGCGACGGCCGTGAGCTGCACGCCACGGGCACCACGACCTGCTCGCTCGCGAGCCAGTCGACGCCCGGGATGTTCGCCTGGATGACGATGAGCGAGTGGGCCATCGCGGGCCGCACCGGGCGGGGAGAAGACCACGACGTCTGGTCGCCTGACCACCTCGTGAACGCGCGCTAGCGCGGGATGCCACCACCACCAACCATCAAGGGGCTGTCACGATTGCCGCACCGGCCGAACCGTGACACAACGGACAGATGACCGGCTCCGGGTCCAGCGCCGCCGTCTGGCTGCGCGGTGCGAGCCAGCTGCGCCGACGGTGGCGGTCGTGGTTGGGCCTCGCGCTGCTGATCGGCGTTGCTGGCGGCTTCGTCGTCGCGTCGATCGCCGGAGCACGCCGCACGACGACCGCCTATGACCGCCTGCTCGAGCCGGCCCGGCCCTTCGACGTCGCCATCGGCGTCGGCTGCGCCGAAGAGCTCGACGAAGCCGAGTGCGAGGAGTTCGCCTCGACCTCGATCGACGAGATCCTTGGGCTGCCTGATGTAGAAGACGGCGCGCGGTTCATGAACTTCCTCGTGCCGATCCTGAAGGAGGACGGCTTCTCGATCCAACCCCAGGACGAGGTGATCGGCGGTTCGGGCGAGGCCCCCGGCGTGACCTGCTTCACCGGCAGCGGCGAGGTGGACGTGATGGGGTCTCCCAGCGGCCGGTTCGGCACCGATCTCAACCGATACCGCTTCGTCGCTGGTCGGGCCGCCGATCCCGCGCGCGCCGACGAGGCCGTGATGTCGGTCGCGACCGCGCGGCGAGCCGGCATCCACGTTGGCGACAGGCTGGACATCGTTCCGGTTGACGCCTGCGACGACGAGTCGGCGCCTGAGGAGTGGCCCGAATCGTTCGAGGTCACTGTGGTCGGACTGCATGTGGCCCCGGGCGAGGTCCAGCCCGAGACAGGCCGCTACTTCCAGTCGCTGACGGTGACCCCTCCGCTGCTGGACGAGCTGGTGTCGTCGCTGGGCGCCAACCCGGCGGCAATGGTGCTGCTGCGCGACGGTGCCACCACGGCCGACCTGATGGCCGCGGTCGAGGCGGCGGACATCCCCGCAGAAGTCGTCCTCTCCCAGGAGGAGTTCACGACCAGCGTCCGCCGCGGGCTGCGCCCCGACGCGCTCACCCTCTGGTTGCTGGCCCTCCTTGGCGGCGCGGCGTCGATCATCGTGCTCGGCCAAGCCCTTTCGCGTCAGGCGTGGTCGGGAGCCGACGAGCTGCCGGCCCTTCACGCGATCGGCTTCACCAGCCGGGACCTGACACTCGTCGGCGCGGTCGAGGGTGCAGCTGTCGCGGCGATCGCGGGCATCGGCACCGCCGCGCTTGCGATCGCGGCATCGCCCCTGTTCCCCATCAGCCGAGCGCGCGTCGCGGAGCCCGACCCAGGGCTCCGTCTCGACGTGGTCGCGGTCGGCGTCGGCGCGCTGATCGTCGCTGCCGCCTCGTTCGCGGTCGTCGTCATCGTCACCCGGGTGGTCGCGGTGCGAACCGCGACGGTCCCCCGACCGCCCGCCCGCCCCGGAGTCGTGACTACCCTGCTCGGCCGGCTCGGCGCGCGGCCCCCTGCGATCCTCGGCGCGCGGATGGCGCTCGAGCGCGGTCACGGAGCGCAGGCCGTGCCCGTGCGAACGGGTTTCGCCGGGATCGCGGTCGGCGTGGCCGCCCTGGTCGGCTCGCTGACCTTTGGCGCCGACCTCGAGCACCTGCTCAACACGCCGCGCCTGGTCGGGTGGAACTGGGATGTCGCGTTCCTCGGCTACGACGAGCCCGACGACCCCGATGCAGATCCCGTCGCTCACGCGGAGCAGCTCATGAAGGCGGCCCGAGCGGTTCCCGGTGTCGAACGGGCCGGCTACGCCACGTTCTTCCCACCGACCGAGGTTCCGGTCATCGACGCGTTGCCCGACCTCTGGCCGCTGAGCTTCAGCACAGGGGCTGGGTCGATCACGCCAACCGTCACGAGTGGGCGCGCCCCCGCCGGCCCCGACGAGATCATGGTCACCCGAGCCGTGCTCGCGCAGCTCGGGCTGAAAGTCGGCGATCCTCTCGAGGTCCACGGTGTCAAGCGAACCGAGGCCGGCGACAGCGTCCCGATCACGGCGATGGTCACCATCGTGGGCACCGGGGTGCTCCCGATCGGTGATGGCGCTTTCGAGCAGACCGTGGCGCTCACCTACGAGGGGATGCAGCGTCTCGCGCCAGAGACCAGCCCGCAGCTCGTCATGGTCACGCTGGCGGCGGGCGCCGACCGAGCCGGCACCATCGCGGCACTCACCGACCTCGGTCTTGGCGACACCCTCGGCGCGGACGAGCTCAACGTCACCGCTCTCGTCGACCTCGACGTCAGCCGAGCCGATAACCTGCCCCGCCTCCTCGGGGGGCTCATGGGCGTGCTCGCCATCGGCGTGCTGACCCACCTCGTGTACACGGGTGTGCGAGCCGGACGCCACGAGCTAGCGCTCCTGCGCGCCCTCGGCTTCACGCGCGCCCAGGTCGTCACCACCATCGCGTGGCAGACGACGATCGCCATCGCGGTTCCGTTCGTCGCGGCCGCGCTCATCGGAGCCGTGCTTGGCCGCGCCGCGTGGCTGATCTACGCGGAGCGCCTTGCCGTCGCCCCCGAGACCGTGGTCGCCTGGCGTCCAGTCGTGGGCTTCTTCCTGGTGTTCCTCGTCGCCGCCAACGTCCTTGGCGTCGTCATCGGCCGTGGCGCCCGTCGTCGCACTCCTGCCGACGTGTTGCGTACAGAGTGAGCGACGGTCGATCTAGTGCGCCAACCCATCCGCGTGCGCCAACCCGTGGCAGCGCCGGGTTCACGCACAGAGGTCGTCGGCGCTCGAAGTAGCGAGGGCGCCGGTCAGGCGCCCATCGCGTGGTAGCCGCCATCGACGTGGACCATCTCGCCGGTCGTCATGGGGAACCAGTCGGAGAGCAGCGCGACGCAGGCCTTGGCGACGGCGCTCGAGTCCTTCACGTCCCACCCCAGGGGTGCCTTGTCGTCCCACACGTCCTCGAAGCGCGAGAACCCCGGTATCGACTTGGCCGCGAGGGTCTTGATCGGCCCAGCGGCGACGAGGTTCACGCGGATGCCCTGAGGGCCGAGCTCGCGCGCGAGGTAGCGGGAGGCGGACTCGAGCGCGGCCTTGGCCACCCCCATCCAGTCGTACGCCGGCCACGCGACTGTCGCGTCGAAGTCGAGCCCCACGAGCGAACCGCCGTCGGGCATGAGGGGCACGACGACCTCGGCCAGCGACTTGAACGAGTACGCCGAGACCTGCATAGCGACGGCGACGTCCTCCCATGGCGCGTCGAGGAACCCGCCGCCCAAGCAGGACGGGGGAGCGAAGCCGATGGCGTGCAGCGCACCGTCGACCCGTCCCCAGCGTGATGCGAGATCGTCGCGGACCGCGGCGAGGTGGTCGGGGTTGGTGACGTCGAGCTCGAGCACGTCGGGCGGCGACGGGAGCTTGCGGGCCGTGCGCTCGGTCAGCGACATCCCCCGGCCGGCGCCGGTGAGCACGATCTCGGCCCCGCTCTCCTGGGCCAGCTTGGCCACGCCGAACGCCAGGGAGGCGTCGGTGAGCACGCCGGTGATGAGGATCCGCTTGCCTTCGAGCATGGGCATGGACCATAGGACGGGTGGGCGTTTGATTCTGTTACCGCACTACCTTGTCGCCGATGCGCATCGGGATCCTCGGAGGGACCGGCCCGGCCGGGAGCGCCCTGGCCGTCAGGTTGGCGTCGATCGGGTTCGAGACGGTGGTCGGTTCGCGCTCGAGGTACAAGGCGATGGAGACCGTCGACACCTGCCTCGAGCGCTGGGCCGGGCGCGAGCTGCGCATCGATGCCGCCGACAACGACGGGGCGGCCGAAGCCGACCTCGTCGTCATCGCGACCCCGTGGGACGGCGCGACCCAGACCGCGACCTCCGTCTCGCGCCAGCTCGACGGCAAGATCGTCATCTGCATGGCCAACGCTGTCACGCGCATCGGCAAGGAGTTCCAGCCGCTCGTCCCGCCGCGCGGCTCGGTGGCGGCGAGCGTGCAGGCGGCCGTGCCCAAGTGCATGGTCGCGGCTGCGCTCCACCACGTCCCGGCCAAGGAGCTCGGCGACCTCGATCACCCGATCGAGACCGACGTGCTGATCTGCTCGGATCATCCTGAGGCCACCCAGGTCACCGCCGACATCGTCAGCAAGATCCCGAACATGCGCCCGCTCGATGCCGGCGGTCTGTCGCAGGCGACGCCCATCGAGTCCTTCACGGCCGTGCTGCTGCAGCTGAACATGCACTACAAGACGCGCGTCGCGTTGAAGTTCCTCGGCATCCCGGAATGAGCCCGGCCGACGAGCCGATGCGGCTCTACGACACCGCACGGCGCGCGGTCGTGCCCTTCGAGCCCGGCGAGATCGTCACCATGTACACGTGCGGCATCACGCCGTACGACTCGACGCACCTCGGGCACGCAGCGTCGTTCATCGGGTACGACGTCCTGCAGCGCCGGCTCCGCGATCGTGGCCACGACACGCGCTGCGTGCGCAACGTCACCGATGTCGACGACTCGATCCTCGGTCGCGCCCGCACGCTCGGTGTGCACTACCTCGACCTGGCGGCGGCGGAGACGGGGCGCTTCGACGAGGACATGCGCGCGCTCGGCATGATCCCGTGCTTCAGCGAGCCGCGCGCGACGTCGGCCATCCCTGACATCCGCGGCTTCATCGGGATGGTCCTCGACCAGGGCCACGCCTACCAGGCCGGTGGTGCCGTGTACTTCGACATCAGCACCTTCAACCGCTTCGGCCAGGTGAGCGGCTACAGCCGCGAGGAGATGCTGCGGCTCGCGGCCGAGCACGGCGGCAACCCCGACGATCCGTACAAGCGCGATCCGCTGGACTTCGTGCTGTGGCAGCCGTCCGGGGAGGACGAGCCGTCGTGGGAGTCGCTGTGGGGTCCGGGACGCCCTGGCTGGCACATCGAGTGCTCGGCCCTTGCGCTGCGCGAGCTCGGTACGACCATCGACCTGCACGGCGGGGGCACCGATCTGATCTTCCCTCACCACGAGTGCGAGGCGGCGCAGTCAGAGGCGGCGACCGGCGAGCTGTTCGTGCGGCATTGGATGCACCAGGCCATGGTCGGCATGGATGGCGAGAAGATGTCCAAGTCACTCGGCAACCTGGTCTTCGTGAGCGACCTGCTGAAGACGTGGGACCCGCGTGCTATCCGGTTGGGCATCGTGGCCCACCACTACCGCCACCCTTGGGAGTGGGACGACGATCTGATGGCGACGGCCGCGGCCCGTCTCGACCGGTGGCTCTCGGCCGGCGAGGGGACTGGCGCGCTCGAAGCCGCGCGTGACCGTCTCGACGACGACCTCGATACCCCCGGCGCGGTGGCAGCCATCGACGACGCCGCGGCCGCGGGCGAAGGAGTGTCGCAGGCAGCGATGCTCCTCGGGGTCGACCTCACCGCCTGACCAGCCGCCGCCCCGCGGCGAACTCCGTGCACCAAGTGGGGTGATAGCAGCATCTCTTGCACCACATTCGCCGGTGGTGGAGTCAGGCGAGCGTGACCGGGACGTCCTTGCGCGTTCGCGACGCTGCCTCGGGCAGCTGCTGCTGTTGGCCACAGCTGCCGAAGACCCAGAACCCAATTGGGATGAGCCACCACGCGAAGTGGCCGAGCAGGAGCGAGCCGATGAGGACGAGCGCGGCGATGAGCACGGGCGCCGGCAACTGCAGCGCGGGGCGCCGCCGGCGGGGCTCATCCACCTGAGGCAGATCGAGCACGACGGCCCGGAGCTCGCCGAGGGTGCGGGCTGCGTACACGGTCTCGACCCGCGCCTCGAACTCCTCGAGGCTCAGGCGGCCGTCCGCGGTGTGTCCCCTGAGCTGGTCGATGAGGACCTGCCGATCGTCGTCGGATGCGCGCATGGACGCCGGTCTCGCCGGCTCGGCACCCCTCGATCGGGATCCGTGGGAACCGTGGTCAACCCAGCACATGGTGGATCCTCCTGCTCCGGGCGAGCGTAGTGACCACAGCCCCGACGATCGAGGGGTTGGAGCGTGACGTCGGGCACGCCTACTTGGCGGTTGGGGCAGAATGCGCACCGTGGCCAAGTCCGAGCGAGAAGTGGGGCGGTACTACAGCGCGTTCAAGCGCGTGCTGGGCCCGATCGCGAAGCTGGCGTGGAAGGTCAACGTCCGCGGCCTGGAGAACATCCCAAAGACCGGTCCCGCCATCCTCGCGCCGAACCACGTCTCGTTCCTCGACTCGCCGTTCTTGATGCTGGCGTTGCCGCGCCGCATCACCTACGTCGGCAAGGCCGAGTACATGGACAGCTGGAAGACCAAGTACCTCTTCCCGGCGGTCGGGATGGTCCCGATCGATCGCTCCGGCGGCAGCGCCAGCCAGCGGGCGCTTGATGCCGCGGCCCGCATCCTCGAGTCGGGTGAGCTGTTCGGCATCTTCCCGGAGGGCACCCGGTCGCGAGATGGCGTGCTCCACCGTGGCCACACGGGCCCGGCGCGCCTCGCGCTGCGCACGGGCGCGCCGATCATCCCGGTCGGCCTGCGCGGCACGCGGGAGATCCAGCCGCCGGAGGCGAAGATGCCGAAGCTGTTCGGCGCGGCCGAGATCAACATCGGCAAGCCGATCGACGTGGCGCGCTACCAAGACCGCGCCGACGACCGGCTGGTGCTCCGCCAGATCATCGACGAGGTGATGTTCGAGATCCGAGAGCTGTCCGGACAGGACTACGTCGACACCTACGCGACGAAGCAGGCGGAGACGTTCCCGTCCGAGCAGCAGGGCCACGTCGTCACGCTCGACGAGGCGGCGGGCAACGGCGACGGCCGGGACGAGGGCGAAGCGCCGCCCAAGCGTTCGTCGGCCGAGGTGCTCGGCGCGAGGCGATCGGGGTAACCCGTTCCGGGCCGCGGGAGGCCCACCGGTAACCTCGCCCGCCATGCCCGAGATCACGGTCACGCTGCCAGATGGTTCGACGCGGTCACTGCCCCGGGGCAACACCGCGGCCGATCTGGCCGCCGCGATCGGATCCGGGCTCCGCAAGGCGGCTGTGATCGCGGAGGTGAATGGCGCCGAGCGCGACCTCTCCGTCGAGCTGGCCGACGGCGATCAGGTGGCGATCGTCACGACGAGCTCCGACCAAGGCCTCTTCGTCATCCGCCACTCGACGGCCCACGTCCTCGCCCAAGCGGTGCTGGACCTGTTCCCCGGGTCCACGTTCGGCATCGGTCCGCCCGTGGAGGACGGCTTCTACTACGACTTCCAGCTGCCCGGTGGCGAGACGTTCTCCTCCGACGACCTCGAGCGGATCGAGGCGCGCATGCGCGAGATCATGAAGGAGCAGCAGCCCTTCATCCGCGACGAGATCCCCTCGGAGCGCGCTCGCGAGATCTTTGCCGCCCACCCGTTCAAGCTCGAGATCATCGACGGCCAAACCGAGGACCCGATGTCGGCGACAGAGGCGGGCATCGTCCGCACGTACGAGAACCCGCCGCGGTTCATCGACCTGTGCCGCGGTCCCCACGTGGAGCACACGGGTCGGCACCTCGGGCAATTCAAGTTGATGCGGGTCGCTGGGGCGTACTGGCGCAGCGACGAGAAGAACGCGCAGCTGCAGCGCATCTACGGCACGGCGTGGGCGACCAAGCAGGAGCTCGCCGACCACCTGCACCGCCTCGAGGAGGCCGAGAAGCGCGACCACCGCAAGCTCGGTGCCGAGCTCGACCTGTTCTCGTTCCCGGACGAGATCGGCTCCGGCCTCGCCGTCTTCCACCCCAAGGGCGGCATCATCCGCCGGGTGATGGAGGACTACTCGCGCGAGCGCCACGAGGCCGCGGGCTACGAGTTCGTGTACACGCCGCACATCACCAAGGCCGGCTTGTTCGAGACGTCGGGTCACCTCGACTGGTACGCCGACGGCATGTTCCCGCCGATGCACTTCGAGGACGAGGGCGGCGAGGCCGGCACGGACTACTACCTCAAGCCCATGAACTGCCCGTTCCACATCCTCATCTT
>CAYSAC010000007.1:0-37182 GCA_964428815.1 uncultured Acidimicrobiaceae bacterium | reverse complement strand
CGGAGGCACCGGGCACGCAGCTCGACGTCGGTCGACCACTCCGTCTCGTCGAACGCACGCCGCGCGGCAGCGATCGCCTGCTCGATGTCGTAGGCCGACGCGTCAGCGGCGACGCCGAGCACCTCCTCGTTCGCCGGGTTGATGTTGTCGTAGACCTTGCCGCCCTCCGCCTCGACCAGCTCGCCGTCGATGTAGAGGCGCTCCTCGTGCCACATGCCTGCCATCAGATGGGGGCTCCCTTCGAGTTCGTTCGTCACGTTCATGCTTCGCCCGATCACGTCAGCGCCTGGCCGCGCGGATCCAAGCAGAGGTCGGGTACGTCGATCGCCGGGTGGGCGAGGATCACGGCCAGGATCTCGGCGAGGTGGCGACCGACGTCGTCGGTCTCCATCGCCGTCATGGCCACGCCGGATGACATCCAGCGCGGGATTGCGACGTCCAGCACGTCCGCGCCGAAGCCGGCGCCGAACTCGGTGGGGATCGTCGCGCCCATGATGATGCGCTGGAAGCGCCGCTCCGGGTGTTCCGCTCGCCAGAACCGGATGGTCGCGTCGAGGGCGCTCTTCGACGCGGAGTAGGAGCTCAACCCCCACCGCGTCTCGGCACTCGCCTCGGACGATATGAAGGCCACGAGCCCGTCCGCCGACAGGAGCGGAAGTGCTGCACCGCAGACGAGCGTCGGGCCAATGACGTTGACCTCGTAGTCACGCCGCCACGCCGTCGCGTCGGCTTGGGCGATCGGCGCGAGCGTGCCGACCCCAGCTGCGTAGACCACGAGGTCGAGACCGCCCAGCCGCTCGGCTGCCTCGTGCACAAGCCGGCTGCAGTCGTCGGGGTTGGTGACGTCACCTCCGACCGGGTGGCCGCCGCCCACCTCCTGGCAGAGCTCGACGAGCTTCTCCACGCGGCGTGCCGCCATGCAGACCTGCGCACCCTGTGCAATGGCACTGCAGGCGAAGGCGCGGCCGATGCCAGATGAGGCTCCCACCACGAGCACTCGAGCAGACCTCAGCGTCGGCGCATCGGTCATCGCGCCGGCAGCGATCTGACGAGCTCCTTGCGGAGCACCTTTCCGACCTCGCTCCTGGGCAGCTCCTGGATCCAGTGGAACGCGACGGGCACCTTGTAGGCGACGAGGTGCTCTCGGCACAGGGCGACGAGCTCGTCGTCGTCGACAGGGCGGCCAACGAGGAACGCCACCGGCACCTCGCCGAGCCGCTCGTCCGGCGCACCGACGACCGAGACGTCGTCGACCGAAGGAGACATGCTGAGCACCTCCTCCACTGAGTCGGGGAACACCTTGTTGCCGCCGCGGTTGATGACCTCGCCGGCACGACCCTCGATCCACACGAAGCCGTCGTCGTCGATCCTCGCGAGGTCGCCGGTGTCGATGAAGCCCTCGGCGTCGATGCGCTCGCTGATGCCGGTGGCGGTGTTGGGTGGGCGCACCAGCAGGTGGCCGCCGTCGTCGATGCGGATGTCGACGCCGGGGTGGGGCTTGCCGATGGCGCCGACCTTGTCGGGGTGGGCCTTGGCATCGGCTGCGGTCCAGCCGATCACCTCGCCGATCTCGGCCTGGCCGTAGCCGTTCAGCACGTAGACCGGGAACTTGGCCGCGAAGCGCTGCGCCTGCAGCGGCGACAGCGGCGCGGTGATCGATCGCACGTACTTCAGCGGACCCAGGTCGGAGACGTCGGAGTCCGTGAGGGCGGCCATGGCGGCCGGAGGCAGCACGGTCGAGCGGATCTCGAAGCGCCGGACGAGCTCGGCGAACGCCTCTGGCTCGAAGCGATCCATGATCACCAGCGCGGCCCCCGCGCGCAGCCCGAAGAGCGCGTTGTAGAGACCAGCGTTGAGGGCCATCGACACAGGGATGAGGTTCGGTGTCGGCCGCTTCGACCCGTCTCCACCGCCGCGAAGCGGTCCCAGCACGCGGTCGAGCAGCTCGACGTACGCGGTGTGGGTGTGGTGGATCGCCTTCGGGGGCCCGGTCGTGCCCGACGTCCACATCACGAAGGCGACGTCGTCCTCGTAGGACGTGGCGGCGTCGAGCGGTCGGATCCCGTCTTCGGTGACCAGGGCCGCAGGTGCCGTGACGTCCAGCACCGCCGCCACCTCGGCTTCCGGGTGGCGGGGGTTCACCGGGACGTACACCCCGCCCGCCAGCCAGACGCCCACCATGGTCGAGACGAGGTCGGGTCCGTTGGGCAGCTGCACCGCGACCGCTCGCCCACCGACGTTGCCCAGCTGCTCGGCCACCCGCCGCGCAGCCGCCTTTGCCTCGCCCGCCGTCACCGTGCGGTCGGCGGTGTGCAGCAGCCCCTCGTCGTCGGCGAAGGGATGCTCGACCAGGAGCCGGGCCAGGCTCACCTCAGCGGCGCCCAGATCGGCTCGCGCTTCTCGGCGAAGGCGCGGGGGCCCTCGTCCTGGTCGGGGTGGCCCCACATGCTGACGAGGTGCTGCGCACCGACCTTGCAGGCGTCGGTGAGGCCGTGCTCGAGGGCCGCCCACAGCGCCTTCTTGGTCGCGGCCATCGCGGCTGGCGAGTTCTTGGCGATCGTCTCACCAAGCGCTTGGGCCCGCTCCCGGAGTCGCTCAGGTGGGTCGACGATCTCGGAGATCATGCCGAGCTGCAGCGCCCGCTCGGCCGGCATGCGCTCGTACTTGCCGACGAACGCCATCCGCATCACGGCCTCGGCCGGCATCTTGCGGATCAGGCCGATCGCCTCGATGGCGACGACCTGTCCGACCGAGACGTGCGGATCGAAGAACTGCGCGTCGCTGGCGGCAATGACGATGTCGGCGTCGGCGACCCAGTGGAACGCGCCGCCGGCGCACAGGCCGTTCACCGCGGTGATCACCGGCTTCCAGACCTGCTGATGCCACGCGGTGAAGTGGAGGTCGAACTCCTCCATCGACTCGCGGTAGCGCTCCATCCCGACGCCGTCCATCGCCAGCTCCGACACGTCCGACCCGGTCTGGAAGGCGCGGCCGTTGCCGGTGTGCACGATCACCCTGACCTCAGGATCCTCGTCGAGCTCCTTCCACGCCAGGGCGAACTCGTCGCGCATCTGGTTGTTCATGGCGTTGAGCTGGTCGGGGCGGTTGTTGATCAACCAGCCGACAGGGCCGTGCCGCTCGACGATCAGGTGCTCGTAGCTGCTCATGAGCGGGGGATCTCCTCCCACGGTTTGTCGGCCCACGGGTCAGGCTCGCGCGGCAGGCCGAGCACCCGCTCGCCGACGATGTTCTTGTTGACCTCCGTGGTGCCCCCCTCGATCGTGTTGGCGCGCGAGCGGAGCATGCCCTTCACCTCGAGGGGCATGTTGTCGTGGTACTCGGCGCCGCGATCCCATGCGGTGGCGGCCACGCCCAGAAGATCGGCGGCCACCATCTGGATGCGCTGGTTCAGCGAGCCCTGGTGGACCTTGCCGATCGATGCCGCCGGTCCAGGCGTCCCTCCCGCCTGCACAGTGGCCCGCACTCGCTGGTTGGTCCATTCGCGCACCTGCTCCTCGGCGTAGACCGACATCAGCCGCTGGCGGAACACCGGGTCCGAGGTCCGTCCGAGCTCTCCGGCGCGCTGGATCAGCTGGCTGACACCGGCACCACCGATTCGGTCGACACCACCTGAGCCGGCGCCGGAGACCATCTGTCGCTCACCCGCGAGGCTGGACCCCGCGACCCGCCATCCGTCGCTGGCCGCGCCGATCCGGTACGAGTCCGGGACGCGCACGTCGTCGAGGAATACCTCGTTGAAGTCGATCTCGCCGCCCAGGTGCCGCAGAGGTCGCACGTCGACGCCCGGCGCGCTGAGGTCGACGATGAAGTAGGTCAGACCCTGCCGCTTCTTGAGGCTGGGATTGGTGCGCGCGAGGCACACGGCGAAGTGGCTGAGGTGGGCCCACGTGGTCCACACCTTCTGGCCGTTCAGCACCCACTCCTCGCCGTCCTGGACGGCTCGCGTCGCCAATGACGCGAGGTCGGAGCCCGCGCCAGGTTCGGACAGGAGCTGGCACCATCGCTCCTCGTCACGAACCATCGGCGGGAGGAACCGCAACCGCTGCTCCTCGGTGCCGTGGGCGAACAGCGCCGGCGCGGCGGAGTTCAAGCCGAGCGGGTTGAGGCGGCCGAGGTTGTACGGCGCGAAGACCGCCTCAGCGGCGCGCGCCTGGGCAGGCGTGAGGTCGAGCCCGAGGTACTCCACGGGCCAGTTGGCGACGGCAAGGCCGCTGTCGACGAAGGTCGGGTACCAGGCCTCGTAGTCCTCGCGCGGGCGGACCTTCCGGATCGCCGTTCGACCGCCCGGCGCGGCGTCACGCCAGGCCTGCGGGACATTCTCCTCCACCCATGCGGTCACGCACGCCCGGACCTCGTCCTCGGACGATTCGCGCGTGATCGGCAGGTGGACCGACGTCGACATCGATCAGCCCTGCTTGGCCTGCATCTGGGCCATGCGTGCCGCCAGGTCCGCGAGCATCGGGTGCTCTTCGTCCTTGATCGTCTTGGGGAGCCACTCGGCGATCCCCTCGACGGTCCACTCGTCGCCGCCGCCGGTGACCAGCGCTGTGCTGCCCTCGATGTGCATTGGTTTCCTCTCGGCGATCGGGTGTGGTCAGAGACGGTCATCGGTGCGCAGGTCGGGGTGCACCCAGGAGGGGTTCCTCCGCTCCTTGAATGCCTCGTAGCCCTCGAGCGACTCAGGACCTCGAAGGCTGGCAACCATGGCGATCCGGTCGTAGAGCCCGTAGTACTGATCGAAGCTGCGCTTCGCGTCCCGGCGAGCGCCTGGCGCGCTACGGCAGCACTCGATGAGCGCCTCGGTCGCGGCGTCGAGCACCTCCTCGTGGGGGACGACTCGCGAGATGAGGCCCCACTCGAGAGCCTCCTCGGCCGTGGCCGTTCGTCCGGTGAGGAGCATGTCGCGTGCTCGGCTCGGACCGATCTGGCGAGGCAGGATCTGGGCGTAGTTGGTGTCGGAGATCCCGCGCAGCAGCTCCGGGGCACGGAACGTCGCCCGGTCGCTGGCCACGGTGACGTCGCTCAACATCGCGATCATCAGGCCGCCGCCCTGGCACAGCCCGTTGATCGCCGACACCACGGGCTTCTCGGCTGTGCGCAGCGCGTCGAACGGCGTGGAGTCCATGTAGAGCAGGTCGCCGATGCCCCAGTCGTCGTCGCTCTGCTGGCTCATGTCGCCACCGGGGATGAACACGTCGCCAGTGCCCGTGATGAGCAGCCCGGCGAGGTCGTCATCGACGTCGACGAGGTTGGACGCATAGCGCACGCCGAAGTACATGGCCGCCGTCATGGCGTTGCGCCTGTCGGGACGGTCGACGATGCAGCGCGCCAGCGGACCGTGGCGTTCGAACCGGAGGTGCCTCGTCCCGAGCCAGTCGCCCTTCGGCGGCAGCCCGTCCGTCGAGTCCAACGCCTCGCTCAATACCGGCCGAACAGGAAGTCGACGACGCCGGTCGCAGCCGGGAACGAACCTGTGATCCCCGAGCTGACATAGCCGGCATCGGTGATGACCGTGACGCCGTTCAGGTAGGACGCGGCATCGCTGCACAGGAACACCAGCGGTCCGGCCTGCTGTTCGGGCGTGGACGCCTCGATGCCGGCCTCTTCCCGGAAGTCGGATCCGAAGGTGAGCCACAGGTCCTTGTTCGCCTGAGCTAGCGGGGTGTCGGTGGGGCCGGGGAGGATGGCGTTGAGGCGGACCCCCCGCTTCAGCATGGTCAGCGACTCGCGGGCGACGTAACCGCATATCGCCTGCTTGCTCCACATGTAGTCGGCCTTGTCGGGGTGGGCCTCGATCCAGGCCACGGCAGCGTCGAAGTCCGGCGTGTCGAGGTACTCCTTGACGAGGTCGAGGTTCTTCTCCCAGCCGAGGCCGGCCGCCGAGGAGATCATGCCGATGGCCGAGCCCCTCGCCAGCAGCTGGGCGGCGAGGGCGCGGTCGATCAGGTGGCGGTGGCCGATGAAGTTGATCTTCTCGATCCCGGGCGTGCCGTCGGCGGCGCCGGCGCAGGAGAAGAGCGCGTGGATCGGCCCGCCGCACTCGTCGACGGCAGCGTCGATGCTCGCCTTGTCGCGCAGGTCGACCTTGATCGCCTTCACCCCGGGCAGCGTCACCTCCGCGTGGTCCATGACGACCACCTCTGCGCCGAGGTCTTGGACGAGCGCCGCCGTCGCCGCGCCCATGCCGGTGGCGCCCCCGACGACCAGCGCTCGCTTCCCGTCGAAGCGGTACGAGTCAGCGTTCATGGTCGATCCTCCCGCACCCGTTCACTGGCCGTTGTGTGGGGTCATCGTGCATGAGAACCTCCCAGCGATCGAGCCACATATCATATCCAGATTCGAGCCGCTCGTGCCGTAGCCGCGTACACTCTGCGCCGTGCGAGGCATCATCTCCTGGGGCGTCCACCTCCCCTACCGCCGGCTCGACCGCGCCACGATCGCGCCGATCGCAGGCGCCGGTGGGGGCAAGGGCACCCGGGCCGTGGTGTCCTACGACGAGGACGCCACGACCATGGCGGTCGAGGCAGGACGGTTGGCGATGCGGGCGACGACCGTGCAGCCGTCGAGCGTCTGGTTCGCGACGACGGCACCGCCGTACCTCGACAAGACGAACGCGGCGGCGATCCACGCCGCTCTCCGCCTGCCGCGGTCGATCCCTGCGTACGACGCGGTCGGCGCGGTGCGCTCGGCGATGGGCGCGCTGCGGGCCGGGCTCGGCGGCGAGGGTGCATCGCTGGTGACGACGGCCGATCTCCGGACCGGTCTCCCCGGCGGGCCCGAGGAGTCGTCGGGAGGTGATGCCGGCTCGGCGTTGATCGTTGGTGACGGCGATGACGCCGAGGTCGTCGCCGAGCTGATCGCGTGGGGCTCGGCGACCGAGGAGCTGACGGATCGGTGGCGGGCCCCAGGTGCGTCATACAGCAAGCTCTGGGAGGAGCGCTTCGCCGAGTCTCGCTACATCGACCTCGGCGTGGAGGCATGGACATCGGCCATCGACCTCGCTGGGCTGGCTCCCGACGAGATCGATCACCTCCTGGTCGTCTCCACCCACGCGAGGGCGGCGACGGGTCTGGTCAAGAAGCTCGGGGTGCCCGCCGATCGGCTGGCTGATGACCTGTCGGGCACGATCGGTAACACCGGTGCCGCTGCGCCGGCGCTGCTCCTCGCGGCCACCCTCGAACGAGCTCGCCCAGGACAGCGGCTCGCGCTCGTCGTGCTCGCGGACGGTGCCGATGTGGTCATCTTCCGTACCACGGAGGCCATCGCCGGTCACCGGTCATCCCGCCCCGTCGTCGACCAGGTCGCGAGCGGCGCACCTCTGTCCTACGGCCAGTACCTGGTGTGGCGGGGCTTCCTACCGGTCGAGGCGCCGCGGCGGCCGGAACCGTCCCGCCCGTCTTCAGCAGCCGCGGCGCGTGCCATCGGGTGGAAGTTCGGGTTCGTGGGCTCCGAGGACGAGGCCGGATCGGTCCACCTCCCGCCCTCCCCGCACGACGCCCATCCTCGACCCATGGCCGACGCCGTCGGCACCATCGCCACGTTCACGATCGACCGCCTCGCCTACTCGCCCAGCCCCCCCATCGTGTTCGCCATCGTCGACTTCGACGAAGGCGGTCGGGCGCCCCTCGAGCTGACCGACATCGACGCGGACGAGGTCAAGATCGGCATGCGGGTCGAGATGACCTTCCGCAAGCTGTTCACCGCGGACGACATCCACAATTACTTCTGGAAGGGCCGACCGATCCGAGGAGGACACGGCTGATGGCGTCTCGAGGGATCCGCGATCGCGTGGCGATCATCGGCATGGGGTGCACGAGGTTCGCGGAGCACTTCGACAAGAGCTTCGACAACCTCGTCATCGAAGCGAGCGGCGAGGCGTTCGCATCGGGAGGCGTGACCAAGGAAGACGTGGACGCCTTCTGGCTCGGCACCGCGGGATCCGCGATGAGCGGCATCGCGCTCGCCCGACCGCTCCAGCTCGAGGGAAAGCCGGTCACCCGCGTCGAGAACTACTGCGCCACCGGCTCGGACGCACTGCGCCAAGCGGCCTATGCCGTGGCGAGCGGCGCCTACGACATGGCGATGGCGGTGGGTGCCGAGAAGGTCAAGGACTCGGGGTATTCCGGCCTGCCGCCCGTCCCGATCCCCACCGACGGCACCAATCGCACCCTCACCGCGGCAGCGATGTTCTCGATGGTCGTGCCCGCCTACGCGCAGAAGTACGGGATCGACGAGGACGAGCTGAAGACCGTGCTCGCTCGCATCGCGTCGAAGAACCACTCGAACGGCGCTCGCAACCCGCGCGCCCAGTTCCGCCGTGAGATGTCGGTCGAGCAGCTGTGCGCAATGCCACGCGTAGCCGGCGACCTCTCGGTGTTCGACTGCGCCGGCGTGGCCGACGGGGCTGCGGCCGCCATCGTCGTGCCCGCTGAGGACGCATTGAGGTACACGGACAAGCCGCTGTACATCAAGGCGCTCTCGCTGATCGCGGGCAACGGCAACACGCTCCTCGACCCCGCCTACGACTACACGACCTTCCCCGAGATCGTCCGCTGCGCGGGGGACGCCTACGCGCAGGCGGGCGTGACCGACCCTCGGGCGGAGCTGGCCATGGCCGAGGTCCACGACTGCTTCACGCCGACCGAGCTGGTCCTCATGGAGGACCTCGGCTTCTGCGAGCGCGGCACGGCCTGGAAGGAGATCCTCGCCGGTGCGTTCGACCTCGACGGCGACCTCCCCGTCAACCCCGACGGTGGCCTCAAGAGCTTCGGGCACCCGGTGGGCGCGTCAGGGCTCCGCATGATGTTCGAGGCGTGGCTGCAGCTTCGCGGAGACGCGCCCGACGAGCGCCGCATCTCCACCTATGGCGTACGAGACCTCGCTCTGACCCACAACCTGGGCGGCTACCCGGGCGAGATGGTGAGCCTCATCACCATCTTGGGCACGCACCTCTCATGAACGACGGTCGACCGCTCGCTGGCATCCGTGTGCTCGCGCTCGAGCAGATGCAGGCGCTGCCGTTCGCGACCCAGCTCCTCGCCCGTCTCGGGGCCGACGTCGTGAAGGTCGAGCCGGTCGGCGTCGGAGAATCAGGGCGTGGCTCCGCGCCGTTCATGCGCGACCCCGAAGGCCGAGCGGTCGGGGCCACGTTCCTGCGGAACAACCTGAACAAGCGCAGCATCTGCGTCGACCTGAAGTCGCCGCGAGGGCGCGAGCTCGTGCTCGAGATGGCACCGCGGTTCGACATCGTGGCCGAGAACTCCAAGGCCGGTTCGATGGCCAAGATCGGGCTGGGCTACGACGATCTCGCCGCGGTCCACCCCGCGTGCATCTACGTGTCGGTCTCCGGGTTCGGCAACACCGTGGACACGCCGTACGCCAACTGGCCCGCGTACGCGGCGATCGTCGAGGCGATGTCCGGCATCTATGAGATGAAACGCGTTGGCGACCAGCCCCCCACCGTCGTGCCGGTCGGTGCGCTCGGCGACATCAGCTCGGCGCTGTTTGCCACGATCGGCATCCTGGCCGCGCTGCGCCACCGCGACCAGACGGGGAGGGGCCAACACGTCGACATCGCGATGCTCGACTCGATGGTCGCCATGACCGACATCGTCACCAATTTCTGGTCGATGGGCTTGCGTGATGGCAGCACCGGACCGCTGATCATGCACGGCTTCAAGGCCGAGGACGGCTGGTTCGTCCTCCAGGTCGGCCGAGAGCACCACTTCGCGCGGCTGGCGGAGGCCGTCGGCCATCCCGAGTGGCTCGAGGACGCCCGGCTGTCGACGCGCCAAGGCTGGGTCGACCATCTCGAGGATGTGCTCCGACCTGGCATCGAGGCGTGGGCCGCTGGGCGCTCGAAGCTCGACCTGTGCCGGCTCTTGACCGACGCGGGCCTCGCCGCCGGACCGTGCCTGAGCCCCGAGGAGGTGGCGCACGATGAGCACCTCCGAGCTCGCAACATGCTCGTGTCGCTCGAACGCACCGACGGCGTCACCAGTCCGATCATCGTTCCCGGCAACCCCATCAAGCTCGGGGACGTCCCCGAGCAACCCGACACACGCGTGCCGTGGGTCGGCGAGCACACCGACTCGGTCCTCAGGGCCGAGCTCGGCCTCGACGACGCCGAGCTGCAGCACCTTCGCACCGCAGGGACCATCACATGAACCCGCATGCCACAACGATCGCCCCGCGCCCCGGTCCATGGCCGCGTCGTCGACCGGCCATAACCTCCACCTGATGGCCACCTCGACGAACGCAATGCGAGCGCGTCCCCTGCCGGCGCCAGCGGGTGGATCTGGGCGTCGGAGCAGCGGCAGCCAGGCCGCCGAGTACATCCGCAAGCTGATCTTCGACGGCGACCTGCGGCCTGGCGAGCGGGTACCCCAGGACACCGTCGCCGAGGTCCTGTCGCTGAGTCGCATTCCTGTCCGTGAGGGCCTCATCGCGCTCGAGCGAGAGGGCTGGGTGCGCATCGAGCTGAACCGGGGTGCCTTCGTCAACGCACTCGACGCGGACGCGGTGAGGGACAGCTATGAGCTGTACGGCCTGATCTACGGCTTCGCGACCCAGAGGGCGATGGCTCGCTCGGACGAGAGTCTGGTTGATCGGCTGTCCGAGATCGAGGCCGAGATGCGGTCGACCGATGACCCCGATCGGTTCTGGAGCTCGACGCTGGCCTTTCACAACACCATCGTGGAGGCCAGCAGGTCTCCGCGCATCAAGGTGATGCTGCGATCGAGTACCGGTCTGGTCAGCGGCAACTTCTTCGAGAAGATCCCTGGCTCGATCGAGGTCGAACGGCGCGGCATGACCGCCATCGTCAAGGCGCTCCGCAAGGGTGACGTCGCGAAGGCCGAACGCGACTACGCGGCCATGATGCAACGTCAGGGCGAGCTGGTCGTGCAGGTCTTCGAGGCCCGCGGGCTGTTCGACACGACGTAGCGCACACTGCACCGAGGAGCTCCGACGAACGACCGCGTCTACATCCACGAGTTCATCGACATCCGCGGTCACAACCGCGCCAACTACATGCACCACATGACCGCCAACTGGAGTCCGACGGCACAGGCCGAACGGAACCAGCTCTGCTACGGCGTGTGGGCGCTGCTCGGATCCACCGGGCCGTGGCCGCAAACCGTGAACATGTGGGAGGAGGACGGCTGGACCGGACTCGCGGAATCCTTCGAGCTCGAAGCCGTGGGCACCGGGGCGCAGGACCCGAAGCTCGAGAAGTGGTGGGCGAAGGCATCCGAGTTCCGTCGCGGCGGCTTCGACCGCCTCATGGTCCCCGCGCCGTGGACTCCCACGATCGGTGAGCACTGCGCAGCCGGGACCACCGGCGCCGTCTACGCCCACGAGCTGGTCAAGGTCCGGCCTGGCTCGGCCGCCGAGCTGCTGGAGCGGGCACGCGAACAAGCGCTTCCATTGCTCGGGCGCTACGGCTGGGACCTCGTCGGCGCCTTCACGACCGCGATGGTCGACGACGACGAGGCGCTGCTCTTGTGGGCGATCCCCACCTGGCAGCAGTGGGCCGACGCCGAGCAAGCGCACACCCGTGACGACGACCTCATCGCGTGGCGAGCGGAGATCCGCGACATCGTCACCGCGTGGCACCGCATCCTGCTCGTCGCCGCTCCCCTCTCCCCGTTCCGGACCGGTCGACAGCCGTCGGTTGACGACCGCACCGACTGGCAGGAGTAGGGAGTAAGCGCTACTCGGCTGACACGAGCGTCGATGCACGCTCCGACGACGAGGTCGCCGCTGGTGGCTCGCTCGACCAGCGGCGCGGCCAGGAAGGTCGCGACGAGCGGGCCGGGTGCCGCGGCCCGGCCCAGCTCCTCGAACACGATCGCGGCTTCGGCCATGCCGAGTCCCACACCGCCGTCCTGTTCGGAGACGGTGAGCCCGAAGACGCCCATCTCCCCGAGCTCCTTCCAGAGCTGGCGGTCGACGGCACCCAGATGGTCAGCGCACGCCCGCACCCCATCGGAGCCGAACCGGTCGGTGAGGAACCGGCGCAGCTCGTCGCGGAGCACGACCTGGTCCTCGCTCAGCTCGAGGTCCACGCGCGCTCCTTCGGGAGGCCGAGCACCCGCTCACCCACGATGTTCCTCTGGATCTGCGTCGTGCCGGCCGCGATGCTCAAAGACAGCGCGTAGAGCCGCTCTTCGACGTGGTCGAAGCCGGCGCCTTCGACCTCATCGAGCGCCAGCGCGTCGCGACCCAGCACGCGCATCGCCAAGTCCCCGAGGCGCGTCAGAATCGGTGCGCACCAGCAGCTCGCAGTAGTCGGCGACGTGGGCGTGGGAGGTCCAGATCTTCTGACCGGTGACCACGTAATGATCCTCGTCCCACACCGCGCGAGTGCGCAACGAGGCGAGGTCGGACCCCGCCTCCGGCTCGGAGAACCCCTGGCACCACACGTGATCGCCACGCAAGATGGGCCGGAGGTGCGTCTCGCGCTGCGCTGGTGTGCCCTCGGCGGCGATGGTCGGCCCCGCATGGAGCGTGCCGACGAAATTGCAGCCGACGTAGGGCGCACCTGCTCGCTCGGTCTCCTCCAGGAAGATGAGTTCCTGGCTCGGCGTCGTGCCGCGACCGCCGAGCTCGGCAGGCCAGGAGATACCCGCGTACCCGGCGTCGAACAGCTGACGCTGCCAACCCGTGTCGTAGGCGCGCTTGGCCACCCAGTCATCAGCCGGGGGCGCAGGAGCCAGCATCGGCAGCGCCGTCGCGAGCCACTCGCGGAGCTCGTCCCGGAAGGCGACATCGTCAGTGGTCGGGCGCAACCTCATCGGGCGTCGTCTGGCGCCCCGTCGACGACCCGATCCGCCCACCGAGCCGGCCGCCGCTCTGCGAACGCCCGGGGCCCCTCCTCCTGATCCGGGTGACCCCACATCGAGACCAGCTCGACCGCACCCGCCTTGCAGGCGTCGGTGAGCCCCATCTCGAGCGCACCCCACAGCGCCCGCTTCGTCGCTGCCATCGCCGCCGGCGAGTTGCACGCGACGTTCTCCGCCAGCTCCTGCGCTGCATCGCGAAGGCGCTCCGGCTCGACCACCTGGCTGACCATCCCGAGCTCGAACGCGCGCTCCGCGGAGATGCGCTCGTGCCGGCCGACCAACGCCATCCGGAACACGGCCTCCGCCGGCATCTTCCGGAGGAGGGCGATGGCCTCGAAGGCCGTCACCTGGCCGATGGAGACGTGCGGGTCGAAGAAGGACGCCGTCGATGAGGCGATGACGATGTCGGCGTCGGCAACGAAGTGCAGCCCGCCGCCGGCGCACACACCGTTCACCGCGGCGATCACCGGGGTCTGCACACCGTTCTGCCACGCGCTCAGCCTGAGCTCGGCTCGCTTGGTGCGGCGCGACTGCTCGCGCAGCGCGTCGCGGTCGCTGCTGAGCTGCGCGACGTCGAGGCCGGTCTGGAACGCCTTTCCCTCGCCCGTGTTGACGATCACCTTCACATGCGGATCGTCGTCGAGCTCGTGCCAGGCGGCCTCCAGCTCGCCAAGCATCCGAGCATCCATGGCGTTGCCGACGTCAGGGCGGTTGAAGATCAGCCAACCGACCTCGCCGCGTCGCTCGACGCGGAGCCTCTCGTAGCTCACGGTTGCAGGTCGAGCTTGAGAACGCGCGCGGCGTTGCCGCGGAGGAACTTCGGCCACACGTCGTCGCGTAGCGGGACCTGCGGCAGCTCGTCGAAGATGCGCCGCAGCGACAGGCCCGACGGGAAGTACCCGGCGTACATCACCTTCTCCGACCCCCGGGAGTTGGCGTAGTCGATGATCGCCTTCGGGTAGTACTTCGGGGCGAACGCGCTCGTCATGTAGTGCAAGCCCGGCCACTTCAGCATCAGCTTCACCGCGAGCTCCTCCCACGGCTCGGCGCCGTGGCACATGATGATCCGCAGCTCGGGGAAGTCGTAGCAGACCTGGTCGAAGTGCATGACGTCCTGGCACGCAGCAGGGACGCGCGGGCCCGGTACACCGGCGTTGATGATCATCGCGATGTCGAGGTCGATGCACGTCTGGTACACGGGGTAGTACCGCCGGTCGCTCACCGGCACCTGCGGGTTGCAGCCGGCGGGGAACGAGTACACGGCAGAGATGCTCAGATCGGTGTGGGCCTGTCGGATCGTGCGGACCGCGCCGGTGATGTCGTTGGGGTCGACGTAGACCTGGCCGCGGAAGCGATCGGGGTGCGCGACAAGCGCTCGGCGCGATTGCTCGTCTGACGTTCCGATCAAGCCGATCGCGACCCCGCAATGGTCCATCTCACCGAGCGTGACGTCGATGGGATCCGCACCCTCCGGCAGGTGGTTGGGGACGTCCTTGAACATGTACTCGGCAGGGAACTCCATCTCGGCGCTGCCGGCATCGCGGAGCTGCGGCTTGAGGAACTCGTAGTTGCGCTTCGCGTCGGCCGACGGAAAGCCGATCATGAGGTCGATGGCGCCGATGTCGAACGGGGGCACGCATGCTCCTGGGATTCGAGGTGGGCCGAGCGCCCGAGCAAAGTTCGGTGATTATATACACTCGCCGGGTGCCTGAACCCACGTCGATACCGGCCGCTGTAGAGGTTGCCGCCTCCCGCTTCCCGGATCGCGAAGCCGTCGTCGACGGCACCGTGCGCCTCACCTTCGCCCAGCTCCGCGACGAGGCGCGGACTGTCGCCCGAGCGCTCATCGACTGGGGCCTGCAACCCGGCGATCGGGTCGCGCTCTGGGCCCCCAACAGCGCCGAGTGGATCGTCGCCTCCTTCGGCGTCTACGCCGCCGGCGGGGTGCTGGTCCCCTTCAACACCCGCTACCGCGGCGAGGAGGCGGGCCACATCCTGCGCACCTCCGGCGCGCGGCTGCTGCTCACCGTCACCGACTTCCTCGATACGAGCTACGTCGAGCTGCTGAAGGGGGTCGAGGGCCTCGACGGCCTGCAGGAGATCGTCGTCCTGAGCGGCGACGTCCCGAGCGCATGCAGCGCCTGGGCCGACTTCCTCCAGCGCCCCGAGCACGTGCCGGAGGACGAGGTGGACGCGCGCATCGCCGCCATCGGACCCGACGACACGAGCGACATCATCTTCACGTCGGGGACGACCGGTGCGCCGAAGGGGGCGATGCTGGGCCACGGCGCCAGCCTGCGCACCTACCGCGATTGGAGTGAGCTGGTCGACCTGCGCGAAGGCGACCACTACTTCGTCGTCTACCCGTTCTTCCACACCGCGGGTCTCAAGTCGGGGGTGCTCGCGTGCGTGCTGCAGGGCGCGACGATCTACCCGTACGCGGTCTTCGACGTGCCGAAGGTGCTCGAGCTGGTGTCCAAAGAGCGCATCACCATGCTCCCTGGACCGCCCACGGTCTTTCAGACCATCCTCAACCACCCCGACCTCGACTCGTTCGATCTCACGAGCGTCCGGTCGGCCGTCACCGGGGCGACGGTGATCCCCGTCGAGGTGATCCGACAGATGCGCGAGGTCCTCAAGATCCGCACCGTGGTCACCGGCTACGGCATGACCGAGACGACCGGGACGATCAGCATGTGCCGCCACGACGACCCGCCGGAGGTCATCGCGGAGACCGTCGGCCGCCCGATCCCGGGCGTCGAGGTCCGGGTGGTCGACGACGACGGGAACGACGTGACCCGTGGCGAACCCGGCGAGCTGGTCGTGCGCGGCTACAACGTCATGCAGGGCTACTTCAACGACGAGGTCGCCACGGCGGATGCCATCCGGAACGGGTGGCTCCACACCGGCGACATCGGCTTGGTGGACCCGGATGGCAACCTGCGCATCACCGACCGGAAGAAGGACATGTTCATCGTCGGCGGCTTCAACGCCTACCCCGCCGAGATCGAGGCGGTGCTCCTCGGGCACCCAGCGATCGCCCAGGTGGCGGTCGTGGGCATGCCGGACGACCGCATGGGTGAGATCGGCGTCGCATTCGTCGTGCCGAAGCCGGGCGGCCACGCCGATCCCGCCGAGATCCTGGCGTGGGCGCAGGAGCGCCTAGCGAAGTACAAGCTCAACCGCGTCGAGCTCATCGACGCCCTGCCCCTCAACCCGAGCGGCAAGGTCATGAAGTTCAAGCTCAGGGAGCAGCGTGCCTGACGCCATCACCGACGACGGGGTCGCCCGGCTGCGCCAGCGCATCGGCGTCGCCCGGCCCCACACCCAACCACCGCACTACCTCGTGCCGAACGAGGACGCCTTCCGCCACGTGGCTGAGGCCTACGGCGATGACAACCCACTGTGGTGCGACCCGTCCTACGGTCAGACCACGCGGTGGGGCGGACCCATCGCTCCCCCGCACCTCGTCGGCGGCGACACCCTCGTCGGTGAGGACGAGGTGAGCCGGCTCGAGGGCGACGTCAAGGCGATGATGAAGGGCGATCCCCTGGGCGGCGTGCACGCCTTCTACTCGGGGTCGTTCCGTGAGTGGTGGAACCCGCTGCGCCCCGGCACCCGCGTCGCCCGTCGCAACGCCCTGGTCGGCGTGCACGACAAGGTGGGCGAGTTCGCGGGACGGGTCGTGCACGAGTGGCTGGCAGAGGTCTTCGCCGCCAAGGGCGGCCCGGTCCTCTCTGGGCAGTACCGGCTCATGATCCGGGCGGAGCGGGAGAAGGCGGCCGAGCGCAAGAAGAACGACGAGGTCGAGATACGCCCCTACAGCGATGATGAGCTGACGGTCATCGACGAGGCCATCGCCGGCGAGCGCGACCGTCGCCGTGGCGCTGACCCGCGGTGGTGGGAGGACGTCGAGGAGGGCGACGAGGTCGGGCCGCTCGTCAAGGGCCCGATGCGCGTGACCGACATGGTGGTCTGGCACACCGGCATGGGGATGGGGCTCTACGGCGTGAAGGCCCTTCGTCTCGCGTACGACCAGCGCCAGAGGATGCCGCGCTTCTTCAAGCCGGACGCGCTGAACATCCCGGACGTTCAGCAACGGGTGCACTGGGACCCGGAGTGGGCCCGGCAGGCCGGCAACCCGACCAGCTATGACTACGGACGGATGCGCGAGACGTGGTTGATCCACCTCTGCACCGACTGGATGGGCGACGACGCCTGGCTCTGGAAGCTCGACTGCGAGTTCCGGAAGTTCAACTACGTGGGCGACACGCATTGGATGCGGGGGCGGGTGACCCGCAGATACCTCGCCGAGGGTGATACACCCGCCGTCGACCTCGACCTGTGGGCCGAGAACCAGCGGGGCGAGACGACAACGCCCGGGCACGCGACGATCCTGCTGCGGTCACGAGAGCACGGCGAGGTCAGACTCCCCGAACCGCCCGCCGGCGCCACCACGTGCCAGGAGGCACTCGACGCACTGGCGGCCCGATTCGCCGCGGAGGAGGCGGAGTGAAGCCGTACCCCGAGACGCCAGATGGCCTGATCGTCGAGCACGACGGCAGCGTCCTGCGGCTCCGCCTCGATCGGCCGGAGCGACGCAACAGCCTGACTGACCCGATCGTCTACGCACTCGTCGACATCATCGATGCCGTCGGCAGCGACGAGTCCGTACGGGTCGTGCACCTCGGCGCCACTGGTGATCACTTCTGCTCGGGCTTCGACCTCGGCGAGCGGGGCGGCTCCACCGACAAGCCACGGGTCGGATCCATCCACCGTCGGATGAACGGTCATGTCAACCGACTGATCCCCGCAATGCTGACGACTCAGACGCCGATCGTGTGCACGGCGCGAGGGTGGGTGATCGGGCTCGGTCTCGACCTCGCGCTCGCGGCCGACTTCACGCTCGTGGCCAACGACGCCAGGTTGTGGGCGCCGTTCACCAGCTTCGGCTTCACCCCCGACAGTGGGGCATCCTGGCTGATCCCCCGACTGGCCGGCGTGGCGCGCGCCAGGGAGATGCTGATGCTCGGCACGAAGGTGCCCGGCGCAGACGCCGCCGCGTGGGGGCTCGTGCACCGTGCCGTGCCGACGGCCGAGCTCGACGCGGCCGGTGACGAGCTCATCGGTCGGTTGGCCTCTGGTCCGACCGTCGCGCTCGGCCTGACGAAGCTGATCATGCACCGTGGCCTCACCGCCGACATCGACCGGCACCTCGCCGACGAGGCGTGGGCCATGGAGGTGTCGAGCCGTTCCGACGACTTCAAGGAGCACGGGCGCGCCGCCCGCGAGAAGCGCGACCCCGAGTACGGGGGACGATGAAGGAACCCGAACCGTGTGCGCTGGACCACCTGTGTGCGCTGAGCCACCGCAGGCGTGTGTGTGCTTTGCGCACGCGGTTGGCCGCCCTTGGAGTGGATCATCTAGGCGACGTCAGCCGCTGGCGCGGCGAACTGTGCGTTGTAGAGCGCGGCGTACGCCCCGCCCCTGGCGATCAGCTCCACGTGGCTGCCCTGCTCGACGATCTGCCCGTCGTCCATGACCAGGATCACGTCCGCGTCGCGGATCGTCGACAGGCGGTGGGCGATCACGAAGCTCGTGCGTTGCGAGCGAAGCGCCGCCATGGCGTGCTGGATGAGCACCTCGGTGCGCGTGTCGACCGAGCTGGTCGCCTCGTCGAGGATGAGGATGGCCGGGTCCGCGAGGAAGGCCCTCGCGATGGTGAGCAGCTGCTTCTCGCCTGCGCTCACGACCCCGCCCTCGTCGTCCACCACGGTGTCGTAGCCGTCGGGGAGGGAGTGCACGAAGCGGTCCACGTAGGTCGCGCGTGCCGCTTCGAGGATCTTCTCCTCGGTGGCCCCAGGGTTGCCGTACGCGATGTTCTCGCGGATGGTGCCTTCGAACAGCCAGGTGTCCTGCAGCACCATGCCGATGTTCGAGCGGAGCTCGGAGCGTGGCATCTGGGAGATGTCACGCCCGTCGATGCGGATGGTGCCGTCGTCGAGCTCGTAGAACCGCATGATGAGGTTCACCAGCGTCGTCTTGCCGGCGCCGGTGGGTCCGACGATGGCGACGGTCCGGCCCGGCTCGGCCACGAGCGACAGGTCGGTGATGAGCGGCCGCTGGTGGTCGTAGGAGAACGACACCTTGTCGAACTCGACGAGGCCGCGGGACTGGGCGGCGACGCCCCGATCCTCGTCTGGGTCCTGCTCTGGCGCGTCCAGAAGGTCGAACACGCGCTCGGCGGATGCGATGCCTGACTGGAAGACGTTGGCCATCGACGCCAGCTGCGTGATCGGCATCGTGAACTGGCGGGAGTACTGCAGGAAGGCCTGGACTTCACCAAGGCTCATGGCGCCGGAGGAGACCCGCAGCCCGCCGAGCACGGCGATCGCCACGAAGTTGAGGTTGCCGAGCCACATCATCGCCGGCTGGATGACCCCTGACAGGAACTGCGCGCTGAAGCTGGCGTCATAGAGCTCGTCGTTCGTCGCTCGGAACTGCTGCTCCACCTCGTGCTGGCGACCGAAGGCCTTGACGATGGCGTGGCCGGTGAAGGCCTCCTCGACCTGAGCGTTGAGCCTCCCGGTGTGGCCCCACTGGGCGAGGAACCGGGCCTTGGACCGAGCCGCGATCTTCCCCATGGTGAGCACCGAGAGCGGAATGGAGACGATCGCCACGAAGGCGAGCGTCGGCGAGATCCAGATCATCATGCCCACCACCCCGACCACGGACAGCATCTGGGTGAGCATCTGGCTGAGCGTCTGCTGGAGGCTCTGGGCGATGTTGTCGATGTCGTTGGTGACCCGGCTCAGGAGATCGCCCCGCGGCTGCCCGTCGACGTAGCCCAGGGGGAGGCGGTTCAGCTTGTCCTCGACGTCCGAGCGCAGCCGGCGCATGGTGCGTTGCACGATGCCGGCCAGCATGTAGGACTGCAGATAGGCCAGCCCAGACGAAGCGGCGTAGAGCACGGCCAGCCCGAGCAGGAGGCGGTGCAGGGCGGGGAAGTCGATGCCCTTCTGGCTCACCAGCCCTCGGACGATGTGGTCGGTCGCGTAGCCCAGGAGCCGTGGGCCGGCGATCTGGCCGACCACGCTGAGCACCGCGAGCACGACCACTGCGACCACGCCGGCGCGCTCGCGGCGCAGGCGCGAGAGCAGCCGACGGGTCGAGGTGCCGAAGTCCTCCGACTGCTCGGTCGGCATGCCGATGGCGCCGCCCGGACCGGGCCGCACCGCCGACACCGACACCGGCGCGGAGGGGCGGGAGTGTGCGTCGGTGCTCATGCTGCGTCCTCCGCGGCGATCTGCGACTCGACGATCTCGACGTAGGTCGGGCACGACTCGAGGAGCTCCTCGTGCGTACCCAGGCCGACGCACTCACCGTCCTCGAGGACGAGGATCTGGTCGGCCGAGGCGATCGTGGAGATCCGCTGGGCGACGATCACGACGGTCGAGCCGGCGGTGTAGGGACCGAGCGCGGCACGCAGCCGTGCGTCGGTGGACAGGTCGAGGGCTGAGAACGAGTCGTCGAAGAGGTAGATCTCCGATCGTCTGACGAGTGCCCGTGCGATGGCGAGTCGTTGGCGCTGGCCACCAGAGACGTTGGATCCCCCCTGCGCGATGGTCGCGTCGAGACCTCCCGGCATGGCCTGGACGAAAGCCGCCGCCTGGGCGACCTCGAGCGCGGCCCACAGCTCCTCCTCTGACGCGTCCGGCTTGCCGTAGCGGAGGTTGGACGCCACCGTGCCGGAGAAGAGGTAGGGCTTCTGGGGAACGAGACCGATGCGCTCCCAGAGCACCTCGGTGTGCAGCTGACGCAGGTCGACGCTGTCCATGAGCACGGCGCCGGCCGTCACGTCAATGAGGCGGGCCATCAGGTTGATGAGCGTCGTCTTGCCAGAGCCGGTGCTGCCGACGATCGCGGTCGTCTGCCCAGCGAGCGAGGTGAACGAGATCCCCGAGAGCACCGCGTGCTCCGCACCCGGGTAGTGGAACCCGACGTCGCGCAGCTCGAGAGAACCTGCGATCGCGAGGTCGGTGATCGCGTCGTCTGCAACTGCCACCGACGGCCGGGTGTCCAGGACCTCTTGGATGCGCTCGGCGCACACCGCGGCGCGAGGCGCCATCACCGCGACGAAGGTAGCCATCAGCGCGGCGACCAGGATGAGCGTGAAGTAGGCGAGGAACGCGACCAGCGAGCCGATGCTCATGTCGCCGCTGTTGATGCGGTTCGATCCGAACCAGAGCACGCCGAGGCTCGACGCGTTGATGATCACCAACAGGATCGGAAGGACCAGCGCCATCAGCCGGCCCGCTACCAGCGACGTGTGCGTCAGATCGTCGTTCACAGCGGCGAAGCGTTGGGTCTCCTCCGGTTCGCGGACGAAGGCGCGCACGACTCGCATCCCGGTGATCTGCTCGCGCAGCACGCGGTTGATCGCATCGATGCGCTCCTGCATGAGGCGGAACTGCGGCACCATCCGGGAGACGACGACCCCGACGCTGACGAGGAGCGCGGGGAGGCTCGCCGCCAGCAGCCAGGAGAGGCCGACGTCCTGGCGCACCGCCATCACGATCCCGCCCACGACCGTGATCGGCGCGGCGACGACCATCGTGCAGGTCATGACGACGAGCATCTGCACCTGCTGCACGTCGTTGGTGATCCGAGTGATCAGCGACGGGGCGCCCAACATGTTGACCTCGCGCGTGGAGAACTCGGTGACGCGGTGGAACAGGTCGCTGCGCACGTCGCGACCGAAGCCCATCGCGGCGCGAGCCCCGCAGTAAACCGCCGCAATCGCAAAGCAGACCTGGATCAGGGTGACCCCGAGCATGACCCCGCCGGTCGACCAGATGTAGCCCGTGTCCCCGGTGACGATGCCCTTGTCGATGATGTCGGCGTTGAGGCTCGGCAGGTAGAGCGACGCGATCGCCTGCACACCTTGGAGCAGGACGACGGCGAGCAGCAGCCTCCGGTAGGTGCGGAGGTACGTGCGCAGCAGCCGGATCACCTCGGCACCTCCACGTCGCGCACCCGGATCCCGTCCAGCAACAGCGACACGATCTCGCTCGGCAACAGCGGCTCGTCGACGAGCGCCGGATGGGTGACGGCGAGCGTGAGCGCCCGCAGCTGCTGCGCCGCGCTCCGCGGGTCCTGGCGGAGGTGGTCTCGCTCAGGCTCGAACAGCGCGGTCAGCTCGGCGATGTCGGTGGGACGGCTGGGCGGTTCCGGGGTCGCGCCGACCGCGGCCAGCAGCTGCCAGATCAGCGCCAGGCGCCGCTGGATGATGTCGACCGCCTCAATCAGCTGCGCCTCGAAGGCCTGCCCCCGGTCGATGGCGTGCAGGGCCGCTTCGGTGGGCGCGGGGTCGAAGGCGTGCTCGACCGCGGCGCGGACCACGGCGTCCTTGTCCGGGAAGACGCGGAAGATCGTGCCCTCCGCGATCCCTGCCGCCTCGGCGATCTGCTTCGTGGTGACCGCCGCCCCCCGCTCGAGCAGGAGCGGCACGATGGCCGCCACGATGGCGGCTCGTCGCTCTTCCGGCGGAAGGGCTACGGCCCGGCCGGATCGGGCCCCCAGCGCTGAGGATGCACGTGCACTCATGTACCGATGCTACATGAGTGAGCGCTCACTCAGTCAAGCAGAGGCGATCTGGTCCACAGCGGTCACGGGGTCGCCGGATCGGCCATCGTCCGTTATTCTGGAACGAGGGTTCATCTAACTGGAGTCGGCGTCGTGAACATTGAAGACATGATCATGATCAGTGTCGACGACCATGTGGTCGAGCCGCCGCATGTGTTCGAGGGGCGGGTGGCGGCCAAGCATGTCGAGCTTGCCCCAAAGGTGATCCGTACCGGGCAGGGCGACGACGTGTGGTCGTTCAACGGCGGGTTCATCCCCAACATCGGGCTCAACGCTGTCGCCGGCCGGCCGAAGGAGGAATACGGGGTCAACCCGACGTCCTTTGAGGAGATGCGACGGGGATGCTGGGACATCGGCGAACGGGTCAAGGACATGTCGGCTGGCGGTGTGCTCGCCTGCATGTGCTTCCCGTCGTTCCCGTCCTTCTCGGGTCGGGTGTTCCTGGCGATGGACGACAAGGAGCTTGCCGCCGCTCTGGTGCGCGCCTACAACGACTGGCACATCGAGGACTGGTGCGGCTCCTATCCCGGACGCCACATCCCCATGGCGCTGCCCATGCTGTGGTCGCCAGAAGCGACCGCGGCCGAGATCCGCCGGGTCACCGCCATGGGCTGCCACTCGCTGACCTTCACCGAGAACCCCGCCACGCTCGGTCTCCCAAGCTTTCACAGCGAACACTGGGACCCGATGTGGGAAGCGCTGGTGGAGACGGCCACGATCCTCAACATCCACCTCGGCTCGTCGGGCCAGCTCGCGATCACCGCACCCGACGCACCCATGGACGTGATGATCACCCTGCAACCGATGAACATCTGCATGGCAGCCGCCGACCTCGTCTGGTCGCGGGTGTTCAAGAAGTACGGCGACCTGCGCGTCGCGTTGTCCGAGGGCGGAACCGGATGGGTCCCCTACTTCCTCGACCGGCTCGACCGCACCTACGACATGCACCACCTCTGGACCCACCAAGACTTCGGCAACGAACAACCCAGCGACGTGTTCCGCCGCCACATCCTCACCTGCTTCATCGCCGACCCCGTCGGCATCCAACTCCGCCACCAGATCGGCGTCGACAACATCTGCTGGGAACAGGACTACCCCCACTCCGACTCGTCCTGGCCCACCGCACCCGAAGAACTCCACCGCGTCGCCACAACCCACAACGTGCCCGACGACGAGCTCAACAAGATCACCCACCAAAACGCCATGCGCTGGTACCAATTCGACCCCTTCACCCACCGCACCAAAACCGCAGCCACCGTCGGCGCCCTCAGAGCCGAAGTCGCCGGACACGACACCACCGAACGCGCCATGGACCAACAACGCCGCCAACCCACCACCACCACCATCACCCTCGCCCAACTAGCCAAACAAGCAACGGCATGACCCCGCGGCGCGTGGCACCCACCAAAGAACTGGGCAAACGCGACAAGCGGCGGGCCCTGCACCAAGAGGTGAGCCGAAGTCAGATTCTCGACGCGGCGGAAGAGGTCTTCGCGTCGAAGGGGTACCACGAGGCCACCATCAAGGAGATCGCACAGCTGGCGGAGTTCTCCGTCGGCGCGGTCTACGGCTTCTTCGAGCACAAGGACGACCTGTTCGTTCAGATCTATTTGCGACGCGGGGCCGAGTTCATGGACGGCATGCGCGAGCTCATGAAGACCGATCGGCCGGCCCACGAGCAGATGCACCGGCTCGCCGACTACCAGATCAACTTCTTCCGCGAGCATCCGAACTTCGGTCGCCTGTACCTACGTGCGTCGGCGGTCATACTCGGCGATGTCGAATCGAAGATCGATCAGCTCGTGGCAGACCGGTACGCAGAAGCCGTGCAGCTGCAATGCGACATGTTCACCGCAGGCCAACGCGACGGCACCTTCCGCGCGGGTGATCCCCCGGTGGTTGCCCGCATCTTCAGCTCGATGGTGGCCGCGTTCCAGGGAACCGACCTCGTCGTGATGGCCGGCGCCCAGCCCAGCGACGAGGCGATGTCGGTCGAGCGGTTCCACGAATTCCTCGACGGGGCCTTTACCGTCTGACCGACATCGCAGGCTTCAGCGCTTCTCGAAGGTGATGCCGGAATCGTCGACTCGCCATGTCGAAGCGGTCACGCCTTCCTCACGCAGGACGCGCTTGAGCACGCGACCAACAGGGCTGCGTGGGAGCTCCGCGCGGAACTCGATGTACCGCGGTAAGGCGAAGTACGGCAGTTCGTTGACGCACCACCGGAACAGGTCGGCCTCGCGTAGCTCGGATCCGGCTTCGCGCGTCGCCGTGATCTTGAGGTCGTCCTCACCGAGCTCGCTGAAGACCGCATGGACGACCACGTCGGCCAACCCACCGTGACGCATGAGGATCCGTTCGACCTCGAAGCTGGCGATGTTCTCGCCTCGGCGGCGTAAGTAGTCGGCCTTGCGATCGACGAAGAACAGGTAGTCGTCGCTGTCGATGCGGCCGATGTCGCCGGTGTGGAACCACCAGTTGCGACTCGCCTCGACGGTGGCCTCGGGTCGTCCCCAGTAGCCCTCGAACATGGCGTGCGCACGCTTCGGCCGGATGACGACCTCGCCCTCTGTCTCCCGGGGCAGCTCGTTGTCGTCATCGTCGAAGATGCGTACGTCGAAGTACTCGGTATTGATCACGCCGGCCGCGTTGGCCTTGTTGGCCACACCCGGTGGCTGCCATGACACCAACGATGCTTCGGTCAGGCCGTAGGCGCCGCTGAACGTATCGATGCCGAACCGCTCCTTTATGGTCTTGTCGACCTCCTCCGGCAGCGGCGCCGCACCCAGGAGCCGCAACGTCGTGTTCGCCTCAGGGCGCCCCGACTTCGGCATCTCCGGCTGGTCGACATCGTGCGCGAGCAGGTACGCCATCGTCCCGAGCGTCGACGTGATCGTCGCGCCCGTCCGATTCATCTCGGGCCAGTAGCCCGACACGGAGAACTTGCGGTCGATGGCGCCGCGACCGCCGAAGATCAGCGGCCCGAGGACCGCGGTGACGAGCGCGTTGTAGTGGAACAGTGGCAGCGGGGTCCACACGACATCGTCCGCCGTGCGCCCCCAGCACTGCCCGATCTGGCGAGACAGCACTTCGTGGTAGTTGTGGCTGAGCATGCAGCCCTTGGAGAGGCCCGTGGTGCCGCCCGTGTAGATGAACGTGCCGAGGTCGGCGGGCGACATGGCGGCCGGCTCGGCCGGGTCGAGGTCGAACAACGACTTCCAGTCGTGCGACTTGGCGGTCGGGTAGTCGGTCGGCCCGTCGCCGATCACGACGACATGGTCGAGCCCTTCCACCTCCGGCACGACGCGCACGGCTCGATCGGCGAGGTCGCCCTGGATCAGCAACAGCTTCGATCCGGAGTCGGCGAGCTGGTGCCGGAGGTACTCGCCCTTGTACGCGGTGTTGATCGGCACCGCAACGGCGCCGGACCAGATGACTCCCCACCACGTCAGGAGCGCTTCGGGCGAGTTCTCGATGAGCGATGCGACCCGGTCACCATTCTGGACTCCAAGCTCGCGCAAGGACGCAGCGATTCGGCCGGCGCGATCGACGACATCTGCGGCCGTGAACTCCGTGCCCAGCACGTCGAGGTACGGGGTGTCGGCCGCGGTCTCCAGACGCGTGCGCATCAGGTCGACAAGAGTGTGTTGTGCTTCTCTGATCCACACGGGGTCGGTCTTCACCACGGTCTGCTCCTCTAACCTCCGTGCGTTGGCAGCTTCATCTGGTTCGCTGGCCATTGCGGTCGGTAGTAGCCGTCAAAGCGAAGCTCGCCGTTGCGCAGCTCGCGGAACGTAAGGAAGTCGCCCTTGTAGCCCTTGTGGTCGCCGGGACCGAACTGCACGTAGCAGCCCGGTCCGCCGTTCGTCGCCGGCATCCACCGGATCCGCTCGAGCCCGTTCTTCACCTCGAGCGGAATCGGGATCTTGGCGTTGGCGATGCCGTGGATCGCGGCCCGAGCCGTGTCGTAGGCCAGAGCGACGACGACGTTGCGCGTCCGGCGCCCGAACCTCGACTCCATCCGGTCGATGAGCGCCTCGTAGTTTGGATTCGTCCCGTCCTCACCGAGCTGGTCGATGCCGTGCCAGCCCTCGAGACCCTGTGCCCACGCGTTCGAGTTCGAATAGAACATGAACGCGGTGCCCATGACGCGCGGCGGATCCCAGTCGAGCGCCTTGAAGGCATCTGCAAAGTGGAAGGTCGAGTAGCCGTAGCCGCCGTAGTAGATGCCCTCGGTCCCCATCTCCCGCATCGCCGCCAGATGCTCTTGCAGCCGCCGGGGATTCGGTTCGAGCATCACCTCGCGGGTGATCGTCAAGCCCAGCTGCATCGCCGTGTAGCGGAAGTAGTCGGCGTAGTCGCGGCCCGACGAGCCGGCTTCCCAGAACAGCCCGACCTTCTCGAAGCCCTTCTGGTACAGCCAGTTCGCGCACATGACGCCTTCGGTGGCGATGTCGCCGTTGGCCACCGTGAAGCAGTACTCGCTGGCAAACGGATGCGCGCCGGTCCAGCCGATCACCGGCACACCGACACGATCAACGGTCGCCTGCAACGTGATGCTGTTGTCCGAGATCATCGGGCCGAGGATCACCACGCAGCCTTGATCGACGAGCCACTGGTAGCCGTCGATGACCTTTCGGTAGTTCTCCCGCGGGAGCCCGCGAGCGTCGGCCACGATCAGCTCGACCGGGCTGCGCCCCCAGACGCCTTCGTTGAGGGCATCTTCGATGGCAAGGATCGATGGATCGATCCAGTCGGCCAGCAGCTGACCAAGATCCATGTCGACGAGCACGCCGATCTTGACCGGCTCGAACGGGTCGCCCTGAGTAGCCAGCCCCCGCGTTGGCGGGTAGATCACGATCGGCTGCAGCGCCTTCTCCCCGAGCGCGCCTCCACCCTCGTACCACGCCTCCCCGTCGCCGCCACGCCCCTCTTGGTGTGCAGTCGTGCCGTAGCGCACGTTGCACACTGCACGATCCTCCTGCGCGATCCCGTGGTCGATCGGCGCCGGGAACATGCGCTCCGCGTACCGCGCCTCTGTTCCTTCTTCGCTCAAGGCACTCTCCTCACGCTGCGACTTGCGTCAGTAGACCACAGCTCGGCGCGTCTGTTCCAGACTGGCTTGCAGTCGATCTGATACTGATTCGACCGCTTGAACCTTCGTTCGGAGGGCCCTACGTGTAGGGCATGATGCCTCGGTTATCGCTGGCGAGAGGCTGCTCTACTTCGACCGGTACGTTGCTCCAGGAAGAGCCCCTCGTAGCCCGCCCGCCTACGAGGGAGGCGGGCCTACGTCGTCAAGCAGAGCCGGTCGTGATCGGAACCTTGCTCCAGCCCCGCACGGTGCTGGTGTGGAGCCGCACGCACCCATCGTGATCGACGTCCCACGCCGGCCAGCGCTTGAGCGTCTCCTCGAGGGCGATGCGCGCCTCCATGCGAGCCAGCGCGGCGCCGATGCAGAAGTGGATGCCATAGCCGAACGACACGTGATGATCGAATTCTCGATGGACGTCGAACCGGTCGGCGTTTGGGTACTTGCGCTCGTCGCGCCCTGCTGATCCGGTGAGCAGCAGCACCTTGGAGTTCTTCGGCACGATCTCGCCGGCCACCTCGACGTCGCATGTCGTCCACCGGCCCTGCACGGGCGAGGGCGCCTCGAAGCGCAGCACCTCCTCGACAGCGTTGGGAATGAGCTCAGGTCGCTCGCCGAGATCGGCGCGCTGGTCGGGATGCGCGGCGAGCAGGACCGCCGCCCAGCCGAGGAATCGTGCGACCGTCTCGGTGCCGGCACCGATGAGCAGATTGGCGAAGTCCGCGCTCTCGTGGCGGGTGAGCCGACGCAGGGCACCGGTGTCGTCGGTGATCTCAGCGTGGACCAGGTCCGTGAGCATGTCGTCGATCGGGTTGGCGTCTCGGTCGGCCAGCCAACGCATCAGCCGCTTGTGGATCTGCAGCTGCGCCTCGAACGAGACATCGTTGATCATCCCCACGCCCGGCTCGATGTGGAACACCTGGTCGATGAGCTGACGCATCTCCTCACGCTCGTCTGAAGGGACGCCGATGAGCGACGAGATGACACGGGACGGCAGCTGCGCGCCGAAGTCCTCCACATAGTCGAAGCCATCCGAGCCCAACCGCGCATCGAGCAGCTCGCAGCACAGCTCGCGGACGCGATCCTCGATCGCGCCGATGCGGCGCGGTGTGAACGCACGCGACACCAGCGTGCGCAACCGCGTGTGCTCGGGCGGGTCGAGGAAGATCATCTGCCCGCTCGTCGACGGCTCCGGCGTCATGAGCTCGAGCACCGTGGCGTGGGCCGAGCTGTACGTCTTTGGATCGCGGTGGGCCGCCTCGACGTCAGCGAACCGGCTCAGGGCGTAGAAGTCGTACTTCTCGTTGCGATACACGGGCGCTTCGTCACGGAGTCGCTGCCAGATGGCATACGGGTCAGTGTCGATCTCGGTGTCGAACGGATCCCAATAGAGCTCCCCCATGATTACGGTCATACCCTCCGCGCCGGCGTCATCGGATCAGCTTCAGTTCGACACCGGTTATCGGCGCCCTGCGGTCGTCGCGAGAAGATTCAATCATCATTCCAACTCGAGCATTAGGGCGCAGCCCATGCCGCCGCTCGTGCGGCATCGTCACGACCCATGCGCGGTGTCGTCGCGCGCGACGGCAAGTGCGAGAAGCCCACCGGCGTACCTAGTGTCGCGCACGTGGACCCCGAGCTTGCCGCCCTCGTCCCTCTGCTCCCGGTGCTGGACCTCCCGGTCGCCATCTCGCGAGCGGCCACGGCCGAGCAACACGCCGCGCTGCGGCGGGCAGTGCACAAGGCCTGATCCGGTGGACGCAGTGGCCGACGAGGTGCTCGCAGACGAGCTCGACCTGGCCCCGGCGGAGCTTCAAGGATTCGCGCGACCGAGGCGTCATCGCGTGAGACAGCCCAAGGGGTTGGACTAAGGGGAATGGGCATCGACCAGGTTGCTGCCGAGTTGGAGATCCGGAACGTGCTCGCGCGCCTCGCGCAGCTGGCCGACGCCGGCGATCTCGATGGCTACCTCGCGTTGCTCACCGGCGACATCGTGTGGGCCATGCCGGCCAGCCCGCACGTCGGATTGACCGCGTCGGAGCGTCGGGGCCGCGACGAGATCGCGAGGGGGGCAAGGGAGCGAACGACCGCGGGGCTGCAGGGTCCAGGGTCCGACACGATGCACACCGTCACGACGACGTCGATTCGCGTCGACGGCCCCGACGAGGCGACCGCGCTCTCCTCGTTCGTGTTCTGGACGACGACGTCAACGACACCGACACCCACGTCCGTCGGCCGCTACGAGGACACGTTTCGCAGCACGGACGAAGGATGGAAGCTCGCACGCAGAACCGTCATCTTCGGATGAGCTCGGCCAATCCGCCGGCGCCTCACAGGGCGAAGGGGCCCTTGCTCATCTGGTCGCGGACGGTGACGACCTCGGGGTTGGTGAGGCTGCGACGTTGCCAGTTGGCGCCGTCGACGACGAGTGTGTGGCCGGAGATGAACTGCGCGTAGGGCGACGCAAGGAACGTCGCCGCCCAGCCGAGCTCGCGCAGGCGGCCGACGCGTAGCGCCGGCTGGCAGCGGTCCTTCTCGTTGGTGCGGTCGAGGTTGCCCTTGATGTCGGCGGTCATGTCCTCGTGGGGGAACATGCCGGGCACCAGCCCGTTCACCTGGATGCCGTAGGGACCCCACTCGACGGCGAGCGTCTCCACCATGTTCTTCACGCCGGCCTTGGCGGCCGCCGAGTGGGCGAAGCCGGGACCGCCCGTCCACGCGTACGAGGCGCCGACATTGATGATGGAGCCCGGCGTGCCCGCGGCGAGGTGGCGGCGGGCGAACTCGCGGGCGCAGAAGAACGTGCCGTTGAGGGTGATGTCGACGACCGTGCGCCAGGCGTTCGGCGACATGTCCTCTGCGGGCACCGGGAAGTTGGCGGCCGCGTTGTTGATGAGCACGTCGGGGAGGCGCAGCTGCGCCTCGGCGGCGTCGAACGCGGCCGCGATCTGGTCCGGCTCGCGGATGTCGCACTCGACGGTGACAACCGTCGTACCGAGTTCGGCGAGCTCGTCCCTGCCGGCTGAGAGGTGCTCGGCCTTGCGGCTGGCGATGACGATGTCGGCACCGAGCCGAGCGAACTCGGTGGCGGTGGCCTTGCCGAGGCCGGTGCCGCCGCCGGTGATGAGCACGGTCTGGCCGGCGAAGGTGCCGGCCGGGAGGGCGGTGGTGCCGGCGGGCGGCGGCTCGGGTAGGCCGATGGGTTCGGTCATGGCGTTGTCCTCAGCTTCCGGTGTAGATGGGGTCGCGGCCGTCGGCGCTGGCGGCGCGCAGCTCCGCCATGTCGTCGGAACGGCTGATGTAGGTCTGGCCGATGAGCTCCTCGGCCATCGACGCGCGGATGGCGGGCTCGGCCAGGTGCTTGATGACCCGCCTGGCGACCTTCACGGTCACGGCCGGCGAAGCGGCGATCTTCTGGGCCATCTCCATCGCGACGGCGTCGAGCTCCTCGAGCGGCACGACCCGGGAGACGACGCCGTGGGCGTAGGCCTCGGCCGCGTCCATGGCACGACCGGTGAGCACCATGTCGCTGGCGACACCGTGACCGCAGATCTGGAACAGTCGTCCGACCCCGCCCGTGTCAGGGATCACGCCATGGGTCACCTCGGGGAGCATGAAGCGGGCACCTTCGGCCGCGATGCGGATGTCGCACAGCAGGGCCCGCTGGAACGACGCCCCGATGGACCAACCCTTGCAGCCAACGACGATGGGAGCGTCGAGGTCGAAGATCTGTTGGATGCCGCGGTGGCCACGGGTCATCAGCTCGTGGTGGGTGAGCTCGACCTGGCCGCCGCCGATGGCGGCGACGTCGCGACCGGACGAGAACGACTTGCCCTCGCCTCGCCACACGATCGCCCGCACGTCGCGCCGCTGGCCGAGCTCGCCGAGGATCTCGAACAGGCGCAGGTCCATCTCGTCGTCGAAGGCGTTGTGCTTGTCGGGGTTGTCGTTGGTGATGACGGCCACCGAACCGTCGATGTCCAGCCGTATCTTGTCGGTCATCTCATCTCCCTCGGGGAAGGCCGAGCACGCGCTCAGCCACGATGGTTCGTTGGATTCGGGAGCCTCTGAATTAGCCGGGGATTCTTGGAGGCTGGCCCATCAGCCCGTTCGGCGTCTTCGCATAGTCTCCACTGAGTGGACCTCAACACACTTCGTTACGACGCGGCCGACGGTGTTGCCACCATCACGATCGACCGCCCCGACAAGCACAACGCGTTCACCTACGAGATGTGCGACGAGCTCTCCCAGGTGTGGGCTGCGCTGCGCACCGACAACGACGTTCGCTGCGCAATCCTCACCGCAAGCGGCGACAAGGCATTCTGCACCGGGATCGACCGGAGCGAGGTGACCGGCGACGGCGCCGCGTCTTACGACGCCTTCACCTACGAGGACCCGGGGCGCCGCCTCGGCCCGAAGAGCAATGGGCTCTGGAAGCCAGTGATCGCAGCGGTCAACGGCATGGCCTGCGGCGGTGCCTTCTACCTGCTGGGCGAAGTCGAGTTCATCATCGCCGCAGAGCACGCCACGTTCTTCGACCCGCACGTCACCTACGGCATGCCCGCCGTCTACGAACCCGCCCTGCTCCTGCCTCGCATGCCCTTCGGCGAGGTGATGCGCCTCGCGCTACTCGGCAGCCACGAGCGCATCAGCGCCCAACGGGCGCTCGAGATCGGCTTCATCTCCGAGGTCGTGCCAGCCGCAGATCTGCTCGCCACCGCCCGGTGGGCGGCACACGCCATCGCGTCGCAACCGCCAACTGCGGTGCAGACGACGGTGCGATCGCTGTGGGCTGCTCGTGAGGTCTCCCCGCAGCAGGCCATCGACCTGGCGCCGTCGCTGCTCAACCTCGGCGTCTCGGCCAAGGCCCAGGCCGAGGGCCAGCAAGCCTTCAGCGCGGGCGAGCGCATCCAGCCCCGGACGCGGTGAGCCAGTGCTCCCCAACGTCGTTCGTGAGGCGGCGCGTCGCTTCGGCCTCACACCGGCCTTCGTCGACCCCGACGGCACCACCACCAGCTACGCCGAGCTCGACCGGCGCTCCGAGGAGATCGCCGCCGGGCTGCGCGCCGCAGGCATCAGACCCGGCGACGTCGTGGCACTCACCCTCCCCTCGACGACGCCCTACGTGCTCGCCTACCTCGGGGCGGCGAAGGCCGGTGCCGTCACCGCAGGCGTGAACCCGCGCCTCTCGCCTCCCGAGCGGGACGCCATCCTGGCCTTGGCCGACCCAGCGCTCGTCGTCAGCGACGCGGCCGCGCTGGACGACCTGGCTCGCCCCGAGCGAGCCGCGCCGCTCGTCCCCGACCCCGATCGCGCCGTCACCCTGGTCTTCACCTCCGGAACGACCGGCGCGCCGAAGGGAGCGCTGTTCACCGACCGCCAGCTGGCGGCGATCACACGGATCGACGTGGGAGACGTCTGGGGCGGTGGCGGAGCCATGCTCGCCAGCACCGAGTTCGCCCACGTCGGGTTCATGACCAAGCTGGCGTGGCACCTGCGACTCGGCACGACGACCCACATCCTCGGGCGGTGGCGAGCCGGTGACGCGCTGCGGGTGATCGCCGAGCAGCGGATGACCTCGATCGGAGGCGTCGCGCCCCAGATCGCGCTCATGCTCCGGGCCTCTGAGCTCGACGAGCTGGACCTGAGCGCGGTGCAGACGATCACCGCGGGCGCGGGCCCGTCCTCGCCCGCGCTCGTCGAGGAGGCTCGACGGCGCTTCAACGCCTCCTACTCGATCCGCTACTCCTCCACCGAGTCAGGCGGGTGCGGGACAGCGACAGCGTTCGACGCCGACGATGAGGAGGCCTTCTTCACCGTTGGCAAGCCCCGCGGCGGAATCGAGGTCGACGTCCGCGACGACGACGGCCGACCCGTCCACGGGGACGATGTTGGCGAGGTGTGGCTGCGCTCGCCCACGGTGATGTCCGGCTACTGGCGCGACCTCGGGGAGACCGAGGCCACGCTTGTCGACGGTTGGCTGCGCACCGGCGACCTCGGCCGCATCGACGTCGAGGGCAACCTGCGCTTGGCCGGACGTGCGAAGGAGATGTTCATCCGCGGTGGCTACAACGTCTATCCGATGGAGGTCGAGGCGGCGCTCGCCGACCACCCAGCCGTGGCCGAGCTCGCCATCGTCCCCCGACCGGACGACGTGATGGGCGAGATCGGGGTCGCCGTCGTCGTGCCGCGCGACCGGTCCGCGCTGCCGACGCTCGACTCGCTGCGCGACCACCTGTCGAGCCGGCTCGCCAGCTACAAGCTGCCGGAGGCCGTCCGCATCGTCGACGAGCTGCCGCTCACCGCCATGCAGAAGATCGACCGGCGGGCGCTGGCCAAGGTCGAGAGCGCGCCGGACTGATCATGCGCTCCCCTCGTCCTCGACCGACCTGGCGTCATGCTCCATGGCTACGAGAGCTGGGCGGTTCACCCGTCGCATCGGACGCTGCAGCGGCGACAAGAGGCAACCCAGTCGGTACGGCGGGTCTGCGTCGAAAAAGAGGTCGAGCAAGCTGTTCCCCGGGTCGCGCCGCACGTCAGTGATGGCGGAGAGCCAGACCGACCACCACGCGTGCTCGAACCACATGAGGAGGCGGTCGGACGTGACCACGATCCGGAGCGGGCCGAGCGATCGCCACTGTGGCGCCGCGGCTCGCTCGGCAGCCTGGCGGACTTGGCGGTTGCCGAAGGCGCTGACGGTTCCCAGCGGCACCGACCGCGCCATCGCTCAACCCTCGAGCTCCCAGGTGACCTCGACGGGTTCGGGGAACCCGGGGAGGGCGAGCCGGGCAGTCCCCCTAGCCGCGCCGCCGGCGTCGAAGCGAAGGTCGCCTTCACGGTGGTGGCCGCCTGGCCCGTCGCCCGACCATGCCTCGACCGGCCAGGTGACCCCGCCGACCTCGAGCGCGGCGCGGGTGAGATCGGCCGAGAGGTCGACCGCGTGCGTGTCGAGGGTGATGGCGAAGACCGCTCCTTGGTCGTCGAGCTGGCGGGGTTCGATCTCGATGTCCACCTCGCCCGCCGCGACGCTGCGCGTCTCCAGCCCGGCGTCGTCGGCCAGTATCGGGTCGTGATCTCCGCCGCGGGTGGCCAAGATCACGCCAGCCGCAGCGACGACGCTCACTACGAGCGCGGCGAGGATCAGGCGGCCACGCACGCGTCGGCCTCCACGTCCTGACGGGCATGGACAAGCGGGGTCCGCCGAAGCCGGCGTGCCGCGATCGTCACACCGACGGCGTTCACGCCGATGCCGACGACCATGAACGGGATGCGGTAGTCGGTCAGGAAGGCGGCGGCGCCGGTGGCACCGATGAACGGTGCGAGATCAGCGAGGTGATGAGCGCAGCAGGCGACCATGCCGACTGTCGACGCGCTCGCGCCGACGCCACCCGCGGCGGCAACCGCGTGCTGCAGCCGGTGGCGGCGCCGCAGCTCCGAGATCAGGGCGACTTGGACGCCGAAGCCGGCGACGATGGGAACGAGGTAGTACCAGTCCTGGCGGGCTTGGTCCGTGAGGTGTTGCCAGGATCTGGAGGCGGCGGCGACAACGATCACATAGAACAGCGCCAGGCCGGCGCTCGCCAGGGCGCCGGCCCGGACGCTTCGGGGGTTCACGGCTCCTCACGCCGGTCGTGACCGGCGCGGGAGTGATCGTGCTCGGAGTGGTCCTGCTTGTCGCCGCCGTGGCTCATGCCGCCCATCATGAACATCATCATCACCGGGCAGGCGAGGATGATGAGCAGCGGCAGATAGTTGAGGACGGGCAGGCCAGCGAGGCCGAGCACGAAGAGGACGGCGACGCCGATTGCCATCGGCTTGAGCATCTTCTGGTGGTTCACGTTGCGCTCCTGTCGGTCTCGGTCCGCTCGGTGGGCCGGTTGTGGTCGGTGTGCCCATCGCGTTTCGCCACGCAGGCGGGATCTGTGTCCTCATCATCGGGTCGCGGCGGGTCGGTGTCATCCGGTGCGTGTACGGAAAGAGCGCTGCGGCCGACTACGGAGCGAAAACGCCGAGTCGCCCAGGTTCGGTCGCTACGATCTCCGACAGCATGTCGTTGACGAGGGCAGAACGGTAAAGGGTTGGCGGCCGATGACGATCGCCTCGACGCGCTGCTGCGGGCGGCGCTCGAGCTGACGGCCGAGCACGACCTCGACCAGATCCTCGACCGCATGGTCCACTGCGCCGCCACGGTGGCGGGAGCCCGCTACGCGGCCCTCGGCGTCTACGACGCGACCGGGCGCATCGAGCGGTTCATCCACTTCGGGCTCGACGCAGAGACGGTCGCCCGGATCGGTGACCTGCCAGAGGGTCGTGGGCTGCTGGGCGAGGTGATCGTCGCCGACGGCCCCATCCGCCTCGCCGACCTCGCCACCGACCCTCGCTCGTGCGGCTTCCCACCCCACCACCCGCCGATGCGGACGTTTCTCGGTGTGCCCGTCCGGACCGGCAGCCGCCGGCTCGGCAACCTCTACCTGACCGAGAAGGAGGGTGGCAGGGAGTTCGATGGGGAGGACGAGCGCCTCGTCGTCAGCCTGGCCGCCTTCGCCGCCGCCGCCATCGAAGGCGCGCTGCTCGTGGCCGCCGAGCGTGACCGGGCCGCGGCCGTATCGGAGCTCGCCGCCGCGCAGGAGCGCTCCCGGGCCCAACGGGAGATGCTGGGCCGGATCATCGACGCCCAGGAGGCCGAGCGGGCCCGCGTTGCCCGTGACCTGCACGACCAGATCGGCCAGGCGTTGACCTCGGTGCTCCTCGGGCTGCGACTGGTCGAGAGGTCGTTGCAAGACGGTCCGAACGCCGAGGAGGTGCGGGCGCGCACAGACGAGGTCCGCGAGCTGGTCGCGCAGGCCCTCGACGAGGTCCGCCAGCTCGCCTTCGAGCTGCGACCAACCGTGCTCGACGACGTCGGGCTGGTCGCCGCCATACACCGCCTGGCCGACAACCTCACGCGACGCTTCGGCGTGCGGGTCGAGCTGGCCCTCGGCGGGCTCGACGACGACCGCCGGCTGCCCCCCGAAATCGAGACCGTCGTGTACCGGGTGGTGCAGGAGGCACTCACCAACGTCGCCCGCCACGCCGAGGCGTCCTTCGCGACCGTGGCCATCACCGCGGACGGCGAGGGGATGCGGGCCTCGATCGTCGACGACGGCATCGGGTTCGAGCTCGGCGACGGTGCGTTGCACTCGCTGGGGCTAGCCGGCATGGCCGAGCGGGCGTCGCTCGCCGGCGGGCGCGTCAAGATCGCGTCCGTCCTCACCGAAGGCACCACCGTGATCCTCGAGGTGCCGCTGTGAGTGACCCGATCCGGGTCGCGCTGTGCGACGACCACACCGTCGTCCGCAGCGGCCTGCGCCGCATCCTCGCCGAGGAAGCCGACCTCGTGGTGGTGGGCGAGGCCGGCACCGCCGAGGAGGCGGTCGCGCTGGCGAAGGCGGAACAGCCGGATGTGTTCGTCATGGATCTGGGCCTGCCCGACGCCAGCGGCATCGAGGCCACCCGCCGCATCGCCGCCGTCAGCCCCAAGACGGCCGTCCTCGTCCTCACCGTCCATGACGATGTCGCCTACCTGCGTAAAGCCTTCGA